>CAINFV010000284.1 GCA_903848235.1 Chlamydiia bacterium | reverse complement strand
TGTTTGAACTATAGCACGAAAAAACAAAAATGCTTTGATCTGGAGATGTGCATTATGATTTTTTGCCAGTTAAAACTTGGACAAAATGGGTGGATTTGTCAAGATATGTCCATATTTTATCGAGCAGTTACTAGCCCTTGCCGCCGGACAGGGAAATGTAGTAGCGGAGTTGTATCTTGGATATATGTATGAGGCGGGCACGGGCATTGCACAAAATGATGCTGAAGCGGTTCGGCTGTTTCATGCGGCTGCCGATCAAGGTGAGGGTGAAGCGCAGCTCTATCTTGGCGGCCTTTATGAGAGGGGAGGAATGGGTGTTATTCAAGATGTGAGAAGAGCTCTCTATTATTATAGGTTGGCAGCTCAAGAAGGATATCCAGAAGCTATTATTGCTTTGCGAGCTCTAACGCGAACGCGGTAAAACAATACCGCGTCTTGTTCAAGAATCGGTATAAAAGCATCAATCTCCTAGAAAAACCCCTGCGAGCTCTACTAATACTTCAGTGGATATTGGTGAGAGTTTATCGATTCACCCGGCTCTGTGTTCATAAAAGTGCAGGGGTGACGGAAACGTTTTTCTGTAAAATGACCATTTCATATATAAAAAAATTAATTCAGAGGCTTTTGCAAAACTAGTGGCTGCGATATGCAAGGCGCCGGCGACGAAGGGAGAGATAACCTCTCTATTCGAGCCGCCGCGAGCAGAGCGCGCCCGCTCGTTTTGCAAAAGCCTCAGACTAAGCGTTTTAATCCCGTTGTATCATGAGACGGTGAGAGCCTCTCATGCGGGGTGGATCGTTTAGCTCTAATGAACATTGAAAGAGAGGATAGAATATGGATACATCAGGCAGTGCGAGCTTTCTTCCCCATTTTCCGCAAAAATTAGAAGGCGCTGAGCCAGAGAAACCATTGGGTGAAAGTGGTGCTATGCCACTAGGGGGGGGGAAATCTGTACCTGTTACTCTGGGTGACACTGGTGTACCGGTGGGGGAAAAGCCAGAATTTCCCCCTGTACATATTGCCCCTCCAGTTCGTCTTCTGCCACTCGTTCCGATTGCTACCAAAGAGATTGGAGAGGAAATACTAGGCGGAAGTCTTTCAGAGCTTCAGGTACATCTAGGGAAGTTACAGACCGATCGCAATGCCTGCGTTGTTGGGCAGAGGTCTATATCAGGCCCCGGTGATATAACAGAGACGGTATCAAAAATCGATGTGAACATCGGAAAAATCCAGGCTCGAATCATAAAGAACCTTGCAGAAGAAGTTCGACAGGGAAATAGATTAACAGTCGACGAAAAAGGGGTTCTACAAGCCACAGAAGAGCCGGGCCCGACATCTCCTCAGGCGTTGAGAACGTTTATCGAACTTGTCTCTTCGCTACCAGAGCCAATAGATGAAAAAACCCGAGACAGTGTTTTAGAAGCTGTAAAACAAGTGTTTCAATCTCCTATAGAAGTTGAAGGGTGGTGGGCACAGGAGAAGGATGCCGAGAAGTCCCTTCCGACAGCTCTGTATCGCATGTTCGAGAAGTTGTTCCCTGGAGAAAAAGCTGAAACACTCGTCAATAAATTGGGCGGACCTCCCAAAGCGACGGAAACTACAACGGCTCTTCCTATCGTATTTTTTGTAGCTGACAGACACCTCAGAGATTGTTTTGCGCTAAGAGAAATAGAGAGCGGAGATATTGAGAAATGTTCATCTCTATCTGATGATGGGCTGCGGAGCTACTCCGATAAGATGCTAAGATCCATTTCAGTCGTTCCTCATGGAAGTCCTCAAGAACTCACGGAACATCTTACGATTCTAAGAGAAGCGATGGAAGGCCGAAGAGGCTTTGAAGTCGAAGTGGAGCGCATTGATCAGGCGCTTGAAGAACTACAGAGTAAAATTGAATCGGTGCAAGGGAGGGGGCGGAGCGGAGAGGATAGCTCTCAGGTATCAAGAGCACGTCGCGCTTCAACCGCAGCCGTGGAAAAGCCTCGTGAACCGATTTCTGGACCTAAGCTAGAGACTATAGAGAAAATTGGACAGATGCGCAGTATCACTCAGCAGCTTGGGTCGAAAGGGAAGATTGTGATGAAGGGTAAAACGTTTGCTTTGGGCGAACGGGAGACTGGGATTAAGAAATTCATGTCCGAACTCGTAGGACGAGGAACGGGATGGAGCGAGGATGCAAGGCAAACGGCAATTGGTTTCATGCTAGAGATGCAAAATATGTTGGCCTCTCTTGGGGGGAAGGATGATCCAGATAGTCAATGCAGGAAAGAATTGCAAGGGATGCTGATGGATCTTTCTTCATCAGAGTGGTTTCATGGGGTACTTCAGCATCATCCTGAAGTGGGAGAAAAATTTTTTGACACAGCAATGAAGATCCTTCCAGAGCCAGATGGGGAGGGACTTGGAATTTGGAATCGGCTCAATACGAATCTGAAGGGAGAAATTCCTTCTATGAGTAAACACATCAATAATGCAATAGAAAATGCAACTGTAAAATCAGTAGAAGAAGAGATTGTGCAGCTTTCTAAGGTCGATGAAAAAAGTGATATAGCTCAGATAGAGCAGGGAAGAGCTAGAGCCATTCAATTGTTGTCACTTTCAACCGAAGCAAATCGCGGTCGACTTATTGGTCTAGCGAAGAAATATGAAAAGCTCAATTCGACGGTAGTGATACCGCATGTAAGAGCGGAAATAGACCGTCTGGGGGCGTTATTGGGAGAGGAAAAGGCAACTCCCAATGATATTTATTCCGTCCGCCATCAAATCGACGCCTTGAGATCAATAAAATATCCACAGGATTCGGCTACCTTGGGCACACTTGATGC
>CAINFV010000283.1 GCA_903848235.1 Chlamydiia bacterium | reverse complement strand
AGCTGTTGCATCGCGCTATCCAGCGATACAAGAGGACTTCCTTCGCTTACGTTTTGACCTTCGTGAACATGAATTTTGGCAACAACCCCATCAGCTCGAGAGAAAATGGAAACAGAGGCTATTGGGGTCAGAGTTCCTGTTGTTTCGATAGCGCGTGCAAAATCTTTGATAGACGGATGCGCGACAGAGACAGGAATCACCTCTTGTAACGAAGATTTCTCTTCATTCTGCGAGCTACACCCCACCAAAAGGACGCAACAAAGAAGATATTTTTTCACTTTTGTACCATCATAAAAAAAAGTCACAGCGTCCCCGTTGCATAGGCGAGGTTAGCAATCCCTGTGAGCCATTGGGTTTTTACAGTGTTGTACTGAATGCGTGCTGCTGCGACCTGCTGCTGTGCATTGTACAGGGCAGCTATTTCATCTTTCCCAGCCGAATATCGTTCGAGGGTGCCTTCATATGCCTTTTTGGCGCTTTCAAGGTTGCAAGCAGCATCAGGTAATTTTTCTTGAGCTGCCTCAAGAGAATAGGCTGCACAAGCGACATCGCGAGCAATTTCTAGTTGGAGAGCGTCAATTTCAGCTTTGGTAAGATTCGCCTCTGCAAGAGCTGCTTTTTTCTTGTTTGTGAGATCAAACCCTGTAAACAAAGGGATCTCTACTTTAAGACCAACACTATACTGCCTGAAATGTGCTCTGGAATGAACCGACTGGCTGTTCACTTGAGCTCGATGATTCGTATGTGTGGTGTCAACTCCTCCGCGACCAAAACAGGAGAATTCTGGCCATGCGGCGGCATTCTCCTTTTCAACGGTGTCGAGGGCAGCTGTATACATCGCTTGTTTTTCCTGAAGGTCTGCGCGGTGAGAGTAAGCAGATGTGATAAGTAAATCGACATCTTCTTTTGTGGGTGCGGTGTCAAGACAGATCGGGGCCAGGGTGAGGTGTGTTGTTGCAGGGAGGCCAAGAACGGTTGCTAGAGAAGATTCACTCTCTTTGAGTAATTCTTTTTTGTCGGTGAGCTCCATTTTTGCGCTGAAAAGTGTTGCTTCTGCGGTATAGACATCAGAAACAGGTTTTAATCCTACGCGATTGAGTTCTCGAGCCCTTGATACCATTTTTTCGGCCTCTTGTAAGGTGACAAGCGTGGCATCATACACTTCCCTAGCGTAGAGCATAGTGTACGTGGCTTCGAAGACTGAGACAAGGACCTGTTGTACATTCCAATCGACATTCCAAGAAGCTGCCTTAAGAAGTTGTTTTGTGGCGGCAACAGAGGCGTTTGTCTTTCCGCAGTCATAGAGGAGCATGTCCAGACACAGGTCAGCGCTCTCTGTCGTCACAGCTTCTTTGGAAGGATGCCCCACTTCATGTTCCGCAGAGCCTTTTCCCCGTATCTGAGGGTAATATGCACTCTCTGCTATTCCTACATCGGCTGCAGCGCGTTCTGCATTCCAATACGCTTTTTTAGTAGAGGGGGTATTCGCTAACGCAATCTCAATGAGCTCGGCTATCGTAAGAGGATGGTTGAGGGCGTCACCTAGAACTGAATTTCGTTCGAGGCTGGGACAATCAGAAAACAAAAGACAAATGCCAAGAGCATTAATGCACAGAAAGCCGAAATACGTGCGCAATCTCATCATTGTACAAGATCCTTTACGGCCTATCAAAGGCTCTTATATGAGAGTCGTTTCCACGACGTCGGCGCCATTGACCAAAAACAGGATGATGCCAATCGGGAAAAAGAACACCGTCCAGAAGAAAACCCAGAACCACGATCCATTGTACGAGAGCCGAAAAGAGGAACTGTTTTTGATAAAGCTGGCATTTTTGATGACGAGAAGCAGGCTGATGGGAGGGAAAAACAGAGCAAACAAAAATGGCCACAGTAAAAATCCGCTGTAGCGAATAGGATAAGGATATCGTATCTGTGTAGCCATTGAGTTCGCTGCTCCGTACAAAATAGATGAGAAACCGACTTTCTTGCTGAAAGCATGGTTTTAAGATTCTCATTATACGCTCCCAGTCTATTTGAGCCTAGCCTGAGAAGTTTCGTTCAGCAATTCAGACTGTTTCGTCGGGCTTACGATGAATGATCTCTGCAAATTAATCCAAAATTATGTATATTAATTGGCCATGACATCTTTTTTTTGGTTTGGTTCTCATGTCTCGCCGTGTTCTTTTTGTTCTTCTATTGGTGGCCTTTCTT
>CAINFV010000282.1 GCA_903848235.1 Chlamydiia bacterium | reverse complement strand
TTTGAAAATCCAGCTACACCTGGAAAAGCACTTGCCAGGTCAACCGAAAGGCGTTCTATCGTTTTTGAACCCCATCCTTCCTGACTGATTTTTTTCGATAGCTCATAACCGATGTCCCAGTACAAGGATGTTAGTCCACGGTTTACGGATGCTATGGCTTTCAACTGTGCGGTTTGTATTCTAGATTTCAATTCATTAAGAAACCCGGAGTAATCAGATGGAATTTCAGATGCTGAAAATGCAGGAAGTGGGAAATGTTTCAATTTCTTGATCATTCGTGTGCCTCTTGTAAAGATAAACGAAGATTTTTTCACCAAGGCTACGCAAAGTCAATGACTTTCAAATTTCCTTGGCACATTTTTGACACACTGCTGTCCTATTTCTGTCAGCACACCGCATCACGTGTCAATTGAAAATCTAGGGCTAACCCTGCTATCATGCTGCTGTGAACAGCGAATGACTGTTGTCAAGTATTGAGAAACTGCGGACTCATAATTTGTCGGTCGTAGGTTCAATCCCTACTTGCCCCATTTCTTCATACATATCTGTGGGCATGGTTTAGCTTGATGGAATATCAATCATCGAGCTAAAAATTGTCACCGCGGTGCAATGGGGGTGCAACGAAGAAGAATCTTACCAACACCAACCATGCCGCTCGAACCAACAACGGTATGCGGCTTGAGTTCATAAACGTTATACGGAAAAATTGATTGGTATATCACCTTTTTTGGGAAGTGTTACCCCGTTTTGAACGGTCAAAATGAACCCTATGTGGCCGTAGATTTAGCAGAAGACTGCAATCTTCTTCAGCACCAACGATGAGTAGGAAGTTCTTGTGATAGTTTATTCAAAAAAAATCGTTTCGTTTGTCAATGAGATCAAACAGACCGTAAAACATGTACTAACGCGGGAAGTTGGGCTCCAAACGGGAAAAGATTATTTCTGTGATCGATGGCTGCAGTCATACCCCATCAACATAGTCATTTATAATGATGCTAATCAGATAGGATACTTTGATCCAACTTTTTATGAGCTAGGCTTTCACGAGTGTTTGATGCGCGTCTCTCGGGAACAGCTACATAATGTAATTAGGCATGAGTTGGCTCATTACATCACGTTTATTAATCATGGCATGGTATTGCCTCCTCATTCAGAAGAATTTAAAGATCTTTGCACAAGGATGGGATGGGGAGAAGAAGTACAGAGAGCGGCCATCACACTGGAGAGGAAAGGAACCGATGCCCAAGTGGAAGAGAGCTCTGTATTAAGAAAAGTGAAAAAACTCTTGGCCCTTGCTACAAGTAGCAATATCCATGAAGCAGAACAGGCGATGATCAAGTCTCAACAGCTCCTTTTGAATCATCATATGGAGGCCACTTCTATTGACGAAGGGGATGGAGAAAAGGTAGTTCTGAAGCGCATCATGAAACAGAAAAGGAAGGATGCTAAAACATGCGCTATTGGGAATATTCTCATGACTTTTTTCGTTAGCGTTGTCTATAACAGAGTGGGTGACTTTACCTACCTTGAAATCTTAGGAGATTCAGTCAATGTATCCATTGCCGAATACGTGGCGATTGTCCTGGATCATCAATTAGATATACTGTGGGATCAAGCACAAAAGAGTGCTCATGTGCGAGGGAGAGTGGCCAAGAACTCCTTTTTCTTTGGCGTGGCTAGGGGTTATTGCGATAAGGTGCGTGCTCTTAAACAGGCCTCTGCGACAGACATGACACATGCGTTGATGATTATTGAAAAGAAGCTCGATGATGCCCGGGCGATGGCCTATCCACGGTTAAGATCTAGCAAAAGCAGTTCACTCTATTGTGAGGAAGCCTCTTTGCTCGGCCACAAGGCGGGAAAACAACTTAACGTCAACCCTGCTATCAATAAAACGTCTGAGAGGTCAGAGAAGCTCTTTCTAGGATTTCACCATGGAAGAGAATCTTAGAGTGCCGGATAGAGGATCAGATTATTTACGAAGGACTTATCATGGGGGGTACCCTCCCATTTTTAACACTTAACTAAGGAGCGAGGCTTCCTCCATGACCTAAAGGTCACGGTCTTTAGCCTCGTCGATTGATGAAAAAAAATCCAGGACCAGCGAAACCAAAGTGTGGGCTGTGTGGCAAAGGTAAAAACCTGACGAAAACACCATGTTGCGATCAATGGATTTGTGATGATGAACACAAATACGTAGTATTTTCCTACGCGAAGAATAGTTGTTCACGCAATCACAGACGCTATACCCTTTGTGGTTTTCATCATAACGAGGGCCACTCAGGTAAATGGCAGGACTGTAAAGCATGCAGGGAGGGATTTGAGCCCGAAATGGTAGTTTACTATGGGACGAATGAATATAATTTCGAAAAACTTCAGAACCCTCCGGAATATGAACCTTCACATTGCAGCATTTGCTCAGGAATAATAAAATTTGGCACCGATGGTTATACTATGAAGGGCGACCAACTATGGTGCACGAAATGTAAAGATCCATTTAGCGAGAGTCTTGAGTAATGAATAAAAAAACTAAAGACCTTGGGATGACGCTTGAGCAAGCTATACTCAGAAAGGATTTTTTCCAATGCTATCAACTTCTCGGGAAATATTACACAGCTGACACATTCTATACCGCACCCCCCATTCTTTTAGGCCAGTGTCCTTCTTGCGGTGAATTTACCTGGGAAGAGGCTGCTGAGGCCGACATAGGCGAGTGTACTAAATGCGGATTCTCAGGATGATACTGTGTCCTTTTGGTGAGCGTGCGTGAATGAAGCGATGGAGTTGAGATTCTCCCGCATTCATAATCCGTCGGTCTTAAGGTTCAATCCCTACTTGCCCCACTTCCTTAATCCATTCAAAATCAACCAGTTCCGTATCAATGCCTTTTCCTGACAACATGACTTTAAACTCAAGTTGCACCCTATTCGTTAGATTCAACTTGTTTTGGACGGCCATCTATAGCGCTTCGCTCCTCGTCAAGGGTTACACCCTTGACGTCGTCTCGAATCGCTCAATCTGGCTCGCCCAACATCGTTGCCCCCTAACGAATAGGTAGCAACTTGGGTTTTAAGCGTTATGTCAGAACTTTTGTCAGAATTCTTTTTTTTCTATACACAACTTGCTTCTCAGGGGCTCTGAAGGTGATATCCTGATAAGATGAGCGTCGATAGCTTGTAGTGAATTGATTGATGCTGTATGGAGGGAAATATTTCCAATGACAGAGGAGAGGGATGAATGTTGGAGGCTCAAAAAAATGTTGGTTTATCAGCGACTGGTGAGCCATTAACTGCTCGAACTTCTGAGGCAGAGGAAAAAAAAGGTTCTATGGGAGAGCATGCCATCCTGCAGCTTTCACCAGCCCTCCAGGAGGGAGAAGTTGAAAAAACCTCACATGTGGCTCAGGAGCAGATTTTGGAAAAAGAAGGCTCCGTTGAGGGGAATGTTATAGAGCATCACATATCACTTGAAGACGAAAGGATTTCTACTGAGCGACATGTTGAAGAAATTCATATTTCAGCGTTTGGTACTTCACCCAAACAAGTAGTCGATGGTGAGCTACAGTCGCTTAAACAGGATTGGGAAACAAAAGAAAAAACCCGTGTAGATCTACAGGTGGCACATCCAGAGAGTTCCGAAGCCATCATGGGAGCCAAAAAACTCGAAATGGATGCTTACCTAAAATATATGGAGGTGGCAAGACAATTTAGAGGGGCGGTCCTTATTCAGCAGGGGGGAGTTTCTGTCTTTTCTGGAGGATATGGCCCTTCGAATGACCAACCGCTCACCACTCGAAATACCCCAGAAACCAGATTTTGTATTGGCTCATTGACAAAGCAGTTTACTGGTGCCGCTCTCACCCTTTTTCTACAAAATAAGGAACTCATTACCAATCCCAAAATTCGAGATCGATTACATTTAGATGAGGGGGGAAGGCTTGATTTAACCACTCCAATAAAAGATCTTCTTCCCGCCAAGTATTACAAGAGCCCTGCGTGGGATGGTATTACCTTAGAACATCTTTTGAGGCACTCTTCTGGCCTTTCTGATTCCTATGGAGCAACACATGGAGACGAATCTAGACCTCATAATTTTACGTCAGAGGATCTTTTTGAAATTATTAGGAAAGAAGATCTCCTTTTTCCTCCAGGCGAGATGTGGATGTATAGCAACAAGGGATATGCGTTGCTGGGATTTATCATTGAAAACCTTAGGGGAGGGCAGCCTCTCGAAGAATTTATGAAAAAGGAAATTTTTGAGCCTTGTGGGATGAGTCACGCGGGAATGCTTTCGTCATATCGTGAACAACCTGATGTTGCAACTGGGTTTGTCCAACGGGAAGAAAGGGGGGCGTTATTTCCAATGCCTATGGAAAGACACTTATCAAAAGCCTATTCAGCAGGAGCTATGATATGCACGGTAGAAGATTTATGGGCGTGGGATAGAGCTCTTCTAGGTCCTCTAAAAGAAGTTCAGCAGATGATGGAAGACTGCACAATTCCAATGAAAGTGTACGCCCCTTTCGATCCAAGTCATCCCGAAGCACCGTTATTTCTTTATGACCAAGACGAAAAAGGAGCCCATCCCAGGAAAGATCAAACATATCCCGAACTACGGTATGGTCTTGGTGTGTTCCTTGTTCGGGATGAAAAAGTTGGTCCTTTAGTTTACCACAATGGAAAAATTGACGGATTTAGCTCAATCCTGAACAGATACACTTTTTCGCAGCGAAGCCTCATTGTACTGACAAATCATGACGATAAAAGTATTAAAGATGAGGTGGCAACGCACTTAGAGCATATTCTTTTTGCTTGAGAAAAACCTCCCAGCCGCTACTTAGAAATGATGAGTGGCTTGACGATGTTGGTCCATTGGCAACCCACCAATTTTGTTGGTAATATAGCCAAAAAAGGTGGTCGATGTGCTAGAAAATCTATTTAACAATCCAGTGATCGACTGGGCCTCCACCTCTCTGTCAACTTTGTGTGGCTAATCCAATTCTTCAGCTAAGATGTGTATACGTTTAAAAAATCGCAGGAACGGGAAAGTATGAATTTCCGGACATAATGTAACCTTGTTTCAAAGGAGGAAAAACAGATGAATTATTCTGAAGAGTATGTGAAGCGAATGCTAAAAGTGCTGATCTATATCGAGGATCACATTGAAGATGATCTTTCGATGGATGAATTGGCGAAGGTAGCCTGCTACTCACCATTTCACTTCCATCGGATTTTTCAGGCTATCGTTGGTGAGACGGTGCATAAGTACGTAAGAAGGTTGCGATTGGAAAGGGCAGCAGGAAGGTTGCTGCATACTAGGCAACCGGTTACTGAAATAGCCTTGGAGACGAACTATGATACGCCATCGGCTTTTACTAGATCGTTTAAACAATACATGGGGAAATCTCCTAAAAATTATCGTGCATTATATAAGGAAGTTAACGCAATGACAAAGAAAATTAATGAGTTGCCAATGATAAGGCCAGATAAGACTGAAAAAATACCGGATCTAAGCCTTTTTTTTATCAGAAGAACTGGAAATTCGGCTATCGAGAATGCTTGGAAAGCAATGGTTGCATACATAAAAGATAGTCAGTTAGACAGATCCCGAATGCGGTATTTCACTATCTCTCATGACGATCCTCAGGTGACGAGTGAGGACAGACTTCGTATTGATGCCTGTATCCAAACTTCTCAAGAAGTTCCAGTGAAAGGTGAGGTTAGTCAGCAAATTCTCAAAGGTGGGAAATATGCTATTTTCGTCCATCATGGGCCGCATACTGGCATTCAGGGGGTCTGTGATAGAATTTTTCTACGGTGGCTTCCAGATAACAAGGAAAATTTTGATGACGCTCGTTCAGTTTTTTGTGAGCTTTTCAATTTGGAATATGTGGATGTTGACGAAAGTAAATTGATCACAAAAATCTACATTCCTCTCCACTAAGACGAAGTAAATCGACAATAATATTATATAAGTAAGGTGGTTTTCGTGATTAGAATTGATGGCGCAGATCGAACCGTAGAGTTCCTCTGCCACCGCTCTCCAAAACATGTTCATAGTTGATCATTGCTGATCAATGACCAAGTTTTGGCCAAGAGCAACCACGCTCTTGAATTAATTTCCTGGCGCTGCGATTGCTCGCCGTCCGTTCCCCAGCGGGACAGACAACTATCCCCCTAGGAAGGACACGCCAGGCCCATCGCTCCTCAACGGAGACGAGGCCCGAGCAGGGCACTATCGGAACATTCGTTCCGTATTTTTGGGAGAGGTCGCGCACGACCCTCCTCAGACCGTTA
>CAINFV010000281.1 GCA_903848235.1 Chlamydiia bacterium | reverse complement strand
GTCGAGGATCGTAACGAGCCCCATAGCGTGCTATGGGCGAGGAACGATCCATCGGCAGATCGATGGCCACACGCTCAGCCAACTTGTACATGTTATTTTTTTACAGTCCCTAGCCGGTACAAAACGACAAAAAATCCATGTTTTCTTCAGCAGGATTTTCTCTAACCTGCTAACCTATCTATATCTCTTAATCTAGAACGGAATGGCTCATGGATAAAAGATCGATTATTTTTCTTCTTTCTATCACCACATCCTTTTTCCTCGTGAAGCTCTGGTACGGCCAGCGCGATGCAGAATATCGGCGTGAATGGCAGAAGACTCATACGGAAACTGTGGTTACCCCGAAACAGACCTCCATCGAAGAACCACCTCATGTAGATACTGCGGCTGTTGAAGGCGACGTTCTTCCCACCTCTGCTGCGCAGTATTACGTTCTGGAAAACGACTATCAGCAAATTGTCTTTTCTTCTGTCGGCGGGTCCATCGTTGAGATCAACCTCCCCTTCGAGAGCCCCCAATTTCCAAAAAGCGTTGTCCGCTCTGTAGAGTCAGATAGGAAGATGGTAGAACAGGCTCCCAAGCACGATCTGTTTCCTGCTGTAGAAGCAGTACGAGCAGATGGCTCTGTTCTCACTCCCACACTAGATAAATACTACCCCCTTCTCCGCCGCTTTTACACACAAGAGTCTCCCCTCACGTCAGCACCTCATGAGGCATGCGCCTTAACGTCACCTTATGCGGAGTTTTCCTCTCTTGCCTTCCGCATGACATCATTCACCTCGACGTCTATTACCTTCGAAGCCCGCCAGCCCCATCGCATCATTAAAAAGCGGTTTTCCTTTCCTAAAGACCCTTCTAAATTCCCCTACTGCATGGACGTTGAAGTCACCATCGACGGCGATCGCAGAGAGGTATGGCTTACCAGCGGCGTCCCAGAAGTAGAGTTAATGTCTGGAGTGAGTGGCGCTGCGCTAAAATACCGTGTCATCAGAGGATCACGGGGCGACGTCGAAAAGGTGGATCTTCCAAAGACGACATTCGCCAGCTCTTCGATCCAGCCGGATTGGGTATGTGATTCTAACGGCTTCTTTGGGATTATCCTCGACCCTCTCAAGGGCTCGGGGGTGGGGATGTCCTTCAATGCTATCCCTGGCGCTCAAGTCCCCTCTCGCCTGCTGCATATCGACGTCGCAGAACGCCATCCTTCGGCAGAAGAGTTTCCTGGATATGAAGCCAAGATCCCATTCTCATTAACAGAAAACACCATGCAACTGCGGATGTTCGCAGGGCCCTTTGCAGACAGCGTGCTCTCCACCATCGATGAGAACAGCGTCACTGATTATTCTAAGCCAACGAGCTACATGGCCTGCCAGACATTTCATGGCTGGTTTGCCTTCATCTCAGAGCCATTTGCCAAGTTCCTCTTCTTATTGATGAAGCAGTTCTACCGCCTCTTCGGCTCGTGGGCGCTCTCTATCATTCTTGTGACCATCGTCTTGCGAATCCTCCTCTATCCGTTAAACCGCTGGTCGATGCGGTCGATGCGGTCGATGCAAGAGATAGCGCCGCTTGTAAAGGCCATACAAGAAAAGTACAAGAAAGAGCCGACAAAGGCGCAGATGGAGGTGATGGCTCTATACCGTGAAAAACGTGTCAACCCATTCTCAGGCTGCCTTCCCCTCCTCATCCAAATGCCGTTTTTAATCGGTATGTTTGACCTGCTACGCTCTTCCTTTGAACTGCGTGGCACCCCCTTTATCGCAGGGTGGATCGATAATCTGTCAGCCCCCGACGTGCTCTTTGACTGGAAATACCATATTCCACTCCTCGGCAGCCAGCTGCATCTTCTTCCTTTTGTCTTAGGAGCAACGATGTGGTGGCAGCAGAACCTCTCGTCGACACTTCCCAAAGACCCTCGCGAGTGGACAGATCAGCAGCGGCAGCAGCGCGCTATGGGAAATATTATGACTGTTGTGATGACAATTCTCTTTTATCAGTTCCCTGCTGGTTTGAACATCTACTGGATCTCATCGATGCTCCTTGGCATCGCCCAGCAATGGTGGACGAACCGACAGATGGCACAAAAAAGAACATAACGGGTAGAGTCCTCGTATGAGCAGTGGTCCAGAAAACGCCAGTACAAGTATTGCCGCCTGTTGGCAGACGTTTCTCGTTCGCCTGGAGAGAGAGCTTGGCGCCGAGACTGTCGACCGGTGGGCACGCAGCCTCGTCGTGAAAACAGGAAATGGGCCAAAGCTGACACTAGAGGCAAAAGACTCGTTCCAAGCTCTGTGGTTTGAAGAACACCTAAGGCCACGTCTTTCTGGCCTCGTCGATCCTCTGGGAGCATCGATACAGGTCACTCTGCAAGTCGCTGGGAAGGCATCCCGTGGGAAGAGCGTTAGCAAAGGTATTCCTCGCTCTTCGAAATTCGACCCATCTCAATTCTCATTAACATTCCCTGAGATCGATACTTCATGTACCTTCGAGCGCTATCTCACTCTTCCTGATAATGAAATCGTCATCAAGCTGTTCAACGAGATGTGCTCATACCTTGCTGGCGAGAGGCTGAAAAACCTCTCTTCCGTAGTAGTGCCAAGCGGTGAGGGCCAACGCATCCCACCGCCAAACCCCCTCTACCTCTGCGGCCCTTCTGGATCTGGAAAGACACACCTACTAACGGCAGCCGCAATCCGCCTTCGGCAGGCAGGCCTCACCGTCATTATGGCCAATTCAGATCTATTTACAGAACACGTTGTCAGGGCCATCCGTGCTGGGGAGATGTCTACCTTCAGAAGGCTCTGGCGCACCGTTGACGCTCTTCTTGTCGACGATGTCCACTGCCTTGCCCGTAAGAGCACCACGCAAGAAGAGTTTTTCCACACTTTCAACAGCCTGCACGTTGCTGGAAAACAGATCATCCTCTCTGCAAACTGCCTTCCTCAGCAGTTGCAATTCATCGAGCCTCGTCTCGTCAGCCGTTTTGAATGGGGAGTCGTCCTTCCTCTTCATAGCATCCCTAGAAAGCAGTTCCCCGATCTGCTTGACAAAAAGGCCCATCACCTCAACTTCTCGCTCTCTCAAAAGCTAGCTCACTTCCTTGCAGAGACCTTCGCATCGACGCCAAAAGCCTGTGTCCATGCTCTAGAGGTTCTCATCCGCCGTCTTAGCGTCTTTAAAAACCGTGGAAATGCTTCTGCTGCCTCCATGACGCTCTCACAGGTCAGGGATCTCTTGGCAGACCTGATGGAAGAAGAGCAGCAACAGGCTCTCACCCCTGATAAGATCATCAATGTGACGGCAGAGTCCTATGGCATCAAGCGCGAAGACCTTATCGGGCGCTCACAAAGCCGAGAATTTGTTCTCCCTCGGCAAGTGGCAATGTTTCTCATCAGAAAGCATTTGAAAGCCCCCTTTATGAAAATCGGGGATCTCTTCAAAAAAAACCACTCTACAGTGATGTCCGCCATACGTCAGGTAGAAAAGCTCATCCCAGACTCTTCCAGCGACGTCGGCAGCTCCTTAGCTTCAATCGAAATTCGCCTCTCGGAATTAGGGAAGTAAGGGACTGACATGCCTTGTCGTCCTGTCCTTAGCCCACCATTGCTCCCCTAGCCATTATCGTCGATCCTGGCGAGACTCTGTGCGTTGATTCTTTCGGGCTTCTTGAGCTATGACTTCGCTGAATTTTCGACCACAGAAGAGATTCGCTACTCTGTCGCGGGCATGAAGAAACTTTTGCCTCACTTCTTCTGAATCTCCCCCAGTTCTCTCCCTGTAACTGGGCAATCGAAAGAGGTATGGAGGGGGCGGAGAGGTGTCAGCCCGATGGGTATAATTCACTTGGCAAATCCAGTCCCATTCTTCATCCAAGGATTTAAACTGTGGCAATGGCTTTGGACGTGGCTGAGGCGCCTCGAATCTAAAACGCGCCACCTTTCTTTGATACGAATTTATCGTACTTATTCGCGGCATTGGATTAAAAGAAAGTAAATAAACTCGGGGATACTTTTTTAAGTATATAGCGAGCAAGCTAGACCTAAAAGAATATTCAGCATTGCTTTTGCCATATCCAAAAACAAGCCCGAGAAGTTCTCTATCAAAATGGAAAAATTCGTGCATTGTTTTTTTTAAATCAGCCAAGGATCGAAAAAAACTTTCTTCTGAGCCGTAGTTCTGTTCGACAAAAACACGAAGAGTCCTTTCCCTTATGATAAGATTCGACAAGGCCTTTTTATGGATAAGTTGTATCTCTGCGCCAGGGCCGAAGGGAACGATGTTGAGGATATGCGTGTCCGATTTATCAAAAGCCATTCTTAAAAAGCCAAAAACAGCCTCTGCAAGCACTTTGTTATGACTTAGCTCGTAGTCTTCACACCAGTTTATTGAAACAGGCTTTTCGCCAATGAGGGTGAATCCAAGCTCGTCTTTAAATAAGAACTGCAACGCACCTTCAATTCTTATGGGCGATACGGAATCATTCCCATGAAGACACACCGAGGCAATTATCACAAAAGAAATTGTATGCCATATTCTTTTCACGAAACCCTACCCTGTTTTTCCCTAAAAGCCTTTTCCAAACTCGTTTGAAGGATGAATTTTCCCTCAACGAAAGCATTAAAAAACCCAATTTCTGATATGCTGTGGAGCCAGCCAAGACTCTCACAACTAAGCCACGGCCCCATGACGAGGCAATTTCTTACAAAACCCGCACAGATTTTCGGTTTGCATCAGAAGCTTGTGCGAGTTTTGCAAAAGGCTCCTAGAAGTTAAGGGTTATAATTATTTTGATTCCAGTCGCTAGCTTCACAATGATCACGACCAAATGTTGTGGGGTGATTCCCATTACAATCACCGGCACAAGGATGAGGGTCGCCAGTGCCTTTGATGCAAATATCAGATCGATATACAAACATGCCCTTTGCATCACTCCGAAGAGCACTCACATTGGCAAGCCCCTTATTCGTTTTGATAGTTATTCCTTTTTTCGTCAATTTCAGCATACGTTTTGTGAGATAATGCTTCTTCTGTTGCTTCGACGATACATCAGCACCCTGCAAGCTGCCAAATGCAAAGCAAGCGAAAACAGCAGCAAATACATACTTTGAGATACCCATAATTTTTCACACCATTTCGAGGTTAACAACACGTAACCGTCCCCCCCCATTAGATCCTGAATAGGAAGAATGATCTGCGTGACAGTAGAACTTGTGAGTTTTTTGAGCAATAATTATTTGAGTTAGCAGCAGGGCATGGCGCAGGAAATGAGAACGATTTTTTGATTTTTCTCGCCTCCCCGTGTAACGGATCTTCCACGCAGAAAGCAGCCAGCCAAATCGTAGCATGTATTCTCACTCGACTCCTAAAGCGCTGAAGGGACTTTATTTGAATGATCTATAAGCTGTAAGTGCCCGTGAAACCGAGGTAAGGGGGGGGGCCTTACCTCCGTTTTATGAGTGCTTTCTATAAGCTATACCCAACAATATCCTCAGCACATTGAAATCCTGCAGACACAACAGCCGATATGCCACCACCTCGGGAGGTAGAGGCACTAGAGAGATACAAGCCACGAATAGGGGTTTTGAAGTAGGGGCGAGCGGTTTGTCTGCCCTGATCGAAGGCATAGATTGCCCCCTCTGGCATTGAGGTATACCGTTCAAAAGTTCTTGGCGTTGACACATCCTGCTCGAGAATATGGTCGCGCAATCCTGGAAACACTCGTTCTGCCTTCAAGAGGACCATCTTCTTTTTTTCCTCTTTATATCGTTCATACTCCTCCGACTGCCTCTCTGGCGTGGCATGATAGTCACCTCTGCACAGAAACGTGATGCTGCTCATGCCTTTTGGCGCAAGTGAGGGGTCAGCATTGGAGTTGACTACGCAATGAACCCTTTCTTCAGGATCGAGCACCTGGATATGGGAGGGCAGATGCGAGAGGTCAAGGTCTGTACCCACCTGTACCATGCATAAAGACATGGACATAGGAAGAGCAGCGATAGCATCAACGTATGCCTTATGGACTTTTGCTGCCGGGATGAGCTTGGTAAACAGCATTTTGGCATTGACATTTCCTATAACCACACCGCTTGAAAAGGTCTGCTGGCCGACCCTCACCCCTTGCACTTCCTCGTTTGCGACAACAACTTCATCAACCCGGGCTCTTGTCATTACGGTGCCGCCGTGCTCGGTGACATAATCCCGAAGCATGTCTGCCACATGCTGCGGTCCTCCCTTCGGATAATAGCCGCCTACAACGAAATAGCTCAAACAGGCACCAACGACAGAGGCGGCTGGTACCTGATCAGCTTTCGCTCCCATATATCCTAGAAGAGAACAGAAAAACGCCTTCAGCTCAGGCTCGCGGAAAAACTGATCAAGCTTCTCCTGATATTTGACTGACTTCCAGTTTTTAAGAAGCTCGAGATCTTTTCCATGGAGGACAGAATCCACTTCATCCAAAAAGGCGCGGATGGCATCTGAAGCGTCAGGGAAAGCTACGCAAAGAGCGGAAATAGTTCCTTCTTTCGTACCATCGAGGATGAGCTTCTTATCGCCAATGACGAACAACCGTCTGTTCAACACGAAGAGATCATCTTTTTTCAGATCAAGTGCCTTCAGAAGGCGTCCCGTCTT
>CAINFV010000280.1 GCA_903848235.1 Chlamydiia bacterium | reverse complement strand
TCCCAACGGCGAAGCGTCTTAGTGGTGACGCCAAGCTCTCTTGCTGCTTTTCCAATTGATATTTTCATGAATCAAAATGTAGACAAAAAGTCCATTTTTGTCCATACAAGTCCACAATTTATTGAGCTGCTACGAACCCTCGTTGCGGAACGATAACTCCATCCGATCTTTCTCGTTGCCCCTCGCTACAGGCAAGCGATGCCATCTCTTCGGCTCGAAATTCCCCTTCTAAGGCTTTCATTACCAAGACGAGTTTTTTTCCAGCCTCCTCTTGATTCTGAGCGGTGACATACAACAGTATTTTCGGCTCACAGGGATCATCTAGAGCCGACATTGACGATTTTCGACGCCTATCCTGAGTTATTTTTCCCATGACTTCTATACCAGCACTGGCAAGAGCAGTGAGTGCTCTCTCGAATACGATGTAGAAATTTTCTCTCGTTGGGTTGAGAAACACTTTCCACCCCTTTCTTGCCTCCTCATATCCCTCACCTAACCCTTGGGCTCTCTCAGTCATTGAAAAAAAGATCCATGGCCCCACAACGTATGACTCGGCATGCGCTACCTCTCTGATAATGGCACGAGATCGTGCAGCATGAGCAACCGCAGGCCTATGCGCTGCAGCAGACACATCCTCATCCTCTTTGCAAGAAACATCCATCTTGACATCAGGAGAAAAACTATCATCAGGGACGTGTAAGCTAGGCTTTCTCTTTTTTGACTCGGGGGGAAGAGCGACTTCCGATACTTTTGCTTCTTCACCAGGTTCGTCCGACTTCCTTTTCCCTCTTTCTTCTAGAGAAACTCCAGACTCCGCCATAGATTCTTGAAAAACATCAAATATTTGATCAATTTTTTGATCTAACCTGCCCATTTTTGCTCTATTGTCCGGAGATTTTGCTACTTCTGACTTGTGCGCATCCCCTATTTTCACTTCTATCGAATTCAGTAGTTTCTGAAGAAAAAAATAGCTCTCCACACGCGTGTTTTCGTCTATTGTTTTGTCTTCTGCGACAACAAATAATCGATCCACAAACTGAGTTATCTCGGAGATCTCCTTTTGGAGCCTTGGCGGAAGATGCTCAATGTCCCTGTCTAATACAATCCCTCTGGATGCCAAAACCCCTCTGTCTGATCCTTGAGGAACGGATAAAACGGCTTGCTGCAACCTGAGTTTTTGGCTAAGATAGTTTTCAATATAATCAGACATGTAATTCCTCTCGCAATCTTCTCAATCTTCATACGATTTTTTTGACATACTAGAGCAATAACCTTAGCATCTCAGATTAATCGTACCTGAACACTCCCAAAAGAGTGACTATTACATTTTTTAAACCCAAGCTGCCGCCTAGTCATTAGAGGCAACTTTGTTTTTAACTAAGGAACGCATACACCATGCCGCCGCTGTATCACCCTCCATTCATTGGCAACGGAGGCCGCAAGCGGCGCTGCATCTTTCCCAAATGTCCCATAGCGTAGAAAGACAACAACTATCAGGTCAGCATCATGGCGCTCAAAAGGATGGCCACTCTTCACACTCTCTGGGAAAAAGATCCCCCCAAACCAGGTGTGATTATACATCACCGGCTTTTGGCCAACACCCACTCCAAGCCGCTCATATGACTCAGCAGTACTCGACTTCCCAATCATCTGCCCTCGCATGCCATGCAGCACCTGCAAAAGGCTTGGGCGATGAGCAAACAGACGTGAAAGATTATGGTCTTGCATCGTACGTTCTATTGAGGCAAGCATCCCATGAAACACGAGGTCTCTCTCTTTCCTCGTCATTTCAACATGGCGCTTTGTGCGGCGCGTTGTAACCTGAATGTGATGTTTGTTGACATCCACAGTCTGCGCAAGCCAGAGAGGAGTATCGACGCCAACAGATCGCATCAGATCTCGGCCAGGATACGAAGAACAATCGCGAAGCTGCTGCTGCGAAGCAACCTCTGGCCCTATGGCCATCCTCACAAGACGGGGAATGACAACATCGCCGCACGTCGCTAACGCCGTCAGCATCACTGAAGACTGCAGAGGGGTTGCTGTCAATGTATGCTGTCCAATGGCCGTGGTGTATAGTCCCGTTCTGTTCGTCTCCAAATCAGTCGGAAAGCGCCCGGCTGCCTCTGATGGCAGGGCAATACCCGTCTTCTCTCCATAGCCAAAGGTTTTCCCAGCATCAATAAGGACTTGAGGGCTTGCTAAAAACTCACCAGCAAGAAGAGCGAAATATGGGTTACTCGACCTTCCTAATGCACGTATCAAATCTAGCTCACCAAGATTCGACTCAGCACTCTTCGGCAACCGACCCCCTTTATAGAGTTGAGGGATAGGTTTGCCAGAGGAGTCATAGCCCAGGTAGACGCGACCGCATGAATGAAATGTCTGATCTGTCATACAAAACAAATTCGGGGTGAGCTGGAAGTCGTCACCATGAAGACGTTGGAGCTGCTGATGGAGAGCGGCATAGGCAACGACAAGCTTGAACAGCGACCCCTGTGCACTTGGCTGCATATGGCTAAAAGAGGCTAAGGGAGAAGAGCGAAGGGAGAGAAAAGAGCGTATGAACTCTTGACCGGTCGTCGGCGCCGGTCCTCTCACGGTCGAAAAATATCTACCCAGAAGAGTGTGTGTGAGCCCTTCATATCCTTTTAATGCTGAGAAGAGCCGCAACCCCTCATCAGCATTAAGCTGCTTGATCAATGACGAGAGCAGCAACAGCCCTTCACGCCGCTCTTTGTGAAGGCCAGCATGAGAAAAGAGCGCGACACACCGCTTTGTCCCCTGTTGCACCCACTCTGGAAGCGATGCGCTAGTCAGAGAAAAGGCAGACAGAAGAACGGTATCACCATGTTCCTTCCACCATGCAGAAAACTGCCGTGCCCGCTCTTTCTCTAAATAGGGTAGATATGGCCTGGTGGGAATGCCAGCTTCCTTTTCATCCCGACGCTTCTGAGCTAAAAAGTCTGTCTCATGAAGCACCCTCCACTCTTGAAAGGGGCCTCTGTGGAACCTCTCTTCAAGTTCATGCTGCAAGGCATCTGAAAAAGCGACTTTTGCTGAGATAAGATACCGGAGAGCGTCTATTGAAAGAGGTCCTACCAAATTTCGCAAGACATCTGAAAGCTCTTCCTGACGCACCAAAAGCCTCGTCAGATCGGCAATGAGGAAAGACTCTCTTTTGTCTTCTTGCAGCTGCAAAAGACGACGGACGGAAAGCTTCGAGGGAAGAAGCTGGAGAGCAGTCTCCCCTGTCGGCAGGACCATCTTCAAAAACTGCTCCCAAATCATCCACACGTTATGTTCAGAAATCGAGGTGTCATCACCCTCTTCGCGCGCCATCGGCCATTCAAGATCCCAGACTTTCTGCACATAGGTCTCTCCTTCAAGCCATACCGAAACCTGCTGATGGGTCCCTAAAGAGGTGGCAGATGGTGCCGACCTCACAAAATCATTGGGATCAAAGCGGGGATAGCTTGCACATGCCACTACTTCCGCTGTCTTAGGGTCGATCGCCACAATAGCCCCACCACGGACAAAGGGGTTCTTAGCTCCCCGTGCCAAGCGTTCTGTATCACGGTCTAGCCTGTTATGCCGGTCGACTTCGCTTTGGGCTAATAACAACTCACACCATGCCTGAAGCTCTGATGAAATCGACAGCACAAGCCTCTTGCCAGGCACCGCCTCTCGCGACCCTGCTGCCTCACGAAGATACTCGCCATGCGCATTGGTGATAAAATACTTCTTCCCCGCCAGCCCCCGCAGCTGAGCCTCAAAGGAAGCTTCCACCCCCATCTTGCCAATCTCATCGTTTAACCCATAGGCGCGTCTTTCAAGCGCCATCAGCCGCTCTTTAGCAGCAAAAAATGAGGGGATGCTAAAGGGAAGCTCTTTCTCCTCGCCACGTTCTACACCGGTAACATACTCTTTAAGAACGCGAATCTCGGAGACGGCACGGTCAAACTCCTGACGGCTTAACGGCGCTGTATAGCCTATGACATGGCATCCGCTACGCCCTCTAGGATAGAATCTCTTCGGAGCTCTTTCGACAACAAGCCCTGGCCAGTCCTTCGCCGCCATGTTCAGCTGATAATACTGCCGCTCTGTAAGC
>CAINFV010000279.1 GCA_903848235.1 Chlamydiia bacterium | reverse complement strand
CCCTTCTCCCAGTTGGATATTCAATACAAAAAGGTGGAAAGCAAGGTGGTGATTCTAATGAAAAATCATAGCTTGTTCATGGCTTTGTGTTTTCTTACAACGAACTTGCTTATTGGAGAAACTGTTCAACCGCTCCCATTCTTCATAGAGCGATTTACAACGACTATCGAAAAGTGTCATCATAAATGGCCTCGTGGTCATCGTGGTCATCGCGGTCATCGCGGCGCTAGCGGCGCTAGCGGCGTTAGCGGCTATCCAGGGGATACAGGGCTTCAAGGGCTACCAGGAGATCCTGGAAGTACCCAAGTGCGTGGTTATATATCCTTATCATTTGTAGAGTCCCCTCTCAATATTTATCCAACGGCTGGAACGCCAACCATTATCCCGTTTGGGGTAAACGGTACTATTCCATACCCCCCGGTTTTGTTCGAATATATAGACCCTGATCCTACAGATTTAACAGCAGACAGGTACATTCACGTGCTGCCCGGCGGCGGTGGAATATATTATATCGAATTTACTATATATGCTTATGCATACGATGAAGGTCAGACTCTGTTGCCCGCTCTTCTTCAGCCGCAAATCGATATTGGATATGGATGGGACGAAACTTTGCCATACAATGCCGTTCAAACCACTCTTGTTCCTGCTGACCAGCCATATTTTGTTTCCGAGGGTACTGGGGAAGCTATTGTTCCTCTTTTAGATGGCTCCAAATTTCGTGTTAAACTCCTTCAGGCAACCGAAGGGCTTACTATTGGATCCACATCGCATATAGCACTTCGTAGCAGAGATGTGTCAATTTCCATTCATCGTATTGATGTTTTACCGGAGTGATTTTAAGAAGGCTGTCGAAAAAGTGATGCTAGACTCTGTGTGGCTTCACACAGGGTCGGCAGCGAAGTCTGGCTCATTAGCTTCCGCTCTTCGTTCATAGCCATTCGCCCCGCTCATGCTTTGCTGCGTGTAGTTAGCAAATTGAGCGAGCTCCTTTCTATAGGTTAATGTGATATTGCCAATGCCGCCATGACGGTTTTTGGCGACGATGAGCTCTGCTTGCCCTGGCCGGTCATAAGGATCGTAATATTCACGTCTGACGAGAAAGATAACGATGTCTGCGTCCTGTTCTATGCTGCCGCTTTCGCGAAGATCACTCATGATAGGTCTGTGTCCTGAGCGCTCTTCTACTTTTCGTGATAGCTGTGATAAGCAGAGGATAGGGACGTTGAGCTCGCGGGCGAGAATTTTAAGCATCCGTGAGATTTCTGAGATTTCGTTCTGCCGGTTTTCCATGGTTTTCGAAGAGCCAGAGCCACTGATGAGCTGAAGGTAATCGATGATGATAAGCCCCACCTTATGGCTCTCTTTCATCCGACGGGCGCGTGCCCTGAGGTCTGTAATCTTTAGGCCTGGCTGGTCATCGATGACAATCGTATGTTTCTGAATCTCGCTGACAGCCTCGACGACCTGGTGAAAGTCCATAGGTGATAGAGAGCCGGTGCGGATCTTTGTGGATTCTATCTCTGCTTCAGAACAGACAATACGATGGACGAGCTGCTCTGCTGTCATCTCAAGGGAGAAGATGCCGACAGGGATGTTATTTTTAAATGACACGTGTTCTGCGATGTTCAAGGCAAGAGCTGTTTTTCCCATTGCTGGGCGAGAGGCAAGGATGACGAGGTGGGAGTTATTCAGGCCGTTGATCATCTTGTCTAAGTCAATGAAGTGCGTGGGGATTCCTGTGATTCCTACTTCTGAGGGGCCAAGGCGCATGAACTGCTCTTGGCGAGCTTCAAGCTCTTTGAGAAAGGGAATTTGCGTCTCTGCCTCTTTCCCTGAGAGGACATCGCCGATGAGGATTCCTGCTTGAGTATTTCGCGTTTGGCCAATGCGAAAGAACAGCTGCTGAGCTTCGTCGAGAGCTATGTCAACGTCGTGGGGCTCATCAAGAGCGGATTTTTCAACCTGCTGCGCAGAAGATACCATCTGACGTAAGACAGACTTATTCTTCACAACTTCTGTGTACTCTTCGATGTATGCTGAGGTGCCAGCATATTGAGCCACAGAGGTGAGGTAGACGATACCCCCTACTGCCAAGAGCCTCTCCTGCCGTTTGAGCTCTTCAGCAACCAGATGTATATCTGCCGGCCTATCAGCTTTATAGGCATCTTGAAGGCAGTGGAAGATCATCTTGTGTTCTGAGAAATAGAAATCTGATTCCTCGAGCCGTTCTGACGCGATGTTCAGGCTGTTAATCGACGTGAGCATGCAGCCTAAGACCATCATCTCTGCTTCTCGAGAGTGTGGAGGAACTCTAGCTTTTATTGGCGCGTCCATGGTGTCGTTTCCTCTTCCTCAATCACGTGAGCACACATGAGGCGTGTTCTGTGATGCTTCCCATAATTTTGTGCTGTTTTTTGGTGAAGGACATCATCGGTTTGTAGACATAGCGTCGCCTGAACATTCAGAGTGTTTGCGGCAGACGGTTGGTGCAGACCGGTGCGCCCCCAAAAAAAGAGCGAGTGAGATTTAGCTTAACACAATACAAAACTCTGTAACACAGAAGTTCTTTTCCTGCCCTAAGTTGTTCCTAATGAATAGGTAACAACTTAGAGTTAGAAGGTATGTTTCTTAATAAAGGAATTCTGCAGTTCTCAGCTCTGGAGGAATTTGGGCCAGGTCTTCCGCTGATAGCGCTCCATCCATCACTGGAGGTAGATCGCGGGCGACGTGAGCTCTAGGAAGAGGCAGCGGTTCTCTTTTGGGGAATGCCGAGTGGAAGACACCTAATTTTTCGAGAATACATTCGACAGCTTGTGGCTGAAGATGCCCTTCATCGTCATATACTTCGTGTTGGAGGTATTCGCTCTTTTGATCTTCCAGAACAGCGTCTTTATTTGACTGCCCAGGAGCTTTCACAATGCTATAAAAATCAAAGAGAGACATCAGCATTGCTTCTCGCTCTTCCCTATCTTCCGCTGCTTCTATCCGCGTCAGTTCAGCGAGGATTGTGTTGTAGCGATCTGCCCTCCATTCTGCTGCTCCATGTGTTCTGTGGAGTGTTAGATAGTGATCGCGTAATTCTGAATTCTGCTCCAAATTTTGGATCAGATAGCTGACAATAGCGTGTGGATTGTATTGTTCTATAAACGCCGCTTCAATGCGCTCGTCATGGCGATGGACTCGCGTATACGGATCATCAAATGTAGCCGCCTGTTTGAAGCCTG
>CAINFV010000278.1 GCA_903848235.1 Chlamydiia bacterium | reverse complement strand
TGTTGAAGATACGTCTCTCGTAGATTGTGTGGCTGATTTTCCGACTTCGTCGCTTAGATTTGGCACCCAGCTTTAGGGAACTTCTCCTGTAGAAGCATTCCTTGCTTCTTGGTCAAGGCTGCTCAAATTTACAGCGGGAATCGCTGAGATATGTCCATATTTTATCGAGCAGTTACTACCCCCCCCCTACTTTGATCACATAAACCGTCTCTTACCAGACCTTCACAGAGTACACCCAGATCTATCTGGGATTTCCCACCATATGCTGTTCCAAGAACCTGTGATCACTGATTTAAAAATAGCGATCGAAACCCATCAGCACGAGCCTATGTGGAAGGCACTACTTCACTGCATCGACCATAAGGAGTTATTCGGCGCTTCGATGTCAGAATATGAGATTTACTTCAACCATTCTCTTCTAAGAAGCAATCAATTTAATATACGAAAACTTAATTGGGCGAATAGCTCTATGGCTTTTTTTAATCAATACAGAGCCCTATTGTCAGGCGCGGAAAACAACAATGACCTTACGCAGCCCAATGCCTCTGAGAGAAATCTATACCACTACCTTTCCGTCCATGCCCACATGAGGTAACCGCTCTTCACTCCTTGCTCTTTGCCGCAAGATGAGACAAGGCCTGCTGTAGGGCCTCGTTGAGAGCTTCTTTAGAAAGAGTGTTTCCCTGATCATCTTTGGGCCAGATAGGGCGGCCGAAGCGACAGCTGGTCTGCACACCCCAAAGTCGTGGCCGCTTGCGTGCTTTTGGCCATGCCTCATAGGATCCTGCTACGTAACAAGGGATAATCGGACACTGGCTTTGGTAGGCAAGAAATGCCACCCCGCTTCTGAGCGGCTGTAAGGTGCCGTCCTCAGATCGTGTCCCTTCTGGGAAGACGACAACTTTGTTTCCCTGTTTAAGCAGTTCTATGGCTGTTCGAATCGTCGCCAGCTCTTTGCCCTTTTCAACAGGG
Source organism: Chlamydiia bacterium (assembly GCA_903848235.1). Lineage (GTDB taxonomy): Bacteria > Chlamydiota > Chlamydiia > Chlamydiales > FEN-1388 > CAINFV01. Next base: position 1,841 of record CAINFV010000278.1, on the reverse strand, counting down.
TGGCAGTAGAGGTTATGGAGAATCCACCTCATAACCTTCTTCTTGAAGAGGCGTTTGCCGGCAAAGAAATGAAGATCTTCAGGCCATGAGGCAGCAACCAACTGCGGATCGAGGTACGACACGTGATTGGGCGCCACTATGGCAGCCCCCGGAAGGTCTTTGATATCAAACTCCCAGGCTTCCTTATGGTTATAGAGCAACCCATAACAGAGCCTAAAGCCACCCGTTACTATTCTATAGAACAGCTTCACTCTTTTTCTTTCTCCTTTCTCATCACACCCATTCCGCATGTACCATCTCGCCTCGCGGGCGATCAATACGCTCAAAGCTATGCGCCCCGAAAAGATCTCGTTGAGCCTGGATGAGGTTTGTCGGCAGACGCTGACTTCTCATCCCATCATACCATGACAAAGCCGAGCTCAAACATGGCATGGGAATCCCCGCCATCACTCCTATTGCAATAACCGTTCGGAGGGAGTGGATGGAGAGCTTCAGCTCATTATGAAAATATTGGTCTACTATCAGCAGTGATAGATCCGGTGATTTTTCAAAGGCATCTTTGATCTTTCCTAAAAAGGCACTTCTGATGATACATCCGCCACGCCATAAGAGGGCACAGGCCCCGAGATCTAACGACCATTTACATTCTTGTGATGCATGTCGTAGCATCCAGAACCCTTGTGCATAGGAAATGATCTTTGCAGCGTACAGCGCCTTTTCAAGGTCTTGGACGAATTCCTCTTTCTTCTCATGGGGAGCCCTGATTTTTGATCCCAAGATCTGGCTTGCCTGTTGTCGTTCTTCGTAGCGCGCTGACAGGGAACGCGCAAACACCGCCTCTGCGATGACCGTCGCTGGAGTTCCGATGTCAAGGGAATTGACGACGGTCCACTTTCCGGTTCCTTTTTGCCCGGCGACGTCCAGTATTTTGTCGATCAATGAGTGACCATCCTCATCTTTCTTGGCGAAGATGGAGGCTGTGATTTCGATGAGATAAGAGTTGAGGTATCCTTTATTCCATGCTGCAAAAATCCGCGCCAACTCCGGAGTATCGCAGGAAAAACCACGTCTGAGGAGGTCATAGGACTCCGCTATGAGCTGCATATCTGCATATTCGATTCCATTGTGAACCATCTTGACGAAGTGTCCAGCCCCACCTTCTCCGAGCCATTGGCAGCAGGGAACGCCATTAACCTGAGCGCTGATAGACTGGAAGATATCCTTGACATGTGGCCATGCCGCCGTGCTGCCTCCTGGCATAATGGAAGGACCATGACGAGCCCCCTCTTCACCGCCAGAGATTCCGACGCCAAGGAATAAAATCCCTTTTTCCTTCAGTGCCTGTTCGCGGCGCTTTGTATCCTCGAAGAAGCTATTGCCACCATCGATGAGGATATCACCTGGCTCTAGATATGGCAGAGATTGTTCAATGAGCTCGTCGACGGGAGCTCCGGCTTTGACCATGAGAATGGCTTTTCGGGGCCTAGAAAGACTCTTATAAAACTCTTTGAGATCTGAAAACCCCTGAATTTTTGTCTCGCAAGCAGGCCCTGCGAGGAACTCTTTGACCCGAGCTTTTGTCCTATTATAGACCGATACCTTCCAATTTTTCTCTGCCATATTAAGCGCCAAATTCTGGCCCATAACAGCAAGACCGATGAGTCCGATGTCTTGTTTCATAAGTTCAATCCTCCGTGTTAGACATTCACAATACTCATCTCTCTGGTTTCAAGAAAAGGGTGCTCAGAAAAAGATTGAGAGAATTTCGATCTGAGGGACAGGAAAAAAATAACTCATTCAATTCAGCTGACTGCGACCAATTGGTCTCTTTTCGCCCGAAG
>CAINFV010000277.1 GCA_903848235.1 Chlamydiia bacterium | reverse complement strand
CCCCACACCAGAAGTCATCTCTTTTGTGAATGCTCAAGAACAACGCTTGCCAGAGTTGTATAAAGCCATTTTTTCAGCCATTAATGAGGTCACTTGTGAGGCCATAGCGGCTCTGCGTACGGCAGACTATGTGAAAGTAGGACATCTGATGAATCATGCACAGGGCCTGATGGAAGCCCTTGGTGTTGGCACGCCAGAGCTCTCCTCTATTTGCTGGTCTCTTCGCACAGCGCCTACCATCTATGGAGCAAAAATATCAGGGTCCGGCCTTGGCGATGCTGCTATTGGCCTAGGGACGTTCGAGGATGGGAGCATTGGAAGACGTCTTCCGTCAACAGTTGCCGCAACAGGCGTTGAGGTCTTTACATGCAAAGAATAGATCGGAAGAGTGCTGCCGCCATCCTGTTGCCGCTATCATGGAGCCCTGTTGTAGAGTCAGCGACTGCCTCAGCACCTGTCAACATCGCCCTCGCCAAATACTGGGGGAAACGCGACGAAGAACTCCACCTGCCAGTCACTGATAGCTTTTCTGTAGCGCTTGACCACCATACAACAACAACAGTGCGTCAGGCCATCGCCTCCGATGACATCACCCTCAATTCCATCCCTCTGCCCACCGATTCACCTTTCTACATCCGCTGCGTGAAGTTCCTCGATCTCGCTCGCCCTTCGCCATCCTTCTTTTTTTCCATTGCTACCACAAACACCGTCCCTACGGCTGCCGGCCTTGCCTCATCAGCATCTGGATTTGCCGCGCTCACATTAGCGCTAAACACCTTCTTCGGCTGGAATCTTAATCGCCAAAAGCTCTCCTGTCTAGCTCGCCTTGGCAGCGGCAGCGCCTGCCGGTCGGTGTATACTGGATTTGTACGGTGGCAAAAGGGCTCGTCGCCGGATGGAAGCGACTCATATGCCATTCCCTATGATGACTGGTGGCCTGAGCTCAACTTGGCAATTCTCATGCTCTCACCCCAGGAAAAGCCCATCTCCTCGAGGCAGGCAATGCGGCTGACGGTGGAGACATCACCTGTCTACGCTCTGTGGCCTGAGCAGGTCGTAAAAGACACTATAGCCATTATGACTGGCATCCGTGAGCGTAACTTCCCAGCCTTTGGCCAAGCCGTCGAAAGAAATGCTCTCATGATGCACGCTACCATGTTCACCTCAACTCCTCCGGTCTGCTATTGGCTAGAAAAGACAATCTCCTCGATGAACATGGTCTGGCAAGCTCGAAAGCAGGGTGTAGAACTATACTTTACGATGGACGCAGGCCCCAATATCAAGCTTCTCTATCTTCAGCAGGACGCGCAATCGGTTTTAAGCTATTTTCCACAAGCACGTGCTGTCACACTTCTCCCGTGAGAAAATCTTTCTTTATTTGTAAAACAAATGAATTTAATAACAAAAATCTAATATAATTACAGCGAACAAAAATATTTTAATAGGATTAATACTATGACCGTAGTAAATGGCAATTATTCATGCTGCATAGCACTTCCCATTCAGGACAACCAAGGCGAGCTGCGAAAACTGGCGACTGATTCTGGACAAAGAGTCTCTCGGTTCTCTCAAGGCGGACACCTTCTAGCAACCAAAAAGGGATTTCACCTGTCGATCGCCGAATTCACGGCACCAACGCTTCGAATCGCCAACAAAATTAACGGCCTGGCCCTCAGTGCAATGAGGAAATGTCACAGCTTTGACATTACAACATATAATGGACGCACCGAGCTCTTTGCCGGAGTGAAGAAAGACTTTGCCGTCGTTCCCGTAAAAACAGAGCATAAGAAGAAAAATAAAAATCCTCGAGTGCTGGTGGAGCTATCCAAGAAAGTAAATACAATTATTACAAGCAATGGCGGCACACTGCTATTTCCTGCTTTCAAACCGCACGTAACTGTCGGCAAGATAACTCCTAAAGGCGTGTCGAACGCAGTACGTCTCCCTCCTGTCAAAAAACTGCGTTTGCAGGCAAACCCTAACAGGGCTTTTGCCTTTAAACCGTTTGCCATAGCTCGGTAAACGTCAACGCAAGAAACCACCCAACCTAACTTAAGCCCCCCTTCTTTTCCGAGGGGGCGCCTTCAGAAAATCTTCTGAACCAGATTCACTCTCGCCGTCCATGGTCCGATTATTTTCTATTGGCCTTCTTCGGGCTCTGTTTTAATGGGGGGAGGCGGTAGAAGCGCTTCGTATCGAACCTCATCTACGTACATCGAAACTATTTTTCGCAGCGTCTCTTGATACGGACTGTGTAAAAACTTATGGGATACCACTGGCATCTGCCATGAAGACCCTGCACGGACAATGGGCGCAGACGGACCTGGAAACCATCTGCCAGAGACAATGCGTCCGAGCATAGGGAACGGATCCCAACAGGCGACAGCGTTGAGAACTGTATGAAAGTCGCCTTTGTTGAACATCCATGCTGAGCCAAAGCTAAACACGTCGATCTTCTGCCGCTCTTCACTCGTCAATCTCTCCATCACTTTTTTGAAGAACGCCCCTCCCCCTGAATGGAGAAAGATCGCTAAACGACAGCCGCCGGCTAACATCCGACGCCCCACCTGCATGACGTGGCTTTCGCTAACCTTCTTCCGAAGTGTTGTATCCATCTCCTGCAACCGTTCGCGAATCGTTGTGAGAAGAAGATCGCATCCTTGCGGCTCAACCCCATGCCGAATTGCTCCAACGACATGAGAGAATTTCATGGGAACATAGGCATAGTGAACCCTAATGTCCTTGCCCACAGTCCTACCAAAAAGCGATGAAATCCTCTGCGCTGCCGCTTGGCTCTCCCATTCCTCATACGAGCACCCATTGACAAAGAGAAGGCGAAGGTTTTTGGCAAATCGGCCTGTGCCAACACTCCCGCTTTTTGCAACAGGTTCTGCGACAGGTTGGGGCGCAGAAGGACCAGGAAGATCGGAAGGCTCGATGCCCACCGCCGGGCCATCACCTGATCTCGAAACGTTCAACAGCGAAGAAACAATCCTCATTTTGGGCACCTTTAGAATAGTCAGTAGAAAAGTTACCATTGGTACCAGAATGCCGTTAAGGAAGAATTAAGAAATCCCCTCTGTAGGGCATCTCAGGAATGGATCCTGTCAAGACCAAAGTTGCCACTTATTCGCTAGGGGCAACGATGTTGGACGAGCCGGATTAAGAGTTTATACCTCTTCTTGTTCATGAATCTGTTTTGACGCTTAAGGAAAAGCTCTCGCGATTCGCCGATCAAAAAGGGACCAATATTGCAATATGGGCCCTTTTTTGATCGATCGAATCCCGAGGCTTTTTCTAGGCGTGAAATCCGATTCTTGAACAAGAAGAGGTATATCTCTCCCTTCGTCGCCGGCGCTTTGCGTATCGCAGCTAGCTAGTTTTGCAAAAGCCTCCTTTTACAGAAAAAAGCGGTGCGTCATTGGCCCTCATGAGATAACATTGCGTATATGATTTCGGAGGATATATGGGGCACTCTCACATCGTTTCCATCATCAATCACAAGGGCGGCGTTGGGAAGACGTCAACCGTTGTCAACCTAGCTGCAGGGCTTGCGAGGTTCGATAAGCGGGTTCTTGTTGTCGATCTTGATACACAGATGAATCTCACCCATAGCTTGATAGGAGACCTTCCTGAAGAGGTTCCCTGCATTGCTGATGTTATGATTAAAAATCCCATAGCTATCTCAGAGATCATCAAAGCAACTCCTATAGCCAACGTCGATATTGCCCCCTCAGGAGAGTCAATGGTCAACCTTGAGCTAGAGCTGCACTCCGCAATTGATAGAGAACGGCGGTTGATGAGAGCCTTCTCAACTCCAGAACTTCAGAAGTACGACTTCATCTTGATCGACAATGCGCCCCATATCGGCCTGGCGACGATTAACAGTCTTATGGCCAGTCATTTTTTTATGGTCCCTGTCAGTGCAGAATATCTCCCACTCGTAGGCCTCAAACATCTTATCAGAACGATTGATCAGATTGCGCCATACCATCCATCTCTTCAAAATCTCGGATATCTCCTGACCATGGTTGACAGGAGAGAAGGCATTTCAACGGTGGTCGAAAAGATTCTACGGGAGACTTTTCAGACACAAGTTTTTGAGACGATCGTACGCATCAATACAAAAATCAAATCCTGCCCGCAGAAGAAGCAGACCATCTTTGACGTCGAAAGCGCGCGCGGAAAAGGGCATGAAGATTATCTCAACGTAGCGAAAGAATTCCTTCAACGTGTGGAGACAAGCCGTGGTTATTGATCCAGAAGAAACAAAGAAATCCCTCTTTGGGGGGCTCAAGTCCGCCACTCCCAAGGCCGAGAAGTCCACAACTCCAGAAGTTGCTAAGTCAAGAACATCGACTGTTCCTAAATGGCGAACCCTTGAGAAAGTGACGGTCTTACTAACCAATCAGCAGCGCGATGCCGTGGAAGACCTAGCACGCACGATCATGCGCTTTCGCTCCAAAACCGAGCTGAAAGGGGAAAACAGTGAGCGGATTACGGCCAATACAGTTGTCAGGGCGTTAATTGACAATCTCGTCGAAACAGCACCATCATTGACGATGCAGGAGATCAGAAATGAAGACGACCTGAAGAGCTGGCTTCGCCAACTCTTTTCCTCAGGAGTAAAGTCGTCATAACGGGAAAGCCTAGCTGTATGTCCCTAGGAAGCTCGAAAGATTTCTCACAAAGCTGCAGGAAGCTTCAGCGCCCGCGTATCCATAAACAGCTCCGTTCACGAAAACACATTCAGCAGCAGCCCCCTCATGTTTGAGCCGTTCGTAGAACTGCTGCGTTGAGAACAAAGTAACCTGTGTATCCGCATCACCATGGATGAGGAGGACAGGAACAGACGGTGTTAAGACCCTCTGCGCCATTGGCGAAATTCTTCCATTCAATTCTGCATCAGAAGCAGGATCTGCATAGAGCGAGCCTTGTGCTGCCTTAAGTTGCTTGTGAATCTGCGGCAGCCACCCACCCATCCGTCGCTCAGCAGTATCTTTATCAAAAGGTCCAAAAAAGGAATCGGCATCCTTGGCCCAAATATTTTTTGACCAGTCATAGACACCCGAAGCAAGGATCATGGTTTTAAAGGTCTGCTGGACAAAAGCTCCATGGCAAGAGAGCAGCATCCCACCGGTATACGACCCAAAGCTATGGCCAAAATAATGCATCTTCTGGGGATCAACACAGTCCAATTGACGAATCCGTACTGCCATCTGCTTGACATCTTCTATGTGCTGTCCACCAAAATCTCCGATAATGGCGTGTTGATAGTCAGCTCCATACCCGGTATTGCCTCGATAGTTGATGCCAACTGCCACATACCCTTGAGAAGCGATATACTGAAGCCAGGAGTGCTCAATGGATGAAAAATCCCCATCATAATGTCCTGTCGGGCCTCCGTGGACGTAGAAAACCGTTGGATGTCGCTCTCCAGGCTTATGATTCGGAGGAAGAATATAGTGAACGACGTGAGCTAGGCCATTACACACTAAAGACATAGAAACGACTTGCCCAAAGCAACTCCTTTCTATTCCGGCTTCCTGAGCTAAATCCTTCCATAGCGTCTCCTCTCCCATGATTCGTTTGAAGACAGTGTATGGTGTATGAATACCTCCCCGAAACATCAGAGCTTTTGTCGGCTCGACACAGGTTGTGTAGTCAAGAGTCGTCAGCTCATAGCCAAGATACTCAATGTCTGAGAGGTCGCTCGTCCGACTGTCGTTGATGATCTTAGCCTGTAGTTGTCCTCCCTCTATTGTCAGTTCGAATTCAACAATCTCTGAGCGAATGGGGCCTCGATATTTGATAGCAAAGGTATTTCCCGAGGAAAATTTCATCACGGGCTCCCTTCCAGGAAAAGCCCAACGATCCCTCTCAACTAACAGGCACACTTCAGAACTCGAGGCTGTGACACGGAAGGGAAGGTCTCCGGCTTCTTCATCTCCATAGTAGCTAAAATTTCCCCAAAATGAGTCGTCTCTGACGTTGTGCTCGCTTGTCCATCCAGGAACAAAGCGTTCAGGCACAGATCCTTCTAAACAGGCATACCGCGAATTGGAAGGCACCATCTGACAGTTTCTTTTTCCATCTTCTTCTGTGCACTGCGCAACAAGAGATTCTCTCGACATAAGTGAAAAAATCTGACGCTTCTTCAACTTGTTTGCGGATAGATCTCCTTGAACTGATAAAACAGGTTGACGAACGCTCGGCAGAATACTACCGGGAGAAAATGGCACAGAATAGCCCGAATACACAGAATCCTGGTCTAGAACTAAATACATAAAACGCCTAGTTATTAAATCAAACAGAATCAATTTGTATCAAATATATTAATTAATTTCAATGAAATGAAAAATTGCGACCCTATTTAGAAACGGCAATCATTAACCCGAGTTTACAAGTTGGGGATGGGCCTATGGCGCATGATTTTGGTTTCCAATGACGTACATTTTCGGTTGTAGCACCAACTTGCGACCGAAAAGGTACGTCATTTGACGCCAAAATATTGTGTCAGAGGCCCATGCATAACTTGTAAACTCGGGTTAAGCCCCCTCTCGGCGCTGACGGTAACCTCTCAGAGCAGAAATAGTATTAATAAGGGCCGGAGTCGAACGAAATATTCCAATTACTGGCACTAAAGCCCAGTATTGCTGCTTTTCAAAAAATACTTTTCTCGATAGAATGAGAACTAAGAAGCAAGGAGAAAAATATGTCTCTTGTTAGTGAATATGGATCTTTTGATCAGATTGTATACCCTAGTCCTGACGACGGCGTAACGATACTTATAAGCAGATATAGAGATGATTTGGGCAGAATTGCAAAAGTTGCCCTTGATATTATACCAGGCGTTTTAACCCTCACAGCCGGACCTGTCGCAGGAGCCGTTACTTCGGTTGCTATTTCCACTGGAAAAACGGCAAAGAGTCTCTTCGACTACATGACACAACCTTCTGAACCTGCTGCGGCCGAAACCAAACAAACAGCAAGTCAACCTACTCAATCTACACAGAATCTAGGACAGACGGCCTTAAGAATAGCAAAAAAAATGCTACAAGATACGCTTCAGGACAATCCAGATGAACCAGGCGCAGCTAATATTGCAGAAACAGTATCTAAAGCCACAAGGCAAGGAATTCGAAAAAAACCTGGATCCGCGGTAGAAACTGTGGCCACTGCCGCCATAAGACAGGCGGTAAGTGGGATTATCCCTCAGATCGTCGTTAATTTATTTGAGGGCAGTAAACCAATTGCGTCTTGTTTTTTTCGACATCTTTCCCTGTTTCACAACATTTGTGCTTTACGTAGTTCTATCCAAACGTTTTCACAAGTCAGAACAATTGATCAGAGGGCAGAAGCTGCCCTTGCTCTTCTGAAACCATCACAATCAGACCCATCCCGACTTAGAAGAACTAGCGCCAGACGAGCAGAACAAGTGATACTAAAAGATGCAGAACAACGAAAAGAAATCGCTCGCTCGGGAGGCAAGGGGTCGAAACGAAAAAGATGATGATGCCATGATCCCTTAGAAGAAAAAATAATTTTGCGCAGACACGAGAAATCTGTGTCGCGTGTAGCCATGGAAATTACTTCGCCTTAATTTCGAAAGAAAAGAAGCGCATTTGCAATCACTGGACCAGCAGAAACTCTTCTTGGAATTTCTGCCCTAGAAGCTCCAACACTCCCGTATAGGTCTTGCCATCAAAATAATGGTCGACGAGGGGTATGGTTCCGTCAGAAGGGATGAAATGCACGTTCGGCCGAATTCCTTGCGCGCCAGCGGCATAGCGATGGAAGTCAATGATAGGGACCCCATCTTTCACACTCACATAATTATCAACCTTTCCACACACCCCGTCGTCGAGAAGCGTCGGAGACCCAAACGTCGCGATGCGGATGAGGGAGCGCTCTTCAGGCGTCAGCAGCTGCAGCGCATTGAGTGTGTCGGTAGCGCCAAGGCTATGAGCATAATGGAGAATCGTACCCCCGCCGCTCACACCACCCATCTCATCGATGAGCTCGTGCCAGAGATCTACAAGTAAATTCGCCTGCAAAGAGACAATACCTGCCTTAGCAAAGGCACCGCGAAGCATATCCCCGGAAAACCCTTGTGTTGCAGCGTAGACGAAATGAACAGGGATATGGCCATGAGTTGATGAGAGTAGGGCCGCCGACTTTCTCGCCTCAGGGGCTCCGTTGAGAATGCCATTGATCAACGTAATGCGAACATTCGTACGTTCTTCCCCATCTCCATAGACAAACGACGAGGTTGAATCTAAGTTATACCCAGAACAGCGAAGCCACGCTCGTCCAAGCAAGTGAAAAACCACATCTTCATACGTCGATTGAAATTCAAAAAGCCAATCCAAGCGCTCTTTAGCAAAGGTAATAGTCTTATAAGCACGGCTCGCTATGCACTGCACAGCATGGGATATCGAATTGCAAATCTCTGACCAGTCAATAAGTACTGGAAACAGGCCTGTAGGGTCAACAAAGGCAACAGGATTATTACGAACATACATGCGATCATCAGCGGTATCGACAATCCCAAGAGGATCTCTTTCTAGCCATCGCTGAAGATGCACTGAATAGCGCCGAGACCCAAAATCATACGTCGCCTTGAGCAGGCGCTTCCCACAATACAGCCACGGGCTTATTGCCACTTTTCTCAACGCGTCAAGCGACGAGCCATAGACATGAAGAGCGCCAAAAGCACTGTAGCGATAGACCTCACACAATGCATTCGACGAGAGGTCATACAATGCGCTGATAGATCCTCGAGCATCACACTCCACACGAAAAGGCGTGGCACCAACCTCAATTGCAACCGGCTGCAGGGAAACCGGATGCGGAACCTTCAGCTGTGTCAGGCACCCTTTTTCTAACGCGCCAAGCTCACAACCGCCAAGCCAACAGAGTCTCTTCGTCTTTCCCCCCTTCGTTGTGATCTCCTGCACCCTTCCAAAACCATCATACCGATAACACTCCTCATCATCGCCAACCTTATTTACGATAAGCCTGCCCAGGGCATCGTACTCGAAAATAACATTGTCACTTGCCACAACATTGCCATCCCCATCTCTACAAGAGGCTGCTGTTGTCTTTGCAATGCCGAAAGCGTCAAAGCCATAGGATAGCTGAAACTCTCCTTCTTCTCCCTGAAGCTGATTTAAGGCATCATAGGAAAACCTCTCCTTCCAGCATCCTAATGGATCCTGGAATTCCATCTCTCCTACCTCGAAGCACATCAAAGCTGTCTTCCCTAAGACACTCTTCGTCGTGCCTGTTTCTACATTCCATGCCCGTCCTTCCCCCTCTTTATAGACCCTCT
>CAINFV010000276.1 GCA_903848235.1 Chlamydiia bacterium | reverse complement strand
CTTACGACGTATGGTTCATCATGTTGGTATAAGCACCCATGATCTCCTTGCCATACAATTGGAACGCAGTTCCCGCAACAGCAACGGTAACAGCTGCAACTGTCGTCACAGCATAGCAGCAACGAGCGTAGGATCTTCCTTTATGTGAAGTAGCAACTTTTGGTGCCTCAGCGGGGACTGTCGGTTCCTCAGAGGCATCAACAAGATCGTCTCTAGTAGCGGCGGATGGGTCAAAAGGTATCGAATCGTCTACAGATCTCAATTGTGAAGACATTGGAGTCAACCTTCTTTTTCCAGGGTTCGCCAGAATATATGTCATGGAGAATCCTGTAAATTAACAGGGTGTCTCATATGACCATCTGGACCAAAAAAAATTTAGGGCCCCCGAAGTATATCAAGGCATAATTTTTTGGCAATTCGAATCCTAAGAAATCATTGACGCGACACAATTCTCACAATGGATACAGCTCCCAAGTCGCCTTGCGTGTTGGGTCTGCAATGGTGATACATGTATCACTGATCGATTGAATCCGGCTACCATCATCGAGAAGAGAGGCGCGGCCGCTAGCCCCTGCCGCCATGTGCTGTTCATCAAGCTCAACTTCATCAGGAATTCGAAAACCACCCCTCTGAACAAGCTCTGAGAAGATTGTGCTCGGTGACTTCAGTTCCATAGAGACATGGAAGATTTTTTTGTGAAACCGGGCTAAAGTAAGAACCCCCCTATAAAAATCTCCATCTTCAAACGCTCCCTCAGCAATAAGAGCGTAGGAGACACGTGCTGGATTTTTGCCACTCTCATGCATGCCAAAACGAGTTCCACAGAGAAGCAGCACCTTATGAGCAACATACGGCACATCATGAATGCGTCGTATATGAGAGCGAGCATGTTGTGGAACCCCAATATACCGAGCATCTGTTGTAAATGGATCGCTTCCCGCAGGACAGCGAGAAGACCATCGAAGAACCCTTGGGTCGTATTGATATCGTAGCATAGGGCCATCGCCGATATGTAACGCTGATGCATCCTCAATTCTCACTGCCCGTGCAGCGGAAATCGGCATATAATGTTCTTCTACCCTCTGGCACGAAGCTGACAGAGGGCGATCAAGTGAGAGCACAGAAAAAGAAGAGGAGAGTGCCTCTATCTCTTCTTCTTGTACTGGCGGGGGGGGGTAAGCAACAAGCCGTATTTCAGGAGATAGATCAGAGGGAAGCTTCGTCTCATATACGACCTCCTCACCTGGAGGAGAAGAAATTCTTAGCTCTTCTATTTTTTGCAGAGCATCCTCGGCACATTTCTTTTCTTCTTGCACGTCATCGTCAACTAAAGGCGCCGGTGGACAGAAAATGGGCTTTTCCACCCTTTTTTTTCTCATCATTCGAGGAGCAAGGACATCTTTTACAGGCCGTATTGCCACTGACTCCTTAGCCTTTTTTCCCCCCTCTTCAATGGAAATCACCGCATCCACGACACTCTTGAATTCAGCTTTTCCATATACCGCAAATTCTTCAGGAGACTCTCTACGCACAAGGCGCCCTGGAAGCGAAAAAACATCAGAGAAAACAACCTTTGGATGATAGACCTTTCTCCTCGACGGAGACATGCCCTCATAGATATGCTTGAGCCTTTGAAAAGAATCGCTGTAGATACAACGTCTTTCTGCCTCAAGTGCTGGGTCGTGATACAGGGCAAGAGCCCTTTGAAACCCACCGAGAAACTTCAGACGAGCGTCATCCCATTTTTCAGTCAGATTTTCCTTCACACTATCGGGAAGATAAGTTTCATATAACCCTTTTGTCACCTTCGCTAGTGGTTCAAATTCCTGTATCCACGCATCATACTCAGAAAAGAGCTGCTCTAAAGCCACAGGTCGCTCACAGAGAAAGTCTTCATGCAGGTTTTTCCAACGATGGAGCTGCTCTAAACCCCATGTGCCCTCAGTGATAAATCGTGCGTGAGATTCAATGAGTTTTGCCTGCACAAGAAGAAGACGAGCAAAATCCTTCTCCCCCTCTGAGGCGAACTGCTGTGCATGGATTATTCTCTGCACTAAGGTACGAAACTTTTGACCATCTGGATCTATGTCGCAGCCTGCCATCAGAAACTGCGATAGCCGGCACTGGAGGAGAAGAAGGGAAGAAGAAAGATTCTCTGGAATAGGAGGGAGAATGGCAACTGCATGTTGCGAGAGCAGCCTTTTATATTCATCCTTTGTGCAGACGCTTGATGAGACAGGAGGGAGTTGCGGTGAAAAAGCCGATGAAGAGGGATGGCGGCACGGCAAGGACAGCCTCTGAGCAACCGCAATTTTTATAACGGTAAAGGGGCCGATTGCTGGGAGTGCTGCACAATGGACGCGGCTTGCAGAAAGAGTACGCCGATGCTCAACCTCAGACTGGAGGTAGAACAACGTCTCTAACGCCTCAAATAGCCTTTTTTCTTGCGCTAGGATATCGAGGACGAGCTCGTGGACAACTTCATTGACTTCTCCTGGTAGATGTCCGGCACAAATCTTCCGCATCGATAGAAGTGGGGGTGCCGAAGCAGACTGAAGTACCTCCTGCTGCGACAGACTTCGAATTTTTTCTAGACAAATCATCCGGATTTTTTCTATTAACCCCAAAAAAACGTCTTTGTCTTTCTTTATAGAAGAGAAAACGCTCCTTTGGTAGCGATACACGCTCACGGTAAGGCGCTCCAATGTCTGCTGTGGAACATCAGAACTTTGTTCTAGGGCTCGTAACACCACATTCATCACATCAAAATGAATGTGCGAGGGCTGCTTGGTTTCGGTAAGTTGACAATTCCTGTCCAACTGAAATGAAGAAGCAGTAGCAGTATTCATCATGTAAATGAGCTGCTCTAAGGAAGGGGAAGACGCGTCTAAAGACATAATTAGTATACCGGGAATCGATACAGTTTATACGTAACACAAAACTTGGGATCTCGAACTTCAAAAAATTCCTCTCCGTCCTCGTGGCCAGTATTGAGATGAAAATCTGTCACCCGGCTACCATCATCCGGCAGCAGATCTGTCAGGCGCTGCGCATCCTCGCCTTCCGCCTCTGGAATATCCTCAGCAGCATCTTCACGGAAACACCGATTTCGAGCATACCGTTGGACGAGCTGAAAAGGGGTTCTATTCGTGGCATAGGCATGAAATATTTTTTTTGTAGTCGGATTGATACAAATCTCAAAGATCATCTTTTCATACTTTGCTTCATCCCAGTAGCCCTCTCCAGGAAGGACATAGGTAACGCTTTCAACCACACCCTCGTCCGATTTTTTTTCATAACGAGCTCCGAAAAAAATACAAAGCTTATGAATGACGTGAGCAAAATTATGCTCTAGCAGTATGGCAGCCCGTACTTCTGGAGAAAAATTACAATCACGATAGCTGGCATCAGTGACAAATGGATTGTCAAATGTCCATTTCAATACCGACCAGTTATAACGAAAATTTCCAGGACCTTCTCCAATTTGAATAGGAAATCGAGCAACAACCTCTGGATCCTCTACAAGAGCGACTTCTTCAGCTAAGGGCCTGGGAATAGATATCACCTCTTTGAGTTTTTTTTGCAGAGTGGCCGCTGAAGAGCAGGTAATTGCGGAAGCTGCACAGGCAAGCGACGGCGCCGCTTTGAGTTCGCTTAGCAGAACAACGGGTGGCGTCACTGCTGCATGATCGAAAACCAATTTTTTATGAGATTTCTTTTTGCTTTTTTGCGACGTCCTCGGGCCAGTAGAAACACTCTGCTTCAGTAGATATTCAGGTAGGAATTCTCGTCGAAAATCCCCCTGAGGGGTAGATTCCCTTTTCGAACGCTCATGGAAGTCAACTCTCATCTGCAATACTATCAGCCGTTCGTCCTCAGGGATCACTCGAGGGATTGCTTCAGGACACAAGGTAGCAAGTTCGGGAAACGACAGCTGCGCCGCAGAGAAAAGAGGGTAGTGAGTTGCGATCACACAAAATTCTCGTATTCCGCAACCTCTTCTAGCAATGCGCCGATTTCGCCTTCCCCCGTACAGCCCCTTTAAATGCTGATCCATTTTCGTATAGGCATTGCTATACACTGCCCGCGTCGTCTCCCTATTGGGCGCGGCTCTATAAACTGCCAATGCATCGGTGTAGAGTTTTTCAAAATCTATAAATAGCTCATCCCATTGCTCACTCAGAGCCATCCTCTCCTCGTCAGACAGAGATTGGATCGTACGTGCTGTTGTAGCCGTTCGCAATACGACAAGCCGCTGTTTCCATACCACATACCATTCGAGAAAGAATGCCAAAGCTGCAGGCCATTCAATCGTTGTACTGCCTAGATTTTTCTCGTGTACCAATTCGTCTAGGGTCGCTATCACGCTCTCCCATTTAGTACAAAGCCTGGCTGTACATTCAAAATTTTTCGCTTCAATAAAAAAATCTTGAAGAGGCCCCCTGAAGTCAGGAAATCGCTCATCCGCCTTTAAAATCCTACCTATAAGGTCTTTGAACCTCTCTGCATTCGCCTCGAAATGAGCCGTATTTCCGCTAATGTTGGCAAGTTTGCACCGCAAAAACAAGATGGGCCAGGAAAGAGTTTTAAGATATGGAGGGAAGCGAAATGAACAGGGGACTCCAGGAAATGAGGGATAGTGATAGCCCGCTGCACAGAGCTGCCGCCGGCTTTCTATTTCTATTTTTTTCAGCCAAATAACTTCCTCCAGCGCTCGGAAAAGATAATGCTCCACAGAGAGAACTTTAAGTGTCGCCATAAGACGTGAATTGTCAAAAGACACCTCAGGATTAAGCGTAGTGGCTGGTGTTCGCATAGAGAAGAAAAGAAATGGGTTGTGCTCGTAGCGTGGGGGTGGCTCAGCATGTTGGGGAAACAACGCTTTACACGTGCCAAGAATTTTGGACAAACTTCCTTTCCCAAAACGAGCATCATAGGATTCAATCTCCTCAAACATCCGTTCTTGATTCGAAAAGTCTAACTGAAGCTGTAGTTGCGAGTCTGAAGAACCTTCTCCTAACAAAAACTGGAGAGCTACTTCCTGAGCTTTTTCCTGTAAAACGCTCAGTTCTTCGATGGAAGGACTTCGACAAAAAGGCAGAGAAGAAAACGTCAGAGATTCGCGCAACATTCGTGTTATATCTGCAACATCGCTACATTCTGCCATAGTTTTTATTCCCCGAATATGAGTCCAAAAAATTTGCAAAGTCGAGATAAAAAGTTGTTGAAGAATGCCTGAGAATTGTGTTTCTTCGGAAGAGCAAGCTGTACTCATCAATGATTAGAAAGATTCTCTTTAAATCCGGGTTTTAAACTGGTAAGTTGTTGAAAAAAAATTCTCAGTATCGTATATGGACTTCGACCATCCTCCTTATAAAAAGGGTTGAAACAGTGGGTAGTTTTGTCAGTGCAGAAGAAAAGATCGAGGCCAAGTCTCAAGCCGAAAAATGCAGCTGCTCTTTATCTGCAACACCACAGAGCTCTCGAACAGCAACCTGCCTGTCTCTTGTCAGATGGAAGACCTTTTTTCTACTCTTAAGCTTTGTGTTATCCATTCTTATTCTGTGGGTTGCAACCTCTGACCTGTTCGACGTCCCTCGTGACGTTCGGAAAGACAGACAGCTCTACTCCATTGCCAGACAGCAGTATCTTAACAACCCTCACTATTGGTATTCGCAATACCTTCAGCTAGAACACTCCCTCAAACGCGCTGTCCAAGAAAACAGAGAGCAAGATATTCCAACCCTCCTTCAGGAAATCACGCCGCAAGCACTGATTGCCTTTCTAGTCAACCACTCCAAGATTAAGGTGGAAGAGCTCAAATCTGTCGCCATCATCCCGAAGATCTCTGGCTCCTCGTTTGTCATCATGGCGTCAAAACCTGAGCCCGATATCTGGCCTTTTAAAGTCATGCTGTCTATCGAATTCCAGGTCGCGTTTTCTCCGGACAACACATCTATCATTGTCTCTAGGTTACGGCGTGGCTCTCAGGAGTTGTCTCCCAGCTTAAGTTGGGCCTATTTTGGCCCAGAACTTGAGAATCTCAAAACACTTCCCTTCACATCGATCCGCACGCGTCATGAGTTTGGTCCTTCGCGCATAAAATCGTAGGATAGGAAGTGTAAAATATGGGCCAAGCTCGACTCCTAATCGTCTGAGCGAAAGCGGTAGCCTACACCACGAACCGTTTCTATAAATTCGAAATTTGGTCCGAGTTTCTTACGGAGTGCTGCAACATGGACATCGATATTGCGGTCGACGACGAAAGCATCATCACTTTGCAGGTCATCGAGAAGTTGATTTCTGGTCAGCACCTTCCCACGATTTGAAACAAGACGTCGGAGGATGCCAAATTCAGAAAGGGTGAGCTGGATTGATTTATCTCGCTTTTTGACGAGATATTTTTCGAGTTCGATCGTAAAATCTCCAAAGGAGATGCTCTGCAGTGGCTTTTCTCCTTCATTATTCCGTCGAAGAACAGCTTTCACACGCGAGAAAAGAACTCGTGGCGAAAAGGGCTTGGTGACGTAGTCATCCGCGCCGAGTTCAAGCCCGAGGACGACATCTGTCTCTTCGCTTTTCGCTGAGATGATGATAATCGGTATATGGTTAAGGTTTTGGTTTGTCTTGATCTTCCTGCAGACATCAAGCCCACTTTGGCCTGGAAGCATGATATCAAGGACAATTAAGTCGGGAAGTTCTTTTTCAACAGCTTCGTATCCATTGAGACCGTCATAAGCAACAATGAGCTTATATCCGGAGATGTCCGACTGCAACTTGATGAGAGCTGCGATATCTTCTTCATCTTCAATCAACAGAATTTTCGGCTTTTGCATGCTCAAAACTCTTTAGAGAAGAAAACTATATATGGACTTTTGTGTTCTGCAAAGCACCACAAGTGCCTTTTGCAAGCCGTACTGCCAAGGAAACATCGAGAAACCACCTTTGTCGATGAATCCTGGGGCTTCCATGGTAGCCAAACAGTGGAGTTCTTCGCAAACACAGCTCACACTTTTAACCCCGGCTTAGGGGCTTTAACCCCAAGTTGCTTGCCTATTCGTTAGATTCAACTTCGTTGCCCCTAACGAATAGGCAAGCAACTTGGGTTTTAACGATAACTTGCACTCGCTATCGTATGACGACAGCGAGTGCAAAAAAGTCAACCTGACATCACAACAAACACATGCATCTTATTTATGCTTATGGTCATGCTTGTGGTGTTTATCGCTTTTTGGAGCAACCGTATCTACTTTTGGCTCTTTGTAGACGATTGTATCCGACCATTGTTTTGCCACTTCTTTGGCTGGTGTTGCTACATGGGCCTTGCTCTTCTCATCAAAGCGAACTTGTGGAGCGAGCTGGACTAATGCCAGTTTTTTCTCTTCTACCTTCGGTCCTTTGAACTGCTCCATGGCGATGCAGCATGTGCGATAAAGAGCATCGTTCACAGAGGCAAATGGTGTGTACGCCGCATGTTTTTCGTATTTTCCTGCTTCGTTTTGATGACGCTTTTCAACTTTGACTCGTACCTTTCCATTTTCCCCGACGAAAGGCAGGAGGACAGAGCTAGCATCGTAGTCTTTCGTAACATCGCAGCTACCAGAACGTTCCCTTGCAATGGTTCTGCATTCCCCGACCCATTGTTTGAGGGCTGCATTTTTCTCGAAGAGAGCTTTCAAAACGCCTTGATCAATGCCATCATTGGTGACGCGGAAGACACGAGCGCCGTCGCTGCCGTAGACAACAGCTTCATCGTGAGAAGCTCGTAGTTCAAACTTTCCTTGTTCGAGTTCGTGGCACAGTTCTGATGACGCACCACCACAGGACAATTTACCTAGATCCATGATCGTCGACATAATCACATCTCCATAACAAATTTTTATAATATTCCCCAATGAAGGGATGTCGCAGTTATCGCTGATGGTAATTAAGGAATCATAAAGGGAAAATCAATATCAAAAATTGCAGAAATATTCAACTTGACCTCGACTTTATAGGCATTTTTTGATATTGTTTGTTATCAATGTATGGATTTTTGTGTTTCGATGCTGTATCTTCGTTCTTTTCTATCTTTAATGACGTATTTTTGAGATTTCTATGTGGCTTGTCTTCATTCTATACGCTCTCTTTGCAAGCGTCTTTACCGTGGCAAAAGGAGCCTTAGATTACGCCTCTCCGTTCTTCCTTGTCGGCAGCCGAATGATGATAGCCGGAGTACTGATGCTCGGATATGCCGCCATCCGCTCTTCTGGGTCTCTTCGTCTTTCTAAAGATTCAGCAATCCGCGTGATGCTCCTCGGTTTTTTCAACATTTATCTGACCAACGTTCTTGAGCTATGGGGACTCAAATATCTAACCTCTTTTAAGACCTGCTTTATCTACAGCCTCTCTCCTTTTCTCTCTGCCCTGCTGTCGTATGCGATTCTCAAGGATGTGCTCTCTCTCAGAAAATGGATGGGGCTGCTAATTGGATTCCTTGGACTCTGGCCCATCCTCGCCAACCAAAGTCAGCATGAGCTCACGACCGGCACCTTATGGGGACTTTCAGGAGCCGAGATCGCCGTTGTCGCCGCTGTCGTCTGTTCTGTCCTTGGATGGATTTTATTGCGACAACTTGTCCATGGCAGTAACTGCCCCCCAGTCGTTGCCAATGGGTATTCCATGCTCTTCGGAGGAGTGCTCGCCATTATTCAATCAAGCATCGTAGAAACATGGGATCCACTTCCCATTAGCAATTACAATATCTGGCTCGAGAGCACGGTATTTCTCATTATCGTCTCGAACATCATCTGCTACAACCTCTACGGATCCCTATTAAAAAAGTTCTCGCCCACCTTTATGGCCTTTGCCGGACTTTCCACGCCGCTCTTCACGGCGCTGTTCGGATGGATTTTCCATGGCGAGATGATCGACATTTGGTTTTTTGTCTCGCTTGCCATTGTGTTCTTTGGACTTCTCATCTTTTACTTCGAAGAGATCAAAGCGAAAGACATTGCGTTGGTAGCTGAAGTCGTCTCTTCATAAGTATTTTTGAACGTGATATCTTCATGTTCAAATTGAGGATGCATACCGCATGAGAAACCTGTCGATCGAGCGCTTTCTTCCCGCGATCAATCAATTCACGGCCTCTGTTAAAAAGGCATATGCAGCACAGGGCCTCCTTATCCTGTTGCTCTTCTTAATGGCTATCATCGGTGTTTCAAGTTTTATCTTCGGCTCCGATTTCATTGTCGCTATTGCTACAGCCTGCATCATCCTCTTGTCATTTCTCTACTACCTCATCCACATGTATATCAGAGAAAGCACTATACGGCATGCTCTTGCCGCCAAGGAGCGCATTGAAGAAATACTCGCCCCTGAGAATCTTGACGCTGGAGAGCAAGGGGAGATGTACGCCCGTTGCGCTCTTTCTATTCGCTCTCTTCCTACTCATCTGCTAACAGCGCCTTCCTGGCTGTCATTTCTCATCATCCCCTGCAACAAGCTAATCGCCTATGTCGCCTGGCAGCCGCTTCATACGCTAGCTGAAGTTTTGTTTCTCTCAGCAGTCAATCAGCATATCAGCCGTATTAAAACAGCCCCTACCAACCTCCAATACCACGCAGCGCTCGCTAATTGCTATGTGATGCTTGCCAACCATTATCTAGAGCCTATAAAGACAAATCCCTTTATGACATGGCCAGGCATCTTTCTCACACCTCGAATACGACTGATATTAGAGACTAAAGGCAGAGCCAGCTCAAACAGCGCTATCGAAGAGCTCACCATATTAAGCTCCTTTGCCCCTGACCAGCTGTGGGTTCACGATCAGCTTGCCATCAGCTACCGAGAACTGGAAATGCCAGACAAAGAGATCGAAGAGTGCGAAGCGATTATCAATCTCTGCCCAGATGACCATCAGGCACTCTTACGGCTTGGCACACTGTACTTTCGTCAGGGAAAAAATGCTCATGGCCTTGAAGTCTATGAACGCCTCAAGCCAATTCAACCTCTTCTTGCTGAAGAGCTCATCAGTCATTATGGGGCCTATAAGCCACTTTTTGAGTCGATATCAATTACATCATGAGAATTCTTGCTGGGACCCTTCATAATCGAGAAATCATCATCCCATCATCTGGGACGATACGGCCTACCTCATCGAAGCTTCGCGGCCAGGTCTTTAATATCTGCCAAGGGGGGATCGAGGGGGGATATGCCCTTGACCTTTTTGCCGGCAGCGGCGCTATGGGAATCGAAGCTATCAGCAGAGGGGCTAGCCACTGCACATTTGTCGAAGAAAACCGTCAAGCGATCTATATTCTAAAAGAAAATCTATCTCGCCTGCAGCTAGCATCTGTGACCAAAATTCTGCCCTTCGACGTCTTCAAAGCTCTCCACACGCTTTTCTCAACTCAAGCCCCTTTTTCCTTTGTCTATATCGACCCTCCATATAGCATCATAGAGCCTCTTCAAGGACTCTTGCAGACAATAGACACGCTCCTTCCCATGACGCCCGGCGCCTTTGTATTCCTTGAAACACGGAAAAAAGCGTTTACCCCACCCCCCCTGTCGACATTGCCGCTCATCTCACATCGGACGAGCGGAGATTCTGATCTGTGGCATTTTGAAAAAATAGACACCAAAACACGCTGAAAACTTCGGTTTCAACGTGTTTGAGAGCAAGTCTTTACTTCCCGGGAAAGGCCTGCTTGCATACGAGGATGTCGTTATTGAATTTTTGCAGCAATCGTGGAGAGCCGTCATCATTATACTTGTTAAACTTTCCTGATCGAAGCCCCTTTTTATATTCAGCTTCAAAGATAAGGATCCCTTTTTCATTCCAATTTTGAATTGTGCCGTCGAGCCTTCCTTGCACGTAAAATGCCCTTCCTGCCACCTTCCCATCTTGGAAATAGGTAAGCTCCTCCCCCTCTTGTACGTTGGAATGATAGATCGACTCTTTATAAAGAACTCCATTTGAACAATATCGGCGCATAGGGCCTTCCTGAGCCCCTTCGTAGTACTCTGCCGTCATGATAACACGTCCATCATGGCTGTACATGGTTGCAACGCCGCTGCGCTTTCCCTTGCTATAAACGATAGAGAGGGTTTTCGTCCCCGCTTCATCATACTCAACAAGCTCGCCTTCTATGAGCCCTTCACGAAAAGAAGCTTCTAAGGCTTTAACTTTTCCAAATGTAGGGTGAGAAGAATAGAAGATCTGCCAGAGGCCTTCTGGATGATTATCACGAAAATATTGAACCTCTTCCATACCATTAGACCGGTAGTGAATAACCTTGCCATCAAGGCGTCCTGCTTTGTACGAGGCTACAAAGCGGATATTTCCTGCTTCGTCGAACATCTTCTTAGGGCCTTCGAGCTGTCCTGCACGGTAAAAAGCTACCATTTTCATCTGGCCATTTGGAAAATATGCTCGCTGCTCACCTTCGTGACAGCCATGGTCAAAATGCTCTTCAGAGGCTAGTTGGTGGTTTGTCTCACCAGGTTGGTAAAAACGACGGACAACGCCATCCGGCTTTCCTTGGTCAAACTTCCCTTCAAAGCACAAAGAACCATCGTCATACCACTCACGTACAGAGCCATCAAGACTTCCATTTTTCCATACCGCAGAGCGAGCTTTTTTGCCAGATTCATGCCACACCTCTTCTAAGCCTTCGAGCTGATCGTTAACATAGTGGCATTCAGATCTCTTTGTAGATTGAGACGACCATTCAGTCCACGCTCCTACCCTGAAGCCATTATCCCACTCTTCTTGGGCAATGAGCGTGCCGTCGGCATCCCAGGAAAAAGCTTTTGCCGTGCGCTTTCCGCTATTCCATGAACAAGCGCTGCTTGGCGTGCCATTTTCATACCATGTGCGCTCGCTCCCTGTTGGCACTCCCTTGCAAAACGTCGCTTGATATTTCTTCTTGCCATTCAGATGCCAGCTTTCAAAAAGCCCATCTCTGAGGCCTTCGTTATAGCCTCCTCGCTGTGACAGCTGCCCTGTTTCATACCATGACTCTTGGAGGCCATGGCGATCGCCATGAGTATATTCTGCATGGAGAGCACAGATCCCTGATGGAAAATATTCTTTCTGCGGCCCTGAAAAATCCCCCTTTTCTAAGTGCCATTGGCGTTTGAGCTGACCACTGGGAAACCACTCTTCATAATCTCCGTCGAGCTCACTATCTCGAACACTATATCGAAGGACTCTTCGCCCCAGCGTATCAAACGTTTCTATCATCCCGCATCCAGGACTCGAATAACGCCCTGAAATAGCTGTCTGACCATTGGGATGGATATGAAAGGATCGGTTCACCAGCTGCCCATGCAAAAACTCACGTTGTCCTATGTGCACGCCAGAGTCAGAAAATTGATTTTGAACACCTTCTTTCTTTCCAAAGCGATATCGAACACGGGTCTCTTCTGCGCCATTTGGATAAAAACAGACATACCACCCATGGGGCTGTCCTCCAATATACGACTGCCGCTCATAGAGATGGCCGTCTTCACTATACGTCACCACGGCAGGAAGTGAGGCAGACTCATCATGGAGAAAGCCACTTGTCCAATGGGTCATCTCTTTAACAGCACCTTGCTGCCACCAGGCAAATTTCCGGCCCTCTAAAAGCCCATGGCTATACGTAGCCTCGCTTTCCTTCTCTCCACTCTCGTACAACGTACGGCAAAGGCCATGGAGAAGCCCGTCTACATATCTGTCTTCAGAACGCGG
>CAINFV010000275.1 GCA_903848235.1 Chlamydiia bacterium | reverse complement strand
TGTTTGAACTATAGCACGAAAAAACAAAAATGCTTTGATCTGGAGATGTGCATTATGATTTTTTGCCAGTTAAAACTTGGACAAAATGGGTGGATTTGTCAAGATATGTCCATATTTTATCGAGCAGTTACTAGCCCTTGCGATTTTTACTATGAGATAGACGCACTCACTCCCGAAGAAAGACAACAATATACGTTTTTCCGAGGCCACTTTTTTTATTTTCAATTTCAGAACCAAGCAGCAAAGAGAATAACCTTTTTACGTGATCCCGTAGAACGAGTGCTCAGCGAGCATAGATTTTGGATAAAGTGTTATCAGAACCGCGAAGAAGATCTGTATCATGAACATTTCCTTCCTCCTGGAGATCCACTTTTCACAATGCAAAACCATCAGTGTCTTTTTCTTTCAAGCCTTAACCCGAAAGACTCGACAATTCCGATACAGAAACATCTAGAAAGTGCAAAAGTCAACCTTGCAAATGGTTTCTTTTTTGTAGGCATCACAGAAGACCTCGATAATGGCTTAAAAGCGTTTTACTCTCTCATGAAATGGCCGCCATTAAACAACGTGCCACACCTCCAGACAACCGAACGGAGGGAAGTGTATTCACAACGACTGCTCGACCAGATCAAAAAGCGAAATTGGGCTGACATCGACCTCTACGAGTTTGCACGACGGCTCTACGCGTCAAAGCTCGAAAAAATACATGTCGTTTAACCCACAATCTTGACCCCTCTTTGACGAAGAGCTTCAACCTGTGCTCGAGCGGCGTCGGATAAGTTGAGGCCGCGTATGTCCAGTGTGCGCAGCTTCCCCAACCTACTTAGGTCTGGAAGTTCTGTTACGGCTGTGTTAGATATGTCCAACTCCTCAAGCTGCTGCAGATTGCCTATTGATTCAGGAAGCGCAGTTAAGAGTTTTGAGCCGCGTACCGATAAGTATTTAAGAAGCTTCAAGTTGCCTATTGAAGCTGGAAGTGCAGTTAATGCGGATACGTCCCTGATCTTCAGGCGCTCAAGATTCTCCATATTGCCTATTGAAGCTGGAAGCTCCGTTAAGTAATATAAATTGTTTAACTCCAAATTCTTAAGAAGCTTCAGGCTGCCTATTGAATCGGGAAGTTTCTCTACGTCCACAGCTACTAAATCCAAGTCCGTTAGATGCCCCAGCATGCCTATTGAGCCCCCAAGTACCTTCCCCAAGCGAAGACCTTGCAGACTCAAGACTTCGAGTCCCTCGTTACGACTAACGATTCTCATAAGCAAATCAGAATCAATACACGGTTTTTTTTTCAAGTTGGCTTGGCGGTAACGAATCTCCATTGACTCAAGTTTCTTAGTATGTTTTAACATTTCCAGAAGAGAAAGTTCTATCCAGGGTTTATCTAGGGGTAAATCGCACCGCACGGCTGTAAAACCCTCTGGCGACTCATGTTCCAACCTGGGTAGTTCCAAATTAGAACCACGATTTTTATTTACACCGGAAATAATGGAAGAAATTGAGTTCTCAATTATCCTGTGCAAAAAACCCACCAACCATGTGGGGTTTTGCGCCAGACCATAAAATCCGCTTCTGTCTTGAGGCGATCCCCTACCCTCGCGCGAGCGCAGGTTTTCCGGAAGGAGCATGTTAAGGTCCCACAATTTATCCACAATCGACTCTAGTTGAGCATCTTGCTCTTCTTTTTCCTCTTCCGTTAGCTGTGGGCCTAGACCAAGTGAGGCATCCGTTTTAGGATCTACCACAAGAGGAATTTCTCCGAACCCAAAATATGGGGCGAGATACCGAAATTCTTCGGCATGTGCCATAGCGGCTAGTATTCTTTGTCTTCGATCCACTTTACCTAACACGTCCGCGCCATGTCCGACTAATTCTTGTACAATCCCTGGATCTTCGAGAACTTTCTGACCAGTCCTCGAAATCTCGAGGCCTAAGGAATCCTCGCCACTCATCCTCGCTATTTTCCTCATCGGTTCCTCAGAAACCGACTCCATGAGCGAAACAGCCTCTTCAGGGAATACCTGTCTAAATATGTCCGGATATTTATCGAAACATTTTTTGAAATCGTAAAACACGCTCCGGCCGGGCTGCTCATTTCTGCAACAAATTTTTCCCTAGTAACACTATCCGATTCACAAAACGACTTCACAAAGTGTCCTATATCAGGATCATTTTTTAACGCCTCATCAAGCGACATACTTTTTACCCCTCTAGTGAAAAAACCTTTTTTCACCATATGGCAATAGATGATTTTTCTTGTCAAGTTTTGATTGATACGCCTTCATTGCTAAAATTGGCTCTACAAAAATGTCGGCTCTAATGGAAGCGCGAAGAGCGACCTTGCGCCGTCAGTTTCGATAACAACTGTATTTTCAAGGCGAACACCGCCAAGGCCCTCGATATAGATACCGGGCTCTATGGTGATAACATCCCCCTCTTCCAAGGAAGGTTCTTGAGGCGCAAAGGCGCTCACTCTCGGCGGCTCATGAACCTCCAGGCCAACGCCATGGCCGAGGCCATGGACAAAAGCATCCCCGTAGCCGTGAGCCGCAAGATAGTGCCGGGCGGTAGCGTCGAGCAAAAACGGAGCAACTCCAGGCCATGCATGTGCAAATGCCAATGAATATGCTTCCTGAACATGACGAGAAAAGTCGAGGATCTTCGGATCCGGGCGACCGAAGAAGATGGTTCTCGTCATATCTGAGTGGTACGAATGGTATTTGACACCAATATCAATGAGAATATGAGAGTTGTTCGATAAGGGCGTCGCCGACGAAGACCAGTGGGGACATGCGCTGTTGGCGCCAAAGGCAATGATTGGCTCAAACGAGAGTGCCTCTGCGCCATGCGAAAACCAAAAGGCCTTCAGCTTCTGTGAGAGCTGCTGCTCGGTGACTCCCGCATGGATATGCGGAAGAAGATTGGTAAACCCTTTCTCACAAAGCGTACACGCCTCTTGAATAGCTTTAATCTCATCCGGGCGTTTTGGGCGACGCAGGCAAGAGAACAGCAGTGGCGCTGGTGTGAGCTGCCCAGGCAAGGCAACAGCCGTCAGCTCTTGAAATCTTTCCACCGTCATCGTCGCTGCATCAAAGCCGATAGAACCCAGGCAGCCCTTGAAGAATGCCTCTAAAACAGATTTCATGGCTTCAGATGATGGCTGACAGACAATCTCAAAATCTGTAGAAAGACTCTTTGCAACCATCAGATATCGAGGGTCGACACACAGTGTCGCTCTCTGAGGAGTGATGAATAACACCCCTCTTGAAAGAAAAAGGCCGGTAAGATAGTGAAGATCTGTCGGCGTAACAATCACAACTCCAGCTATTTCATGCTGGGCTATCAGGCGTCGTACATGCTCAAGAGCTGATTTCACTCACTTCACTCCTTTCACGATCCATTCTTTCAATGAACTTGACGTCAACTGTGAATAACAGGGCTTCCCATCAGGAGACAGCTCCGGGAAATCATGCTGTGACCAACGGGTAAAGATGGTAAGGGCAACATCGGGATCTACGGGAAAACGCAACGCTTTCATTGTCGCCACATAGGTGGTAGCTAGCCGTTTATGAAGCGCAGCTCGCTTAGCGTCATGTGACGAGAGCACCCCTTCATAGGCGATGTCGATGCAAAACTTTTGAAGGTCAATGTCCAGGAATAGTTTTGGAGCACCCTCAATAAGAAAGGTCTGCGGACCTATCGAGCGGACGATTACCCCGATCTTTTCGAACTCTGGAATGGCCTGAGTAATGAGTGCCGCTTCTTGAGATGAACAGTCAAAAGAAATGGGGACTAGAAATAACTCTGTCCGCAACTCTGAAGAGCTATTTTCAAAATCGCGAAACACAACTGCACGCATTGCTTGCCGTAGATCGAGGAGGAGAAGAGCATCATCGGGGATAGCCAAAGGAAAAACCGATGTGCGAGGAAGCTTGATCAGAGCAACATCGCCCATGACAACCAGGCACTGGGGAGCAGATGAAGAAGTCCCTTTTGCCATCTCAAACGCCATTACGGGCGCTTCTTCTACAGCAGCATAGCGCCATGCTGAAAATACATCTTCGTTTGATTCAGAGGCCGATGACTGGGAATAAAGAGGCAAGCTCGCATCACAAGATGTCGAAAACCCTCTTTTCCCAAAAAGAGCTTCTGACACTGACTCTTGGACAAGCATGCGTACCCACTCTTCATCTGCAAAGCGCACCTCTTTTTTCTGGGGATGCACATTGACATCAATTGAAGATGGGTCAAGGGATAGGTGAAGGGCAAAAAGAGGGTGCTTTCCATCTTCGCATGTCGTGCCAAAGGCCGCTTTGATAGCATACGACATTGGAAAGGAGACGACATACCTTCCATTGACGATCAGATACTGACCAGAGCGTGTGGAGCGAGCATGACGCGGGTCAGCGATCAGCCCCGTTAACGAAAAACCATCTCGAGTATGGCGAACGTCAAAGCTGTCATTCACAAACGGGTCTTTCAGCAAAGCGCGGATCCTGGCATTCAACGGCTCTGACTGCTCTGCTGTAACGCCAATCACCTGACGCCCATCCACAATCAGGCGAAAGGAGACAGAGGGAGAGGCAAGCGAAAGACAGGTCATAGTTTTGATAATATCTTGGGAGTCTTTAGCCGGCGATTTGAGAAATTTCCTCCGGGCAGGAACGTTGTAGAAGAGCGAGGCGACTTCTACCGTTGTCCCTGGCGGCGCCTGAGTGTCGATCACCGAGCAGATCTTCCCCCCCTCTGCTACAAGAGTTGTGGCAGAGCAGATGGGGGCGTCGCCGTCCTTCTCAGCGGAGGTGATCGTCACATGCGAGATCGAGACTATGGAGGCTAACGCCTCTCCTCGAAACCCCCGTGACAACAGTCTCTGTAGATCATCAATATGCTGCAATTTCGACGTCGCATATCGCTCGATAGAGCTGATGATATCATCCCTCCCCATGCCACAGCCATTGTCAGTCACTCGTATCAGATCCCGTCCACCGAGGGATACTTCAACAAGGATATCGTTAGCTCCGGCGTCAAGCGAGTTCTCTACTAACTCTTTCACACATGAAGCAGGGACGTCGATAACCTCGCCTGCAGCAATTTGATCGATAGTAAGAGAGTCAAGATGGTGAATACGTTGAGGCATTGGACTGCTACACCTAAAGTCTCTATCCCGAGTTTATAAGGTATACCATAGTAGGTACTACAGGGCCCGCCATCAAGCCATTCAAACCTGAGTTTTGGGTTTCAAGGTTAAAATCCTGCATTATTCACCATTACCTAACCTATAAACTCGGGCTAGTTTACAGGTTAGGAGATGCCAGGCAGCAAGACTCAAGGGTAGCAGTCGAAGAATTGGCAAGCAAGCGGACAGTCGTTTCTCTCTGTGCCATGTGAATCTTATGGAATTTTCATAACTTTCTTATACTTTCGAACAAGTTTTTTACTTTTCGTCATGATTCCATCTTCTAATATTGCATCTTTGTCCCCGAGCACAACCCTTTTTGGCTTAATCAGGCTCATATAAAGAGGCGCCATCTGTGTATAGTGATAGCGCCGCGCCCATTCCCGCGCAACCCCTCCCTTCCGTAGATACGAGTCATACGACGCATATACATCTCTTAAGGCCGCAGCGACATCTTGAACAGCACACTGATATTGTACCCCAAAATCCCCTGGAAACGTGTACATAGCCGGAATTTCGATATTGGACGGGACAGCACGCACCAGCCCGCTCGAACAGATGGTTTTTTGCCCTGTGTTATTCGACACAATGGTGGGAATTCCAAGAGCCATCGCCTCTCGTGGTTGGATAGAAAAGCCTTCTCCCGTTGCTATGTTGACATAGCAATCTGCTCGCCTAAACCGTTCTAGATAGGTCCGAACATCAACACCTTGCTGTTCGATCACCACATTCGTCAGCCCCCGTGAGGCAATCTCTGCTAATATAGCTTCACGAGCAAGATGATCATATCCGCGCCAACAGAGTTGTAATTGTACATCAGAACTATTTCCAAAGGCATCGCCAAAGGCTCTGACAAGTGTCAGAAGGTTCTTTCGAGGAAAACAGGTACTATAATTGGCAAACACCATAGGGGAGCCGCGAGCAGCTTTCAATGGCGCTTCCAAAAACCGCCGTAAGTCGCGTCCTAAGGGGATGACAAAAATTGGGATAACAAGCCCTGAGTCTTTATAGACTTTCACTAAAAAGTCATCTGGAACGACTACTGCGTCAAACGAATGATTAAGAATATACACCCATGCCTTCGGTGCCCGACTCGATTCAAACATCGTGTATGCAATACGAATTTGATGTTTCGATTTCTCTGGAACGTTAAATCTGGTCCAAAACTTATCTCGAGGTATCTCATTGCTTGGCATCCACGAAAGCATGCTTTCGTAGATGAGAACCCTTCCAGGAAATTTCAACCCTGATGTTTCCAAAATTTGCCGGAGCGCCGGAGAGCACGAATTGAGATCTTCTACAGACACAGGTCTTGTCGGTAAAAACGATATCGTCAAGGAATCTCGAAGAGTTTCTATCAAATCAATCGATTGTTTTCCGAGCCCATCAGCCAACAGAACATCCCCGGTAACCGTTAGATCAGGGCGATAGCTTTTCGATGATTTTTCATGCGCCCCTCGATGATCACGTTTCTCCCCACTTATTCCTGAAAGCGCGGCTGGCGCACAACAATGAAAAATCAGGGCTATCAAACAGATATTTAATGTCTCTTTCATCTTTCTCCCAAAAAAGCTAAAGTCCAGTGTCACGTCCCGCTTCTCTCTTGATCTATCGGGAACTTAGCCCGAGCTGTGTTTCCCGATTTGTGAAGAGGAAGCTTCAAAACCCGGCGATATTTGTTCATCAAATCATTGCTAGTCGTAAC
>CAINFV010000274.1 GCA_903848235.1 Chlamydiia bacterium | reverse complement strand
GTCTTTCCTACTCCATCTTACAGAAAAGTGAATTTCAGAACAGGTAAAGAATTTTCTTTACGCATCTGAATTTCTTTAAAACCTCTCAACTTTAGGAGAGAAACTGTGAGTGAAGTGCCTACATACATAGAAAAAATCATCAAACAATTGCCTGACAAGGAAATACTTGTAGCCCAAGACTTGGTTGATGCTGGGATCGTTGAAGACCAGTCGTCGCTCGTAACTTGGCGAAAGAATGGAACAGGGCCAAGATTCATCCTTTTTTCCCCTCATAAGATCATCTATCAAAAGTCTGACGTAGTCGAATGGTTGAAGAATAGGCCATATGGAACTCGCAGAAGCTCAGATAAAAAACCTCTTGAAATAGCCCGTGGAAGGCAGGGATCTCTCGCAGGCATCACCAACACACCAGCTCTCGAATCTGCTGCTGGTGCAAATGGTCCTTCTTCGGCGATTCCTATAGTTGGTGAGGCCTTGCAAAAATCTAAAAGATGAAACCCACATACCTTAACTTAGAGGCAAAAGAACAAAGACTGATGAAGCAGCACCACGAACTGATGGAGAAGATGAATGCAGCGCCTGATGAAGAAAAAGAGTACTGGCAACATGAGTGCATAAAACTCGCAAAAGAGATTCGACGGGTGATGACGCTAATTGAGATTAGGAATGACGTCGAGGGAAGAGCTTCGGCGTAATGACATTTTAACAATAGAAAAGGGGGAGCCCTGAAAAACCTCCCCCACAATAGGACCTAGATATGACTGATTGTAACACAGAACACATGATCGCACAACTGGAAGATGAGGAAAAGAATGGAATTCAGGGAGAAACTGCCCAAGAATTGATATTTACAGACCTTCAAACGCTTCCTGGTATGGCTGAGAAGCCAAAAATGGCTGAAGATACTGTAGTTGAGAAAATGAACAAAAAGCATGCCGTGGTTCATATAGATCAATCATGGATACTTACTCAGAAAAAAGATCCCGTCTTTGGTGGAAGAGATTTCGTCTTAGAAAGTCGACAATCTTTTCGAAATTCTTATGAAAACAAAATTATCAAATGTAGCGATGATAAGACAAGGACTTGGGCGGATGTTTGGCTAAAAAGTCCACTTAGAAGAGAGTATGAGGGCATTGTTTTTGATCCACGCAAAGGTGAAAACGCTGATGGATATTACAATATCTGGACCGGTTTCGCTGTAGAGCCTCAGAAGGGGGATTGCTCAAAGTTTTGGTTCTTTGTCAGAGAAGTTATCTGTGCAGGTGATGAAAAGAGCTATGACTACCTTAAGAAATGGTTGGCATACGTGGTTCAGCGTCCAGACGAAGTACATACCGCCATTGTTCTTTGTGGAGGAGAAGGTATTGGGAAAAACACATTTGTTGAGACTTTTGGAGGTCTCTGGGGAAAGCATTACAAGCAACTTGCGGCCATGAGAGAAGCTCTTTCAAAGTTCAACTACCATCACAAAGATGCAGTGGTGATATCAATTAGCGAAGCAAAATGGGCTGATGGTAGAGACGACGAGGGAGTGCTAAAGGCAATGGTTACTGACCCCATCTTTGTCATTGAGGGTAAGGGTAAGGATCAGCTCATAGTGAAAAACTTTAGACACTTCATCTTTTCCAGCAACAACAGTCGGCCTGTTAGTGTGGAACATGATGACAGAAGGTTTTTCTATCTCAATGTTTCTGAGAATCGCAAGGGAGACCAGGGCTTTTTTGCAGACATACGCACTGAACGAGCCGGTAATGGGCTTAAGGCTCTCTTGTACGATCTTTTAAATGAAGACCTATCCAGCTTTAATCCTAGGATAATGCCCGACACCCTCTCTTCGTTTGATGCAAAAATAGAGGGTTTTTCTGCTGTTGAAAAGTATGTGTTTGAGATCTTGAAAGAAGGCCGTATTGATGCTGGAAATGCAGCCCCTCAAGGTATATGGCCTACAAAAATTATTACTTCTAATTTCTATCAAGATTTCACAACGTGGTGTAGCAACAATCATATAATTCTAATTGATAGAATATCCTTTATTAAGGGTGTAAAAAAGATATTCAAAACAATGATTAAGCATCGTGGCGGACCTACTAATAACAGAGAATATGAATACATCCTTCCTTCCATTAACGAAGCAAGAACTGCTTTTCAAAAATATTGTAACCTTAGCGATGGTCGATGCTGGGAAAACTAGATGTCCTAGATATGTCCTAGATATGTCCTATATGGTGAATTTAGTTTCTTAGAGAGAAATGTCCTAGGTGTCTTAGGTGTCCTAGGTATTTATAGAAATCAGAAAAATACAGTTGCCTTGGCAAAAAAACTGGTTTTCAAAGCTCGGCAATTTTTTTGTATTTTCGGTAGGACATCTAGGACATTAGAGAGAGAAATGATGAAAATTATGTAGGACATGAGTAGGACATGTAAGACATAGGGTAGAAAACGAACAAGAAGCGCCGGAATAAATTGATTTTGCTAACTCTTTCTTCGGCGTATCTTATTTTTTATTAAGGAATCATATGCCATATAAAACATTTAATGAACAAATTGTCGAACATGCGAACTATCTACAATCTCAAGGTCTTGATATCTCAGCTGAAGATCTGCTGGTTGATACCCCGAAGTGGATACGGTGTAATCAGATTGGGCAGGACAAAGGAAGAGGGAGTTGCGCTTACATCTCCAACACTGTGCGTTTGAAGAATGGGCTGTGTGGCCTTCACTCTTCCTGCCGTGGGCTCTCTGGAACTAGTAGCTTTAAAACCTATGGGCTAGGTCCTGATGGTGCAAAAGAATCAAAACTAGAGAGAGGAATAGCAAGAATCCATACCGCAAACCCTCAGGATATAGAGAACCTCTATGAGCAAGCAGCTCGCAAAGCATATGGATTCTGGCAACACTGCTCTCCCTCCGGAAACTCTGCATATCTTGAGAGAAAGGGGGTGGGTGCTCACGGTATTAGGTTCCACGCCAGTGAAGAGTATGGGTGTGTAGCTGTAGTCCCTGTGGTTGATGAGAGAGGGAAGATCTGGAGTTATCAGATAATAAACAACGATGGCACTAAGAGGATGCCGAAGGATGCCCGTGCTGATGGTTTATTCCATCTCCTGCGAAAGCCTATTGATGGGGAGTTGATAGGAGTAGCGGAAGGGTACGCTACTGCTGCGACTTGTATGGAGTTGTCCGACATTCCAACAATCTGTTCTTTCTCCTCCGAGAATCTTCCAATTGTGACAGCTCTCCTCCTAAAACTCTTTCCGGCGTCTCCTATCATTATTTTCGCTGACAATGATCGACATCTTGTTGCCAAGGGACAGCCCAATATAGGGGTGGAGAAAGCCAAAGAAGCGCAACGACTTGCTCTCGAGAGAATATCGATTGCAGCCCCAGACTTTGGAGATACACCAATAGCTAAAGATGCTAGCGATTGGAATGATCTGATGAGGATAGTCGGTAAAGATATAGCTGAAGAGCAGATGAGAGCGGCCTTAGGACGCATACAGCCTCGCTAGGAGGCGACATCTCCAATGGGATGGTGTAGGTGGTCGCCTTGCGTCAATTCAGGCCTTCTGGTGGCGTTTTGCAAAGAAATTATTTGAATCTCTATCCATATCGAGGTAGGATCAAGAAAAACAAAGTAAAGGAAAGATTTAATTATGAGTGATGTTAATAAAGAAGTGAAGGATGTGAAGATTGCGAAGGGGAAGGGAGGTAGACCAAAAATTGAGTTAAACGAGCGGCAGATTCGAGAGCTGGCATCAATGGGCTGCCCCCTGACTGAAATTGCCTCTGTGATGGGCGTTCACGTTGACACCATCCGGGATAATTACTCCAAAGCCATAGATGAGGGTAGGGAGTGTGGGAAAACATCGTTGAGGAGGGCACAGTGGAAGTTGGCACTCTCTGGTAATTCGCAGATGTTGATTTGGTTAGGGCGATTTTATCTCAGTCAAAGGGAGGAGATCAATTTCACCTCCTCCGAGCCAGAGGTGCGACAGCTACTCGAGCAATGGGAAGTAGCAGCGAAGAAGAAGAGTAGCTTTGACAGAGGTAGGGAAAACAATGTGATTGCAATGGGGAAATAGATCGTTAGTCAGTGAGTTTGACGTAAATATACCAGACAGCTGCCAGCGCCATGTCGATCATGAAATCTCGATTAAAAAATACCATGCACAAACCTTCAGGCTTATTTCAATATCTTTAGGAGTAATATCTTTTATCAGCGAATAAG
>CAINFV010000273.1 GCA_903848235.1 Chlamydiia bacterium | reverse complement strand
GGTCGTGCGCGACCTCTCCCAAAAATACGGAACGAATGTTCCGATAGTGCCCTGCTCGGGCCTCGTCTCCGTTGAGGAGCGATGGGCCTGGCGTGTCCTTCCTAGGGGGATAGTTGTCTGTCCCGCGTGGGAACGGACGGCGAGCAATCGCAGCGCCAGGAAATTAATTCAAGAGCGTGGTTGCTCTTGGCCAAAACTTGGTCATTGATCAGCAATGATCAACTATGAACATGTTTTGGAGAGCGGAAGCATTTGCTATCCAATTGTCTAAATTTTTCTGAAATATCACATACCATTTTGGATGCTCCAGTATTAGCTCATTGAACTCAACAATGGCGTGCTTTGAAAAGTCTCCTAGCTGAGTGGTGACATACCAGATCCCATAAAGGTCTTTCAGGGCTTTCGAAGGGCTTTGTCGCCTTGTAAAGGTAAGTCCCTTGTGAAACATCCAGGCGCCAGGGGAAACAACACGCCCTCTTTCGTGCGAGAAAGTTTGAAATTCCTTGGTCGTTCGCAAACTCATGATCAAATAGCTTAAAGGCTGGGCGTTCACGCCAGCAACGACGACGTTTTTGTCTTTGTCAGTTCGAGTATCGTTGTTCGTCAGAAATTCGATCTCCACCTCCAACCCATCGATCTCTTTTAGATATGCTTCAGAGGGAGGGGTGTCCATGTCTTTAAAAACATGTGTATAACCTGCGTTGAGGAGATGTCCTGCGATGTCCTTTTCTGATATTTTGGGAACTGTTCTAGGGATGAGAGAATCTATATCCCTTGTTCCTATTGGAGGGGGGCCCAACTTTTGGGTAGTCAGACTGGACTTTAGCATTTTTTGAGACCGATTTCGCATTCGTTGTCTCTCAGACGATTGCATTTATCATAGAGCGGCCTGGGCAGGCCATCGAGGATAAATGCAATCGTCTGAGAGACAACCCTCTGCGAACTCGGTGCCCAAAAAATGCTAAAGTCCAGTCAGATACAATTTGTAGATAAAGAGAGCGTAACCACCTCCGATGACGACGTAATCGCGCCATGGTCCAATCGACGTTAGGAATTCTGAGATCACGGTATCTTCTTTTTCAAATTCCATTGCGCTTACCATTCTTGCAGATACGTCGTAACTCAGAGATGCGTTCTGCCATAAATTCCGCTTGTTCTAGCCCACGAAGAG
The DNA here is from genome assembly GCA_903848235.1 of Chlamydiia bacterium. Classification (GTDB taxonomy): domain Bacteria; phylum Chlamydiota; class Chlamydiia; order Chlamydiales; family FEN-1388; genus CAINFV01. The sequence goes on along the minus strand of CAINFV010000273.1, from coordinate 3,567 downwards.
GGAAGTGATAAAGATCTAAGAAAGTTAACAGGGCGGGACTAGTGCGTACATTTTTGTCTAGAACCATACCGAGATTCAGTATGCTCTTATAATAGGGCTCAATCACCAAAACCTCGTATCCTCTTTCTTGAGGCTCTAATTGTAGGACATTTTCAAGCTCTGTCCTGGCAGCTGGATCAAGCAGGTATAATTCGAGAGTGTTTAAATTGGTATTTTTACATCCATGAGCATCAGCGGCGGAATGAAGAGCCAACACCACTTTTTGACGGAGGTTTGATTTTTTTAATATCTCGAGAAGTTCTTCCTTCCCTTGAAACCCAGAGCGATACGTAAGCATCTTACATTTTTTTACGATACTATAGTGTTGTAGCCAGTTTTTGAGAAGGATGTGCGGATTCGCGAAAAAAAATTTTTTCGAGGTTCTTACTCCCTCAGTCTGGAGAATTCCATTGAATACCAATACTTTAAAAACACGCTGCACAAGACCGGTTCTTACTCCTATGTCCTTGGCCGCCTCTCTTAGCGAAAATCCTTCCTTGTCCACCCCAACTTGTAACAGCCAATTTAGAATAAGGGCTGACTTATCGGCATAGATATTACTTTGGGCGGGGGGCGCGTTCGAACGTATCAAAAATTTACCCTTCATGATGCCCTCCTCTACTGTTCACTAAATATTGAACAGCTAAAAATAAGGATTAACATTAGTCGATTGGTTCAGAAAAGTGCGGCCCGTAGGAACATTGAAACAATTATAGCTCATTTGAATTTGTGGATAGAGGTACTCTCTCAAGAGCCTTTTATGGACGACAGCCGCTCTGTGATCGATCAGCTGATATGAGCACGGCAGGTGCCTTCAGTAACCCGAATTTTGATCAATTTCTCATGTTCTAATTCAGCTATGTAGGCCTGGAGAGGCGTCTTTGTCAGGGCATAGGCCACAAGAGAGTCTGGAATTGAATGGATGCGCATGACTTTAGAGGTAATCTCCTCTAGGGAACATGGAGCTTCTTGCACCATTGAAAGAACCATGTTTTTGGTATCAAGAATTCGTTTCTCATGATCATCGATGAGCGTTGCTACAGTAGGGCTAGTGCCGCCATGGTATATGATGACAGCATCGGTAGAGGGGAGTAGTGACTTGAGTTTTTTCAACGAGCCCAGTGCTTGACCGATGAAGGTATAGTATAATATACGGTGTTTTCTGAACGTTTCCTCACCGAAAATAGCATCACTACAATAGAGAACATTATCAGGGGTTTTGACCCCAATCATCCCTCGAGTATGGCCTGGCAGTGTGATAATCTCGAAAGGCTCTCCACAAATAGTTATCGTTTGATCTTGATATGGAGTGATGGTGTCCGTGACTTTTGAGCCTTGCTGCGGAGTGATAGGCTTACATTTTTGAATTTCTTCGTATGCTGCAGCACCATTACAAAGGCCGATAGGCCCCATCAGGGGATCCTCAACGAACGGACGTTCTGCTTCAGTACAAAAGATTTTCAGGTGAGGATATTTTTGCTGGAAAAAGTTATTTCCGCCGCAATGATCGCCGTGGCAATGAGTATTGATGATAGCGGCCACGTGGATTCCAGCGTGTGACAACGTTTTGTCAAGCTCCTTGGCAACATCTTTGCTGATGCCGCTATCGATCAAGATCGCCTGTTGATTTTTTATGTAGACACCAACAGAAAAGACGCCATCGAAATAATAGCTATTATTTTTTGCCGAAATGAGATTCGTCTTCCTCATCGTTGGCCCTCAGTTTTTCGTCCCTCTAGAGTGAGGTTTTTTTTACGAAAACCCCAAGATCTGGAATTTTCAGCGCTTGTATCTGCTTTTTATCTTCAGACTTTTCAAAGGAAAGCGTCCACATGGCAGCAGAAGGTATTTGGTGTACTTCAAAGGTGTCCTCATCATAGGCTTTAAGAGCCCCCTTTTCCTGTGTCCATAGCGTTATGGTAAGCTGACCGTTGTCAAGAGCAATACATAGTGTTCCGTATGCCGGATGCTCGTAGGTCCCCAGATACGCTTCTAAAGGCAACGTTGGCTCTCTTCGGTGTTTTATTTCCTGACGCATAGCCTTCTGAGTTTCTAGCGATCGATTCATTTCGGCCATCGCTGCATGTCCCTTTTCATGCCATGCAATAGAAGGGCAGTGCAAAAAACGATCTAATAGTTCATTCGTAAGACAGACGGCCCCCTGGTGTGGTGCCTGGTTTGTGAGAATAGCAATACCTAGCTGTTCTTCAGGAACGATGGCAAGAAATGACTGTATGCCGTCGACCATGCCAAAGTGGAAGAAGACGGCCTTGCCACCGAGGCTGTACATTCCCCAGCCAAAGCCGTAGCTGACAAATTTCTGTTCATGGGCATAGATGGGCCAGGTAATTCCTATAATGGGATCGAGAAAGCCTTCTGGCTCCATCAGCGTTTGTGGTTTTAGTGCATCAGTGAGAGCTTTCGGAGAAGACAAACAATAGAGAAGCCAGGCGGCCATATCTGTGGCAGAGCTATTGATACCTCCTGCCGCTGCCATACATTCCCAATTTTCCCATGGTATAGGCCGCTCTTGGAGAGAACGGATCAGGTGCGCGGAGGCAACATTGCTATCATGTGTCAAGAAGTGATAGGAGAGATTTGTCCTGGACATCCCTAGAGGCGCGAAAATCCGTTTTTCACAAAACTGTGTCCAGGGCATGCCAGACACTTTCTCAACAACCTTTGAGACAACCACATAGGCCATGTTGTTGTAGCTATAGTGTGAGCGAAAAGAATAGGCGGGGTCGACATATTGAAGACGTTGAATAAGATCCTCTGTTGAGCGACCGGTGTGATACCACAACCTCCAGCACTCTTTTGACGTTCCCGGCAATCCTGTTCTGTGGGAGAGAAGGTCTCTGAGTGTCATTTCATGAGAGGCATACTGATCTTTGAGCTGAAAAGAAGGTAGGTAATCCTTAATTGGCTTTTCCCATTCCAGCTTGCCTTCTTCTACGAGCATTCCAACCGTGGCAGCGGTGAATGCTTTTGTTAAAGAGGCAATTTGAAAAACGGTCTTTTCTGTGACAGGATCTGGCGACCCTCTTTTCTTTGTGCCGTAGCCGCAGACTCGCAGCGGCTTTCCGTTGTGCACGATGGCTAGCCCAAGACCTGGTATATCCCATTCTGTGATTGCTTTTTTCGCAAGATCGTCAATGTCATGTTCTGAGAGCATGGTTTCTCCAAAAGCGGGTGAATGAAGAAATAGAAAGAAGGTACACGAGAGAAAGAAACGAAGAATGTCCATTTTAAATCAAATTTGTCATCTATTTAAATGCAGATGTGTAAGGGAACAAATGCGAAACAAACCGCCTCTTCCAGACTAACTGGTAAATATTATTCTCACAGCGGCTATGCTGCAGCTGTGTCTAACCATTGCTGATATAACGCTTTTGGAGAGATGCCTATGATCTCTTCAAACTTCTTATAGTTTGCCAAAACTTGGAGGAGTTTATCCCACCCGTAGTTCTCCTCAATGTATGAAACAAACAAATAGGACCATTGGAATCCAGACACCTTGGCAAACTC
>CAINFV010000272.1 GCA_903848235.1 Chlamydiia bacterium | reverse complement strand
TTCCCAACGGCGAAGCGTCTTAGTGGTGACGCCAAGCTCTCTTGCTGCTTTTCCAATTGATATTTTCATGAATCAAAATGTAGACAAAAAGTCCATTTTTGTCCATAAAAGTCCACAATTTATTGAGCTGCTACGAACCCTCGGAGTCTTTTCTGAAAAGGTGATCCGAGTCGTCTGGATTGGAGTAGACCCTATCACTGCCTTTCGGGATCTCCATCAGCAGATCGACGACGCACTCTCCCCCCTCTTCCCAACAGATGACAGGTTCTTGGCCCGTGTCAAGGCAGTCCACGATAGAACAGCATTGCTCAAACAGCTCTCTGCCATCCCTATCGAGCCGAAATCATTTCTCATTAGTCATCTGACTCTTATCAAAAGCGAGCTGACCTCAACAGGAGCTATCCATACTCCTATTTTTGAAATTCCAAATAGTACGGTATAATGGCCCCAAAACCTTCAGAATGGAGAACGCATGTTTCCTCACGGACAAATCATCGATCTGACACAACCGATCAACGAGTCTATTGCTACCTGGGACACCAACGACAGCTTCCACCTAAAGACAACCCTCAACTATGGAGAATGTACAACGCCCGTGAAGTTTCGCGTACAACAGATGGCAACTCCTGCCGGAATAGGCACTCACATCGACGCCCCTGCCCACTGCTGTGAAGGAGGCCTCTGCGTCAACGATATCCCCTTAGAAAAATTGATGGTGCCAGCAGTGATGATCGACGTCTCTAAGCTGGCGTCCAATACCTACAGTGTTTCAGAGCAGGAGCTACTCGCTTTTGAAACCGACCACGGAGAAATCCCTCCGAAATCCTTTGTGATTCTCTATACAGGATGGAGCACTCGCTGGAACACCCCTGCCGCTTATCGCAATGAAGATACAAAGGGAGTCATGCATTTTCCAACCGTCTCAACAGCTGCTGCAGAATTCCTCATCAAAAGAGACGTAGTAGGCATCGGCATTGACACCCTCTCTCCAGACTCCCATAGCAATGAATACGCTATCCACAAGATGTTTTTGCAAGCGAACAGATACATCGTAGAAAACATCGCCAATGGGAACCGGTTGCCAGCTGTCGGTGCCTTCGTCATCATCCTCCCAATGAAAATTGAGAAGGGAACAGAAGCTCCAGTACGGATGGTGGCTATTGTGCCTTAATTCGCACAAAATGAAGCTTTCCCTTATTCACCACCATCCCTTCAGGGGGAATATGGACATGCATCAGAGGGTTTTCCAACGGTGAACCGTCGAACCGGATCCCTCCCTGTTCAATAAGACGACGAGCCTCAGATTTCGAAAGAGCAAAAAGATCTGCACAAAGAGCCATTGCTGCCTGATCGTTGAGAACGATTTTTTCAGGGATTTCCGTTGGCAACAGCTTCTTCTGAAAGCGACTGACAAACTCCTGCTGAGCCGCTATGGCGGCATCGTCGCCGTGGTACATAGCCGTTATTCGTGTTGCAAGACGCATCTTCACATCACGAGGATTGGCACCTGCTTCAAGAGCTGTCCGTTCTTGCACCACCATAGCTCGGTCATAGTCGGAGACTAACTCCATCCAATTTGTCAGGGCAGTGTCGGGGATTGACATCGTCTTTCCAAACATCTGCTCGGCAGAATCTTCAATGGCAATATAATTGTTGAGCGATTTTGACATCTTGTGAACGCCGTCAGTCCCAACAAGAATCGAACAGGTGATAACATCCTGTTCCAACGTTCCCGCTCTCCGTGCCAAATCTCTGCCAGCGAGCATATTGAACTTCTGATCTGTGCCGCCTATCTCGACATCAGCCCGAAGGATGATTGAATCGTAGGCTTGCAACATCGGATAGAGCAGCTCATGGATGTAGATATCCGTCTGGTTTCGAAAGCGATTGGTGAAATCATCTCGCTCTAAGATACGAGCAACGGTAAATTTGGAGGAGAGGTCGATGAACTCTGCCGCGGTCAACTGTGAGAGCCACTCAGAGTTATAGCGAATCTCACATTTGGAAATGTCGAGAATACGGCCTACTTGCCTAAAATAGGTTGCAGCATTGCTTTTGATGTCATCGTCGCTGAGCATCGGACGCGTCTTGGACTTGCCGGAAGGGTCTCCGATCCTTGCGGTGAAATCTCCAATGAGAAACACCACCTGATGTCCTAACTCCTGAAATTCCTTGAGCTTGCCTAAAACAACAGCATGGCCAAGATGCAGATCCGGCCTTGAGGGATCAGCACCGAGTTTGATACGGAGTTTGCGACCTGATTTCAGTCTTGATTCCAGGTTGTCTTTTACAATCACTTCATCAACGCGATGAGTGAGCAGACGTGAGATTTGAGCTTCTTCGGACATAAGCCTTACACTCCTAGCGCAACGAAACAAAGACTTTAACACCAGTCAAATATTGCCTTCAAAGAAAATTACTTCCTAGAAATTCAAATTGTTGAGATTGCAAATGATCCCGTATCCTTTTTTTTCTTCTAGCCCATCAAAGGAAGACATATGACAAAAGCTGATCCACTCGCCGCCTCCGCCCAACCACCGATACACGATTTCGATCCTCCTGACATAAACGAGGGCCATCCAGAGATGTATTGGCCAGGGGTGGCCGCCACTGTTCTCTCATGCGCTGCCTATGCCCTTCCATTCGTTGTGTCATTCCCCCTCGCCCCAACCATTCAAATCATCGCTCTTGGTGTTCTTACAGCCGTCGGCTACGGAATCGCCAATGATCAACTCGCCTGTCGACAGTGTATCCATTACTTCACCGTCGGCCATACGCCGTTCCATCGCCGTCTGTTGGCAACGGAGAACCCTACGGTCAACGGAATTGTCTGGGGCATCCACGCCACGTGGAGGGAAGGGCTGATCGCTGGCGTTGGGTTGGCTCTGGCAGCACAAGCGAGCAACCTCGTTGCTATCAGCGCACTGCAGTTAACGCCATTTGCCATAGCGCTTGATCTGGGCGTCTGCCTCCTATCGCAGTGGAAGGCGGCCGAGAAAGAGCATGAGTGGAAGGCGCCAGAACGACGGGCGATATTGGATCGGAGATTCCAAAAGGTTATTGGCCCTGAAAGAGGCTACCATCCAGTTGACTTACAAAGAATTCCAGAACAGCAACGGGCGGCCTACCTCGGCGTCGGCGCACGAAATGCCGCAAGCTATGTTTTCATGCCTCTCGGAGGCCTTCTCATGGCTATCGGAACCGTTGCTATTCGTTTTTTCTCTACATTAATTTGATGCTATTGGACAGCATCCCTATGCTGGATCTGCTCGAAAAACTCACGTCCCTCTCTCCCGATCTTACGAATTTCCCAACTAAGCCTATTCAATTTTTGGTTTTGCATCATCAACATGAGGTCTGTCTCATCACCAGTATACCTGCGAGTTGTAATACAGCGAAGTTCATCGCATTGAGAAATAGCAGCAAAAAAAATGCTATTTTGGCAAAGCTTTGTCATCATTTCTGGAGATAGCAAGAGTCTTTTATATGATGTCATTATTTCCTCAACTTGCCTTTTAGTGAGGCAAGCAAAAGAGGCCAAAACACCGTTCATCTCTTCTGATCCCACATCAAGCACTCCAGAAGGAGTGTCTTCCCCCTCCCCACTGTGGTCGAGAGCTTTTGAGGAAGCGATGGTATAGGCAAGTAATGCCATCCCTTCCTTTGGGATAGAGCACGGTTTTTCTAAATCCTCACGGGTAAGGAAATCCCGCACTCCATGAAAAAAAGATTCCGACACAGTATTTTTAGAATGCGGATTCTGAGATTCAACTAATTTTGCCGCAGCCAGAGCCTGCAGTGTTTCTGTCACACTCAATTGAGGCATTGGCACCCCGCAACCAGAGAGCAGACCCTTCAAAGCGTTTCCACAGAGAAATGGAAAAAAATCTTTCGTAATTATGTGTTTAGGGGCGGGGAGAGGGGCTGCTTTTTCGTCTTGCGGCTTAGCCTCTCCGCCTTTTGGTCTTTTTAGAGGGGGTTCAATAGGTTTGCCCCGTTCTGGAATTGGCTTACTTACTAGTTCTTCAGCTGGGGCGGCCGAAGAAGCGTTTGCTTTAAAGAAATTTCTCGCTGCATTCATCAGCTCAGGGAAAAAAAGCCGAACCGCAGTAGAGTTCACGCGCACCTCTCCACCTTCTCCATCAGCAACGGAAAAAGATTTTTTTGGACGAGCAATTGCAACCGCCACTTCATACTGCTTAAAGAGTATTCGAGAATCGCAATTGTGGATAATCTCTTGAACTTGAGGGTCCGCAATTTTGGAAGCTGTCTTTAATACTCTATACACCTCTGTTGGGAAACTCTTGGCCAGACTGGTATCATAGGTTTGTTTCAAAAATCGTAAGATTTCGGATATCCTTCGATGATCCCCAGTATTTGAACATTGAATAGCTTCAAAAAGAGCGTCTCGTCCAGTACAAAATTTTTCCGACTGGTCGCTTAACGCCCTAGCTAAAAGAGATGCCGACATATAAATACCATTGTAAAAATATTGATTTCGCTTACTAAAACAGAAATAACTTGTGAGAGAATAGAATATCATTAGTATTTGCGCTATCTATTTCTGGACACGCTCTGCGAACTGGGGTGCCCAAAAAATGCTAAAGTCCAGTCCTGAGGCTTTTTCAAAAATCGCGTGAGTTTTGCAAAAGCCTCTCTACATTTTTTTAACTGGTGCTTTTCCTCTCTTGGGATTAGTGAATAGCGAGCGTGCTCAGGGTCGAGATGACCTGAAGTCGCTCTTCACGCGTTAACGCAAGCTCTGCTGCCTTGGCATTTTCCAACGCTTGGTCCGGGCCACGGGCGCCAACAATAGCCGCTGTAATCCCGGGCATATGAATCGTACAATTCAAGACGACCTGCGACACCGTTGCTTTATGACGCTCTGCAATAGGACGAATCTCCTCAAGAGCATCAAGCACCCGCTGTCTGTTTTCTGGAGAGAAAATCTCAAGCTCACGTCGGTGGTCCCCCTTCGGAAACTCTCGATTTACACTCACCCTTCCTGTGAGAAGCCCCCTCTCAAGAGGAGAATAGGCCAAAATCCCAATCTGATGCCGTTGGCAGAATGGCACAAGGTCCTTTTCGATTCCACGTCTCATCAAGCTGTAGGGTGGCTGAATGCTGTCGACATGGCGAACATCATAGCATCGTTTCACCTGTTCTACACTGTAGTTACTCACACCGATGGCCCGCACCTTCCCCTCATGCTGAAGCTGCACCATGGCACTCCACGACTCTTCAAAAGGAGTGGTAGAATCTGGCCAGTGAAGTTGGTAGAGGTCAATAACATCAACACCAAGCCGCTTCAAGCTCTGCTCACACTCATGGATAATGCTCGCCGGCCTTGAATTCTTTCTGATGATGACCTCCTTTCCATGCATGTCTTTCTGTGGCCATGGGTCAGAGCCTTCATGGGAATCCCACCGCATGCCACACTTTGTCGCAATGACAACTTCATCTCGCCGTCCCTTGATCGCATGACCCACAATCTGTTCGCTCATGCCAAATCCATAGATAGCCGCTGTATCAATCGTCGTAACACCAGCGTCGATGCTCGCACGGATAGCCTTAATGGCTTCTTTTTCATCCGTCCCCCCCCACATCCATCCACCAATCGCCCATGTCCCCAGGATGATTGGCGATACATAGATGTGAGAACTTCCCAGTTGACGCTGCTCCATGAAAACCTCCCCCTTGTGAGGCTTTTGCAAAAGCCTCTTGTGTTAGAAATATCGAACATTCAATAGATGAGTTACCGAATATTGTAAAGGGTTCTCCACACATCAGGCCTATCCGTCAACACAACAGCGAGAAGAACATTTGCTAAACTGTTCAAAAATATGTTAGAAATCAGAAGAACGTGCGACAGCACCCTCTATACCCAAACAAGGTGAAGAATGGGGAATTAGCCAACGCCGCATGCCACAGATTCGATTCCGAAAAAACAGGGTTAACTTTTGCTATAGGGGCTGTTTCTTCAGATTCGATGATGGGGTTTTCGGCTAAGGCAAAAACCAATTCTTCAACTTGTTTGGGTATATTGGTGCGACATCAAGACATTAAGCCAAAAAAAGGAGAATAGTGATGGGAACAAGAGCTCGCGAAGCAGTAAAAGCCGCAGGAATCAAGGTGCCAGAATTAGTGACATTACTGAACAAAGCCTATGCCGATGAGTGGCTCGCCTACTACCAATACTGGATTGGCGCCAAGGTAGCAGCAGGAGTGCCGAAAGGAGAAGTTGTCGATGAACTTGAAGAACATGCGCAAGAAGAGCTCAAGCATGCCGACATGCTGGCAGAGCGTATTATCCAATTAGGCGGCATTCCTGTTCTCGAACCTAAACTCTGGTATGAACAGGCAAATTGCCGATATCTTCCTCCGAAAGATCCAGACATCCGTACGCTGCTTGACCAAAATATCAAAGGCGAGCAGTGCGCCATCAGCGTGTACTACAAAATCCTCGATTTCATCAAAGACAAGGATCCTATCACCCAACGGATGATTGAAAAGATCCTCAAAGAAGAAATCGAGCATGAACAGGATCTAGAAGACCTCAAACGCGATTTAGAAATGTGCTGCAAAAAGAAATAGCCTTCTCGCATACACCTTAGGCTGTCATCCCTTCTGTTTTGCTAAAGGGGATGACAGCCTTCCTCCTACGCCACTTTTTTAAAAACCTATCGTGAAAAAATGTTATGAGTGAAAAAGATGTCATCCAATCAGAAGTAGCGACCTTTGCCGGGGGATGTTTTTGGTGTACTCAGCATGAGTTTGACCGTGTTCGAGGCATTATCTCAACAATCGCTGGATACACCGGTGGGGCGATGAAACACCCCTCCTACAAAGAGGTGTGTTCTGGAGCCACGGGACATGTGGAGGCACTTCAGATTGAGTTCGATCCTTCGAAAATCACTTTCCGTCAGCTCCTTGACATCTATTGGCGAAGCATTGATCCAACGACGCAGAAAGGCCAATTTTGTGATATAGGATCGCAATATCGGCCCATCATCTTCTATCATAATGAACGACAACACCAAGAAGCCTTGGCGTCCAAACGAGCACTCATAGAGTCCAATGTCGTAGCTCATGTGCTGGTCGACATCCTCCCTGCCTCGCCCTTTTTTCCAGCGGAAGACTATCACCAAAAATACTACCAAAAGTCACCCACGAGATACGAACTGTATCATGCCGGCTCAGGGCGCGATCGTCGCCTCAAAGAAATTTGGGAAAAGTAAAGAATGCACTCCTAACTCTCTTTCGTTGGCTCAATTTTCAGCGCTGCAGAGTTCATGCAAAAACGCTTGCCAGTAGGCGCAGGGCCATCATCGAACAGGTGCCCCAAGTGTCCTCCGCAACGACTGCAGACTACTTCTGCCCTACGTGTTGACAATTTTCTGTCCTCATGAAGCGTGATATTTTCCTCGGACAGAGGCTTCCAAAAGCTTGGCCACCCAGTCCCCGAGTCGTACTTGGCGTCTGAGCTATACAGAGGAAGCCCACATCCAGCACACCTGTAAATGCCGTGCTGCTTGTTGTCATAATAGGCATTTTGAAAGGCAGGTTCGGTGCCCTGCTTTCGCAACACCTCAAACTCTTCGGACGTCAATCGATCTTTCCATTCTTTCTCTGTCAGATCAACCTTCTTTCCATCAAATCGATACTGCATCATGCACTCCTCCAGTATGGACACTTCAAACTCGACTTTGCAAATTTTTTGGACCCATATTCGAGGGAGAAGCAAACCACAGCGTAATGAATTTTATAGGGGATGGGCATTTTTACCCTTCCTGAGAAATTCATTTAGCTGTGGGAAGCTTCTCACCGAAGATGAGTCCAAAAAATTTGCAAAGTCCAGTTCAAACTGCTATTTCAAAAGTCATGAATACCTAGCCTCATGTCAAGATAAAAATCAACACGACAAAATATCACGCACACCATTACGCCGATTTAGCATGTTGAAAACAATTGCGAATTATTTACAAAAACTTTCGCTTTATGTTATTGTCTCAAATTCAACAAAACCTAATTAAACAATACATCTATTCTATAAGGATCAAGTTCATGACTACAGTTGAAAAGCAACATTTTCATAACACCTCCCTTTCAATACAAGATTCTCGACAGGATCTAGCGCCACCCCCACGCACGGAGCCCACTACCGCCCCGCCACGACTCACAGTTCAGGCCTTCAACTCCTCAACAATGACACCACCTGAAATCGAGCGTATACGGACAATTCTCAGCGAATGGAAAAGGAAATGCTACGACATACTTTCCACAGCACAACCTCATAGCGAAGGAAAAAGCACCGTAAAAGACACAAAAATGATGTGCAAAATTTTGCATCAGAATGTACAGAATCAGCATTCCAGCCCAAACAAATCAATTCTTCTTTGTGTCGAAAGCAACTCCTCAAAAATTCAAGGCGTTGCAATAATCGATAAAACAAATAGATTCCTTATTGTGCAAGATCTGGTAGCAAACCCGGACAATATTCGGGGAGCTATCAATACAAGCACGACACCAAGGGTTCCTGGCGTGGGAACAGCCCTTATTGCCGAAAGCGCACGAACATGCCTATCAGAAGGAAAGGAAGGGGTATTCCTAAAAGCACTCGATGCCGCAAAAGGATTTTATGAACACTGTGGTTTTGAAGCAATTGATCCAACCGCATCCTCCTTATCAGCTATGTTCTTATCCGCAAGAAAAGTACAAACACCTCCCCTACTCTCCACACTAATGGTCGATGGAGCCTCTTTAACCCCCGATGTGGACGAAGAAACAACTTCAAGCCAAAGGACTTTAACACCCACTTCTGAAGAAATAGATACCAATCAACCACCAGCTTCATCCAAGATCGCCATCCACACGTTGATTCGCCCCAAAAGACTCCGTATAGGCCGTCTCCAACATCTACTCTGTCAAAGAAAACGTCTCGTCTCTCAGTCGCACAGACGCTCACTCTCCCATCGAACACCTCCTGCTAAGAAAAAAAATCAACCTCAAAAAACTATCCAGCATATCACAGAAGCACTCCTGGACTGGAAAAAGAGCTGCCACACGCTGCTCGGCAATTCCAACTTGCAACCTCAAGAAAAAGCGATGATAAAGGCAGAGAAAAAGCTGATTTCACAAGCCAAACGACGACTAGAAAAGGTTGATTCCAAAAGCGATACTATTTTTGCCTGTACCGATAAATCCTCTTTGATCCAAGGAATTGCCCATGTATCTAGGCAGAAGAATTTTATCGTTATCAAAAGTATCGTTCTCAACCCAGAAGTTGTTTTTTCTTCCGAAAGCTCATCTGATGCACAAAAATCAGTTCAAGCCTGGGACGCCTTAGTCTCTCACACAGGAAAGACGTGTGCACTGTTAGGGAAAAAATGGCTCTATGTAAAGGGAAATCAAGAGGAGAAACCGTTGTACCAAAGGCGCGGATTTGAACCAGTTGACGAAACCGGAGCAGGGAAAATTCGAATGCTGGCGGCGGTAAAAGAGGTACTTCAATCCCCGTAAATGATCGAAGAATGCTATACTCACCCTCTTTGTATGGCTGTTTCCTCATCATGGTATCCTGAAAGAACAAGAGTATGATTCAAATCAATGACGTGTCGATGTCCCATGGCGACCAGACGCTTTTTACCAACGTCTCTTTCACTATTAATCCCGGTGAACGGTGCAGCCTTATAGGAAGAAACGGCAGTGGAAAGACAACACTGCTCCGCCTGATCATCGGCACGGAAACACCAGATAGCGGTGCCATATGCATGCCAAAAGGATATCGCCTTGGTTATCTTGACCAGCACATTCGCTTCTCTCGCCCTACTGTCATCGAAGAAGCAGCATTAGGGCTTCGAGAGGACGAGAGGGAATGCCTCTATAAAGCCGAGAAAATCCTCTTTGGCCTCGGATTCAACGAAGAGATGGTCGCACTACCTACCGACAAGCTCTCTGGCGGCTTTCACCTGCGACTCCACCTTGCCAAGGTTCTGCTCTCAGAGCCAAATTGCCTCCTCCTCGACGAACCTACCAACTACTTAGACATCCTCTCAATGCGGTTTCTCACGCGTTTCCTCCAGAAGTGGACAGGAGAGCTCATCGTCGTCTCCCACGACAGAGAATTTTTAGACAGCACCTCAACACATACCTTAGGCATCCATCGCAACAGAGTCAAAAAGGTACAGGGCAAGACAGCAGACCTTTTCGCCCCCCTGCTTCTTGAAGAAGAGTCGTATGAGAAAACACGAGAGTCGCTTGATAAAAAGCGGTCTCATATGCAGGCCTTCGTTGAAAGACTAGGCGCAAAAGCCTCAAAAGCCGCGCAAGCGCAGTCCCGCAAGAAGATGTTAGAAAAAATCCCTGCATTAGAAGCCCTCAAGGCAATCGAAGATCTTGACTTCTCCTTCCATGTAGCTCCATTTCAAGGGAAGAAAATGGGAGAGGTAAAAGAGCTTAGCTTTTCGTACCACAGCGAAAAGGGGCCTCTGATCAACAACCTCTCCTTTGTCATCGGCAAAGGAGAGCGCCTCGCCATCATCGGGAAAAATGGCTATGGCAAATCAACGCTCCTCCGTCTGCTCGCACAGGAGCTCAAACCTCAGCATGGAGATGTCGTCTTTTCAGACCAGATATCAATGGGCTATTTTGGCCAGACAAATATCCAACGGCTGAATGACAACCTCACCATCGAAGCAGAAATCGCAGCTGCCAACCCTGCCCTGCCCTTCACCGAAGTGCGGAGGATCTGCGCACAGATGATGTTTCGCGGCAACCAAGCCGAGAAGAGGATCGGTGTTTTATCCGGCGGCGAGAAGAGCCGTGTCCTTCTTGGGAAAATCCTTGCCAAGCCCTGCAACCTCCTCCTCCTCGATGAGCCCACCCATCACCTGGATGTAGAATCTGTCGAGGCGCTTATCGACGCTATCGATGAGTTCAGCGGCACGGTCATCATCGTGACGCATAGCGAACTGATTCTCCAGCGCCTGGAACTACACACCCTCATCGTCTGCCATGCCGCTGCACAGCAGACCTATATGGGCGGCTACCAGGAGTTCCTCGAGAAGGTGGGCTGGCAAGAAGAAACTTCTTCGGAAAAACCGAAGGTAAAAGCAATCGACCGCGGAGAAGAGAAACGAAAGCGAGCCGAGCTGGTTGCCTCGCGCTCAAAAGCGCTGAAGCCCATTAAAGACGAGATGCAACAGCTCGAAAAATCTATCATCGTCCTCGAAGAAGAGCAGAAGAGAGATCAGCTGCTTTTAGAACAAACAGCAGAGAGTGGTGCCTCTGGCACTATGCAAGAGCTGCTGATCGGCATCGGCAAACGAACCAAGGAGATAGAACGACTCTTTGAAAGGCTCTTGGAGCTTGGCGATCAATACGAAGCTAAGAAAAGCGAATATCAAGAAGAGTTTTAACTCTGAGTTTCATGCGCTAACAAACCGTCTCATAGCCTCATACGATCCTAGCTAACGATACGATCTTCAAAGCAATTCCATTCAATCTTCCTCCTTTTCTACAAAGAGCCGTTCTGGTACCCATCAGTTGCGTAGTGTTAAATATTAAAGAGAACTTTTTATGGCATTAACAACCCCTGCCCCCCATCCAGAGACACCCGTTGACAGACTTTCTGAATGGGAAAAAGGTCCGCCGGAGCAAAAAGCTGTCCAGGGAGGGCGCTCCTTCAGTGTTATAAGGAGACAATTTAGTTCTTTACAGCAACGAGCATCATCACTCTTTGGGAGATCTCCTCATTCCTCGGTCGCAGCGAAAGATTTAAAGAGCGTTCTTCTTGAAATCCACAAAGAAATTTCAGGAATCCAAGACGAAGCAGTGAAAGCGGCTCAGATAGAGCGCCTTAAAACTATCTATGGCAACATAGCTTCAGAATTCGACTTAGCTCGTAAAGATACAAGCAAAAAAGGACTTCTTCGAGCATCAGACCTTCTAGAAGCCTATAACACAGCTTTTAGTACTGGGGAGTCAATCGTTCCCCTCGGCCTATCGAGGATAAAAGTCTCCAGGAGCCCCCCAGATCCCGTTCAAGCTCACGCGATAGAACAGGCTACAAAACCCAGCAAACTTGCCTTAGCTCAGTCAAGCCAACAAGCTATTTTGCTAGCCGATTATCAAACTCTGGCAGATCTAACGTTGAAAATTGAAGATGCTCAGAAAACAAAGGACGCTAAAGGGAAAGGCCCATTGACTCACGAAGAGGTTGCTCAGCTCGTCTCCTCCGGAGACTTACATCTAGAGCCAGCGCCCATGGGCAAAATGATTGATTACATGTACCGACATCATTTTAAAGGCCGCCTTCAAATGGAAAAGGTGGTGACACTGGTTGCTGAAATCAGGTTTCGGTCAGGAAAACTCGTGCAAGACGTTCTGAAAACAGTTAAATTTTTCAAAAACCTCCATATTGACCTTTGGATGGACATTGGCGGTGAACTGTATAGCTTTTCAGAACTGTTTGGATACGATATCCGCGAAGCAAAGAGCTACCACGAATCATTCACACGATCTCTCACACCAGAATCCCAAGAACTCATTCTCACAAAAACAGGGTATCGGGCGCTCCAAGCAGATGTCCGAAAAACAACTGGAGATGCAGCCAGCCAGGTCGTATGTGTAAATTCCTTCTCTCGGGTTTCCGTCATTCCTTGCAAGGCCGGGTCTATTGACGATGAGAGATCTATTAGAGGTAAAGTCCTCAGTCCTTCCTCTCCTCCAGAGGCAGAACTCGCCGAAAAGCCTGAAGACGCCTACGCCCAAAGATCTCCTTTTACAATTCACGACTTACTTGGGGGTTATGGCCCACAAGAAGAGGGGCTACAAGATCCCAAAAAAAAACAAGATACAGATTCAATAGCACAGGGCGCTCTCTTAGGAATGCTCTCGTCTATGGTCGACCATCACGATACGACAATGGTCATTCAGCGGCTCGCCCCCGCCGATGTTCATCGCTATAGTGCTACAGCTAATGAAACGGTCCTCAGCAGAGCTGAATGCTGCGCAGTTCTACACAAAGAAATAGAACAGAGGGAACGCCTGGGAGAACCTCTGTCTGATGAAGAAAAAAACCAACTGAATCAACTTCGGGCCTTGGAAAAACACTTTCAGGAAGAGGAACTTGCAAGCCCCACTGGCGTACAAAAAAAATCAACTTTCAATATTGCTGGATCGACGCTAGGGTCTGTCTCCACAAAAGCCGTTCGACAGGAGCCTAGCATCCTTGCCACAAACGATCGTAAGGTCATGATGGTTCGCCACGATGACGGAAGTATCGCAATCCACGTTTTCATCGGCGCCAGCGCTGTCAATAGTGTTGGAGTCACGGCAAAACCTGGTTCCGCACAAGCTGGTGCCGACTTTGGAGATATGAGTTTTGGAAGAAAAGAAAAAGGAGACTGGATTACGGCAAAAACTGGAGACCGCGCCATGCCGCTGCCAACACCGCCAAAACCTACGATGCTAACACGGGCGCTTCAATCAATTCAAAAATGGCGCTCAAGACGAGGGGTGGATAAAAAAGTTCTAGAGGAGAGAGAGCAAGAAGTTAAAAAGAAGCGGGAGATCGCTGTGACAGCTGCAGGGACAGGGTTTTCAGAAGGAGGGTCCACGGTCATCTCTATCTATATGAATCGCGATTATCGTGTCGTGGAGCCTGTAGCACGCTTTGTAGAGGCTGGTGTTCGACAGATAGAGGGAAAGGTTCCTGAAAACCTAGAATTTCAAAGCAGGCTCGGAGATCCGCTGGCCACGCCAGTTTCCTATCAAACCCTGACTTTCATCGCGAAACTTGAAACCCGCTTCGCCGAACATCTCGAGGGAACTCCTCTAGAAAAAATCCAAACTTTTGCAATACTTCTTCAAAGACTTCCTGAAGAGGAGCGCAAAAGTAACCCCTTAGCGCAACAGTGGATCCGCATCTTACAGGAAGCTCCTACAGCAACAAGTATCGAGGAATTAAAAAACTCCGTCAGCGGTGATGACCGCTACATTCTCGAAAAGCTTCTCGCCACATCCTCTTTCAAAGAACCGGCTCCTCTAGATCCCGCGCCGTGACAACCGCAACACACCCATTCGCACCCCCCCTTGGCCGGCGAAGCTTCTCTTGCAGACTATCAACACAGGCATAGACAACAGGGACGACGATGAGCGTCAGCTAACCCACCAATGGTGGCAATGGCCAGCATCCCGAAGATCATAGCAAGCGTCGTCATCAGAATCGGATGAAGGCGGGTAGGCCTGGCTTTGAGCAGTGCCCTTCATAGTAGCCTCCACGGGATCGCAAGCGTCTGCTCATCCAACTGGTAGACTTCGGCTCCTGCATATACGATGAGTGCTGGTTGGATTTTTCTGTGAGGATAGGATTTCCGAAACGCATTCAGCCCTGAGCAATCAGCCTTGGTCAGATTGGTCTTACATTTAATTTCTATAGGATACAGCGCGCCATTTTTTTCCAGGATCAGATCCACTTCTGCTCCTCCAGCGGTTCTCCAATGGTAGCAGAACGACTCCAGAGGGATTGATGCACATTGTTGATGAATCCAATTGACAACCCATGTTTCAAAAATCGCACCTAGTCTCGGATGAATTGCAAGACTCTCTGGCGTATCAATTTTCTGTAGATAACAAGCAAAACCAGAATCTGTGAAGTATCCCTTTTTCTTTCCCGAAATCCTCTTTATAGAATTGCCATGGAATGGAGAAAGCTCAAACCATTGGTATGAAAATGTAAAGAGATCAAGCCACCGTCGTGCAGTTGATGGGGCAATTCCGATCTCTCGTCCTAATTGGGCTGAATTGATTTCCTGAGCTGTTAAAGAAGCACTCAAGCCCAAAAATCTATCAAACTCAGCCAATTGGCGAATCTCTTCTTGGCTACGAATGTCACGATCAACATACGTCTGTAGATAGGATCGAAAATAGTTTGAAATTTGCGAAGTTGGGAGCTCAATTGTTCCAGGAAGAGTCCCTCGAAAGAGAAACTCAGTGAGAGGGAAAAACGTCGACGGTATTTTAGGCCTGTCTTTATAAAAGCAGGACGGCTCCTCTAAATACCGAGGAAGCCACCCGCATTCGTCTCCGTGACCTAAAATTTCTTCCGGCGTAAAGGAATCGAGATGAAAGACGGCAACTCTCCCAGCCATACTTTCGGCCACGTGACGCAACACACTCAAATTTTGTGAACCTGTAAGGAAATACTGCCCCTTGGCATCCGTCTGATCCATCCTCCGTTTTAGGGCCGCAAGCAATTCAGGCACATACTGCACTTCATCCAAGATGAGTGGAGGAGGGAATGATTGTAAAAATAAATCGGGATCTTTTCTGGCATTGTACAGATCCTGGATGGGATCGAAAACGAAATTTTTCATCCCGGGGAACAAGTGGGAGAGGAGGGTCGATTTCCCGACTTGGCGGGCTCCTAAGAGAAGAATCGCCTTAAAATAAGTAGCAGCCTCGCGAATCGGCTGTTCCAAGTGTCGCCGTAAGTATTTCATGCAGATTCCTTGCAATTCGATTATACTATCTCCATTCTGCAAGGTATTTCGGGATTAGTCAATCATAATGATTTGACAACACAGAGCAAGACAGCAGACCCGTTTGCCACCCACCTGCTTCTTGAAGAAGAGCAGAAGAGAGCCATAGCTCTTTTGGCTTGAGGTACATTTCAGCCATTTTTTAGCTAGCATATTTCGAGCGAAAAAACTGAGGCCAACCTAAAAAATTTTGACCGCCATGTCTTTCTATGTCAACTTTCATGGAGAACGTTTATGGCTTAAGCCTTGATACCATTCAAAGAACCGGCTTCTCCAAATCCCACGCTGTGACAACCGCAGCACACCCATTCGAACCCTCTCTTGGCCGGCGAAGCTTCTCTTGCAGGCTATCAACACAGGCATAGACAACAGGGACGACGATGAGCGTCAGCACCGTTGAGGTCACTAACCCACCAATGGTGGCAATGGCCATCGGCGATTGGCTTTCAGAGCCAACGCCATGGCTTAAGGCAATGGGCAGCATCCCAAAGATCATAGCAAGCGTCGTCATCAGAATCGGATGAAGGCGGGTAGAGCCTGCTTTGAGCAGTGCGTCAACAGTTGGAAGTCCCTCATTCTGGCGAAGGGTATTGGTATAATCGACGAGGAGAATGGCGTTTTTCGTCACAAGGCCCATCAGCATGATGATTCCGATGATTGTGTAAATATTGAGTGTTGAGTACGTGAGGACAATGCCTCCTATAGCCCCAATAATCGAGAAAGGCAAGGACACCATGATAATCAGAGGATAAAGGAAGCTTTCAAACTGTGACGCAAGCACCATATACACAACAACCACAGCAAGGAGCAGTGCAAAGAGGAGATTGGCAAATGACTCTTTCATCACGTCCGCCATCCCTGAAAATTGAAAGCTGTAGCCCGGCGGCAGCTTCATCTCATGAAGAATAGTGGTGATCTCAGAAACACCCTGGCCGAGAGTCTTCTTCCCTTCCACCAAGTTCACATACACAGAGATAATCCGCTCTCTATTATTCCGGTCAATCTGCACTGGCCCCTTTGCCGCGTGTACCTCGACAAGGTTCTCTAACGCAATGAGCTCGCCATTGGAATTTTTCACCGTGAGATTAAAGAGGGCCTCAGGGGAAGAGCGAGCAGATTCTTGCAGCCGAACACGAATATCATAGCGGTCACCGCCATCATTAAATTTTGCAACTTCTACACCGCCGACCATGGTCTTTATGGTCTTGCCAATGGCAGCTGGCGTCACTCCTAGGGCTGCCGCGCGGTCGCGTTTTATCACCACATCGACTTCTGGCTTCTCTTTGTCATAAGAGAGGTCGAGATCGACATATCCATCTCGCCCTTTAAGACTTGAAATCAACGTTTGCGCAATAGAATGCACCGTATCCAGGTTATTTCCTTTGATATCCACCTGAATGGAGCAGACTCTCCTACCCCCTCCAGAGACACGCATCACAGGGTCAACGCTTATGAACGATGATCCTTGGCCATCCTCAGTCTTCTTACGAGCACGTTCCATAGCCTGGAACTGAGTGATCGCTCTCTTCTCTTTGTCAGCCATCTTCACGTAGATGACCCCTTCATTCACCTTCGCTAAATTATCTGTTCCAATGGTTGTAAAGGTGTACTGCACCCATGGCTCTTTCTCAATCTGTCCTCTGACACGCGACAGCACCTCGTCAGTAGCCTTTAATGATGACCCTAAGGGTGTCTTTACCTTGATGTTGAACTCACTCTGGTCTTCTGTTGGCAAAAACTCAGAGCGGACGTACGTACCCAAGAAAAGAGCGCCAACGAGTGATAGGCAGGCAATTGCGATGGTCACCGTTCGGTGTCGTAGTGCCAGCTTCAGCACAGCGATGTATGCGTCATCTAGGAGTATAAACGCCCTGCCTATCAAGCCCGATAATCTCCCGTGGTAGGTCTCCTTTTTCAAAAACTGAGACGCCAACATCGGGGTGAGGGTAAAAGCCACAAACAGACTGACCAAAACAGAGACGGCAACCGTCATCCCAAATTGATACATAAAACGGCCAATCATCCCCTTCATAAAGGCAACAGGGAGAAAAACGGCAACAATAGACATCGTAATAGCAACGGCTGCCATGCCAATCTCCTCAGTCCCGATCCTAGCAGCCTCTTTGGCAGAAGGAAGGGCTGCAAAATGGCGGTAGATATTCTCAACGACGACAATGGCATCGTCGATCAAAATGCCAATTGACAAGGAGAGCGCGAGCATCGTCATGGTGTTCATCGTAAAGCCGAGAGCCTGCATGAAGATGAAGGTCGAGATAACACTTAGAGGAATGGCTAGAGCGCTGATCAGCGTGATGCGAAAGTTCCTCAAAAACAAAAAGACAATCAAAACGGCAAGGGCACCTCCAAAGACAAGGTGAAATTCAATTTCTCCTATAGAATGCTCTATAAACACTGACAAATCCTGACTGATCTCAAGAGCTATCTTCTGAGAGCTCAACTCAGATCGCAGCTTTTCTACTTCGTGCTTTACGGCATTGGCAACAGAAACGGTATTCGTCCCTGACTGGCGACGGACAAGAAGGGCGACTGCTTTCTGGTCATTCAGCCGCGCCACGGAGCGCTCTTCTTCAAGACCATCGACGACGTATCCTATATCTGAGAGGTGGATAGGATAGTCATTTCGATAGGCGATGAGCATGTCATCAAACGCAGAGATGTCATTGAATTCAGCTTTCGTCTTGACGATGAACTCTTGCGGCCCTGTTTCAATCCGTCCTCCAGGCAGTTCAATATGATGCGCTTGGAGGGCCGTGACAACCTCTTGGCTGGAGATGGAAAACCCCTCCAACTTCTGTGGGTCAAGATAGACCCAGATCGTCCTATCTCTGCTTCCAACACGCTTGATCTGTCCAACGTCTTTTACCTGTTGCAGTCGGCTCTTAACCACCTTATCGGCAATATGAGAGATCTCTTGTATCGACTGCTGACCTGCAACGACAACAGCCATAATCGGAGCAGAGTCGATATCAAACTTTTCAACGACAGGATCTTCGAGGTCAAGGGGAAGCTCAGAGCGTACGGTGCTCATCTTCGACTGCACCTCTTGAAAGGCAACGTCGATGTTTTTCTCTAACTCAAATTCAACAACCACCTGAGAGACACTATCCGCACTTGTCGAGCGAAGGTGTTTGATGGAGCTGATGGATGAGAGCGCATCTTCTATTGGCTTCGATACCGTTGTCTCAACGGTATTTGGGTCCGCGCCCGGCAACACAGAGATAACCGTAATGACAGGGACTTCGATCCGTGGGAAGAGGTCAACGCCAAGTGCTCTTAACGAAATCACGCCGAAGATTGTAAGCCCCAGCATGATCATCGTGGTAAAAACAGGGCGTTTTATAGCGGTGTCAGAGAGCAGCACGTGAAGCCTCCTTCAGCGGAATCACAACATGCACGAGGGCACCAGGATGGTAGAAACGGTCGCTGTTTTTGATCTCCACTCGGCATTTGATCGCTCGTGTCTTCTCATCAATATCTGGATAGATACGACCGATCGTCGCTGTCACCGTCTCTACGCTAGCGCCTTCAATAGACAAAAGCACAGGGGTCCCTACCTGAAGGTGTGACATATGAAGCTGAGGAACTGAAAACTCTACATACAGGTCATCGATAGACAGCATCTCGATAAGCTTGGTCACCGGCGATGTGTTCACAGGCTCCCCAGGATGAACAAGACGCTTGGTGATCACACCGTCATAGGGCGCTGTGACTGTTGACTCATTGAGGTTTTTCTGCGCTCTTTTCAGAGCCTCTTCTGCCTTCTGCAGCCCCACCTGCGCTTGCTCATACCGTGTCTTTGCATCTTCAAACCGCTTTTGCGAAATTGACGGCGCCTGGCCCTCTGGCTTGTCAAACAACTTTTTCATGCGCTCGTAATTGCGATCTGCATCTTCTAGCTCCACCTTCGCAGAGCTAACTGCTGCTTGCGCCTCGGCGACGGCAATAACAAAAAAACTCTGGTCTAGAACAAGAAGGGGCTGCCCTTTCTTCACTCCATCTCCGACCTCAACAAAGATTTCAGCGACCTTGCCAGAGACAACACTTCCGAGAGTGCTTTTATAGAGAGGGTAGACAGTCCCTACAGCACAGATAGTCTTCTGTTCAATCGCCTGTCCCTCCTCAGCTATCGTAACAGATGAGAGTGCGAGGAGAGCGAAAAGCACACACAGCGCATATTTTCTACGGTTATCCAACATGTTCTGTTCCTTGTCGTTGAATACGCCCTGAGGCATAGTCGAGTTCAGACTTTGCAATGTAAAAGTCGTACAGAGATTGGTAATAGTTTGACCGAGCTTGAGAGAGACGCGATTCGTCATTGAGCACGTCATCGCTCATGATCAACCCTTCTGTGAAAAGGTCTCTAGAGATCATCAGGTTCTCTTCTGCAAGCTTGATGCTTTTGAGCGCTACTGGGACCTGGCGACTAGCACTGTCTACTTCAAGAAACGCCTTTCGGATCCCAAGGTGAATATCTTCTATCGCTTCAGTATAGCGAAAATCCAATGCTGACAGCTGTTTTCTCTTCTGCGCTAACCTCGACTCAACAATGCCACCATCAAAAATCGGAATTTCAATACAGACACCACCATGAACCCAATTTTTATGCAGCAAGTACGTGTCATTAGAAGAGTGGAGATTCACAAAGGCGTTTATGTCCGGATAGTTTTCAGCCCTCGTTGCCTGATAATCACTGGCAGCAGCCGCTGTCCTGGCTTGAATTTTTTTCAACACAGGATGGATCTCATTAGCCTGAGAGATAATAGCATCGACACTCTCTTCCCATGAGAATTGCTCTTCGATATCTTCAAGCTGTGCTACCTGTGCTATCTGCCATCCTGTCAATCGCGAGAGGGAGCACAAAGCGCTTTCAATGTTATGCCGGGCCTGAATCAGCTCCTGCTCTCGCTCGGCAAGCTGAACCTCGACGACAAGGACATCGTTATGCGTCACTAGCCCAACAGAAAACAGGTCCGCAGCTGTTGTCAGCTGAGCGCCAAGAACCCTCAGCGACTCTTGAACCACCGCCTCAATTTTTGACCCTTCAAGAGCGCGGTACATATTGATCGCCACAGCTACGAGAAGATCCTGTTGTACTCGCTCTTTCTCATGGATCGTCTCCTCCACGAGGGCTGATTGCGCTTCCATCAGATGTGAGACATAGCCGAAGTCATAGACAGGAACAATCAGCGACACCTTGCCATTGGTAACATGCTTATTGGCAACGATGGTCTTGATGTTCTTCGGCTGCGGAGGAGGCGATGGCATCCCCCGAATCTGAGGCGCTGAGGGCTGCGTTTTTCTGTACATAGGGTTTTTCCGTACAGATCCAAGATCATTATTCCTGAGGTTATAGGAACCATCGA
>CAINFV010000271.1 GCA_903848235.1 Chlamydiia bacterium | reverse complement strand
TGAGAAAGCCATCGAACTCAACCCCAAGGAACCGAGCTACTGGATCGCCAAAGCCGGACCTCTTGCCAGTCTGGGACAAAAGAACGAATCGATTCAAGCCTATGACAAAGCAATCGAACTCAATCCCAAATATGCCGATGCCTGGAAAGGAAAAAGCGACGCTCTTAGAGCACTTAGTCGTTCTTCTGAATCGGACGCAGCTTTAGCCAAGGCCCGTGAGCTGGGCTACAAAAGCTAAGGCCAGGTAGTACGGGAGAGGAGAGATTGATGGCATATTTACTATTACTAGGAGTTGAACTAGTCTAATGAAAGTTGTCGTGACAGGCGGTGCAGGCTTCATCGGCTCAAATTTAGCAGAGGAGCTCTTGAAGAAACACGAGGTAACCGTAATCGATAATCTATCCACAGGACGGATAGAGAACCTTGATCAGATCATTGATAAGATCAACTTCATTGAAGGCAGCATCACCGACCTGAGTCTCTTAAAAGAAGCATTTGCAGGCTCGGATACCGTCTTTCACCAGGCAGCCATACCTTCAGTGCAGCGATCTGTGGACAATCCCATTGCCTCAAACGAGGCTAACGTGGAAGGGACACTCAAGGTGCTCGTGGCCGCCAGAGACTGCAACGTGAGAAAGACAGTCTATGCCTCATCCTCCTCGGCCTACGGCGACACACCGATGCTGCCCAAGAGAGAAGATATGAAGCCCAATCCCAAATCGCCTTACGCCATCTCCAAGCTGGCAGGAGAATACTATTGCAGAGTCTTTTCTGAAGTCTACGGCCTGAAGACCGCATGTCTCCGGTATTTCAATGTTTATGGGCCGAGGCAAAACCCAGCATCACAGTACGCAGCGGTGATACCCAAATTTATCACCAGGGTTTTAGCCCGTGAGCCGCCCGTGATTTACGGAGACGGAACGCAGACCCGAGATTTCACCTTCGTTAAAGATGTGGTGCAGGCCAATATCCTGGCCATGCAAACTCCGGCGGAGGGTGTCTTCAACATCGCCTGCGGGCAGAGAGTGAGCTTGAATGAGCTGGCAGGCAAGATCATGGAGATCACTGGCATCAAGCTCGATCCAATTTATGATGAGCCAAGGCAGGGAGATGTTAAAGACTCTCTAGCTGATATCTCTGAGGCGAGAAGGGAGCTGGGATACGAGCCCGACTTCAATCTGGATTCTGGGTTGGAAGAGACGATAAGATGGTTTCGTAAGAAATAGTGCGTCGATTCCAAAATAATATTTTTTCTCAAAAAACGAAACCACAAAGCGCATAAAGAGGTTTAGACTATTCGAAAACCTGAGTTTTGATTATCAAGCTATGAATATTAACGCAGAGTTCGCAGAGACGTTAAATCTACCTTACTACAAGCACTTGAAAAGAGCAGCATACTTGCCTCCTAGTAATAGTCGTCTCCGTCCGTTCGTCCTCTGTGCGCTTCTAGCGACTCTGCGGTTTTATCCCCGTAAACCACTGGTTTGCACAATGCCCTAACACGCCCCTCCTAACCGAGACTGTATCTGCCATCACCGGTCCAAGGATGCGGGATGAGAGGCATGGAGAATTGCGAATTCCAATGAAAAAAGTAATCTTTGTCCAACATGCCCTGGACCGAATGAAAGAGAGAAGCATAACCGAAGAACAGGTCAAATCAACACTAAAATATCCTGGAATTATTGACTGTAAAAATGAAAAAAGAAAGATTGCACAAAGATTAATATAAGGACGGTTATTACGTGTTGTATACGAGGAAGAAGACGACGCAATAATAGTAGTTAGTGCTTACTGCACTTCAAGAGTGGACAAATATATAAGGAGAAATGAATGAAGATCTCTTATGATCCCAATTATGATGTTATGTATCTGAAGTTCTGTGACGGTAGGATCGTCGATACCGTCGAAGTAGAGGCCAATATTCTGATCGACTACGGACCGCAGGGGGAGATCATGGGGATCGAGATCATCGACGCATCAACATTGACTAAAGCCAATCCTCTGCATGAGATTGTGATAAAAATTCAGGATAAAGCCGAGGCATAAGTCTCATTCTCAAAATTCTAAGCCATCAAAAAAATGAGATTAGCCCCTGAGGTCTACAATTTTCACCACAAAGCACACGAAGCTCACAAAGAACGCACAAAGACGATTTGGCCGATTCGCTAACACCAGTTTAATTATCAGGCAATAATTTTCAACTATATAAGCACCAAAAAAAACCGGAGCCGATTGGGTCGGATGCATTTGTAGCCTGCATATGATTAGAAACCGGAGCGAAATTGCTTTAATCTAAAAGCATAGTACGCGATAATATAGATTTATGAATAGAGGTGTCAAGAAATGGCAAGGCCGACTAAACTTGGATTGGTATTTGAGGGCGCTGAAGCTGAAGAATTCCTCCGGAACGAAAACAGCATAGTTTTTACCTCCGAGCAGCTAGCTTTTTTCAGGAAAGCGAAGAGAATTTACAGAGCTAATCGTAATAAATTCTGATGTCAGGAATTCCGGAAAAGGAGCTTTCCGTATTATTGCATAGTTCCAGGTATGACCTTTCTCAGTTCGATTCCGGCGATGCTGAGCTTAACGATTTTCTGAAGAATGATTCGCTCCGAGAGCAAAATGAATTCCTGAGCAAAACGCATCTTTGTTTTTATAGGGACCGTGTCGCAGGCTTCATTTCCATGGCAGCAGATTCCGTCCAGGCAAAAAAAGATAAGCTTGATCCCAGTCAAATCATCGAAGACTGTGAATATCCTGTATATCCTTGCATCTTAATCGCAAGACTTGCTGTAGACAAAAAGCTTCATGGTTATGGCGTTGGGAGCTATCTCCTTTCCCTTGCTATTGGTTATGCCATGGAGAGTCCCCTTGGGTGCAGATATTTGGCAGTAGATCCAAAGAAGGGTGCCCTGGAATTCTATGAGAAAACCGGATTTAGATTTTGGACAAAAAGCCAACGCAGGATGTTTTTAAATTTGCGGTATGTATCTGAACAAATGCAAATGAATGACTCGCTCGACTTATGGGCTAGAAACGATAACAAAAAGTCTAAATTAAGTACAGGCTAAAGAAAAATCATCGCATGATTATTATACATACTACTAACGAACTCCCACCACAGAGACACAGAGTTCACAGAGAACGCACAGAGACTAAAAAAAATTATTAAAATTTTTAATACTTGAAATTTACCCTAGAATATCTATAATTCCAACACAAAAAATAGCATGCGCGTGATCCCAACCCATAATTTTCGTTTTTTTCTCTGTGCGTCCTTTGTGCGCTCTGTGTCTCTGTGGTGGATCGTTTGTAAACCACTGGTTATAATTAACGAGGAAGCTTACTAGAATTCCTTTGTGCGTTCGTGTCTGCGGTCGTGGCAGCTCATAGACCACCAGTATCTCACTCGAGCCCAAAGGAGCGCGACTGCTGCTCTCGCACCTTCGGGAGCTTTGGAGATGTGGTCCAGTAACTACCGGGTGCAGTAGAGAAGGAGAGAGCGCTACATGCGTCTTCGGTTAGAAGATTATCTATGTTGTAATCATTATAGATTCTCATTAATTCATCGATAGTAATAGTCAATTTAATAAGATTTATATAGTATATGTGATACTACATATAATTTAGGGGATTGCATGCGAAATG
>CAINFV010000270.1 GCA_903848235.1 Chlamydiia bacterium | reverse complement strand
TAGATGATATTGCCGTGCTACGAAGGCAAAACCTTGTCCAAGCTCAATGA
Source organism: Chlamydiia bacterium (assembly GCA_903848235.1). Taxonomy (GTDB): domain Bacteria; phylum Chlamydiota; class Chlamydiia; order Chlamydiales; family FEN-1388; genus CAINFV01. Next base: position 4,313 of record CAINFV010000270.1, on the reverse strand, counting down.
GAAATTGCTGAATGTGATCAATCAGTCCCTGCTCCAGTTCTCTTTCTTTGAATCCATTGCGCAATTCGAGAAAATCAAATTGATAGGGGTCTTTTAAGATTTCCTGCGCTAATTGGGACTGTGGCTCTGAGAGTCGATCCTTAAAATTGGTGATGGCTTTGCCATGCCGGCGAAAGTATTTAGAGCCGATTGCATCTTCAAGAGCGTCTCGGGTCCAGCCCTCTTCGATGGTCATGTGGGCATACCAGAGACGTTCTTCAGTATCTTTAATTTTCGTAACCAAGATGATGTTATGGCCCCAAGGAATTTGTGCAATAGGGAGCTCTTCAAATTGTTTCACGGTCTGTGAGACTTTTTCATAAGATAGGTAAAAAGCCCTCATTTTGAATAGGTTAGATCGTGAGAATCCGCAGATTCCAGGGAACGCTTTTTGCAGTTCATTTCCTAATGATTCAACGTCTCGAGAGCCCCATTTTTGAGTTTGCTGGATCTCAAAGATTGTTTTGCCCATTTCCCAATAAAGCTTGATAAGTCGCTGATTCACCGCAACAGCTGCGCTGAGTCGCGCCTCTTGGATCTTCTTTTTTAATTCCTGCAACACTTCGGCAAAGCCAAGAGGAATTGAGGTCACGCGAGGAGAGCTGGCTGTCGGGGTAAGTTGTTTTTTCGCCATGCAATAAAAACCATAGATAGGTTTAGATACGAAGAAGATTTAAAATTGTAGGTGACTTCGAGAATATTGATCCATCGCCACTTTCAGGGACGCGCAGTCATTGATCGCTATGATATGTCGCAAGATTGCAATCAACATAGAAGCAATGGACTGCCCAGCTCTTCCATCTTGGGTTTGAGGTGCAATGTGTGCAACGTGAATATTTATCACAAGTATACTGTTATCGGCCTGAACATTTGATTTTTCATTGACATTTTTTGCGCTCCAATATTTCGCTCGATCTCGCTAACTTACTGCAAGTTGGCTTCGATGCAGGAAAGGTGGTCTCTCCTGGTTATGGAAATAGTGTGACCTGCCTCAACTATTCATCGACACCCTTGGGTGGACTAAAAAACTCCCAACTTTTGGATTCATTTGTGTATAGTGAAAAAATATAAATGCTGATTGCGATCAGGGGAATGCAAGCAAGAAAGAGAAAGGAAGAAATATAAGGAAGGACGAGTAGAAATAGAGAGCTAAGGGAAATTTCACAAAAGCCGATCGAGGCAGAGACAGCCCCGATCATGTTGGTTCTTGCGTTGAGGATCTTGTCGATTAAAAGAGGGCGGGTTATTCCGAGACCCAATTCAAAAATGCAAAAGGAAGAAAGAAAATTGAGAGGGGTCAGAGACTCACTTAGAGTGAAAGTAAGCAAAGAAATAGATGCTGTTGTTATGAGAATCAACCCAATCTTTAGAATTTTCGCGGCAGCCCAGTGTTGAATTCCTCGATTGGTAATGACACTTCCCAAGATGTAAAAAATCACCGTAGCGCTTTGATAGAATCCGTAATAAACAGGTGAAATTTTAAATTTTTGGATCAAAAAAAATGGGGCCTCGGTGATAAAGATCCACACACAGGAAACGAGCAGTGCATTGACAGCCAAGAGAGGGAGCAGGAAGAGTTTTGAGGAAACTGGACTGCAGGGACTGCTTAATGACTTTGTCATTCCTTGAAACTGTAAAGAAAAAAAGATCATAGCGAGAGCTCCCGCGAGGGCGATCGAATGGAAATTGATCTGCCATCCATAAAAACTGAGAAAAGCTCCCCCTAAAATAGGCCCGATGATCGGCGAAATAGAGAGGAGGGTGGTGAGAAAAGAGACCCTCTTGATCATTATCACGCTGCTTTCTGAAGATTCTTTGAGGAGCGCGAGGCCTATCACTGGACCGGAAGAGCCCCCAATGCCTTGAAGGAAACGAAAAAAGATCAGTGAATGGATAGTATGGGAAAAGGCACAAGCAAGGCTGCTGATTATGAAAAAGGTAAATCCGAACAAAAGGGTTTTTCGTCGATCGAAACGGTCTGATAAAATCCCCCAAATGGGCTGTCCTATAGCAAACCCAATTAAATGAAAGCTCATGGTCGCTTGAGCAAGCGCGATGGTCGTAGAGAAAATATCAGGAAGGAGAGGCAGGCTGGGAATATAGAGATCGGTGGCAATCTCCGTTAAAAAAATAAGAAAAAAGAGAGAAAGAGAGTTCACTGAAAACATCCTCTCAAGATGGGATACATTTTAGCTCCCCATCGTTTCTTCGTCTCTCTCAGGCTATCGCTATGAGATTCTCCCAGATTGAAGGTGCGAAGATTGCATTGCAAGCTTCTCTGAATCATCGCCCAAATAAGGATTTGATTGGTTCCTGGAGGAGCGAAGGCGCGATCCCATCCATGTAAAAAGTGAAAGGCGGATTCGTGAGCATAGAGAAGAACAGACATGGCGGCCATGCGGCCATCTTCGAGAAAAGCTCCCCAACATTCGGCACCTTCGCCGCTTAAAGCAAGGTGTTGAAAAAAAGAAAACGGAGTGATGTAGCTTGCTTTTACTTGCGTTTGGGTCAAAGAGAGAAGGTGATGCGCCATCTGGAGCTCTCCCTGATCGAGTTTTCTAGTCTTTACCCCTTGCCGTTCCGCTTGACGGATTGCCGTGCGAACGTTTCCTGTGAGGACCTTCTCAAATAAATAAGAGGGGTTGGGATCGAGATGGATTATTTGGGTGAAGGTGAGAAAATCTGGCTTGGCAATCGGTAACTCTGCCCATTTTTCCCAAGGAAAGGTCGCATAGCTCGTACATTTTTGGTCGAGATGCTGCTCCAAAATGCGAATAAGTCGATCTATGTTTGCTTTTTCTTCCAGCGGAGAGGTGGTTTTATACAGAGGGATTGGGCCTCCATAACCGATCCCGCCTATGCGGAATTGCGTCGACCAGGGAAGTTTTTGATAAACAGGAATCAGCCAAGAAAAGTCCCCTTCTTTACAAAAAAAGAAAAGCGCTTTTCCTCCTACATGTTCCGTAACGGCTCTTTTCCAACTGCTCACATGGAAAACGGAAGCGAAAGAACTTTCTTTCAAGGAAAGATCTGCTTGATAGTCATCGAGAATCGTAATCTTCACATTCACCAATACTTTGGATAAGATATTTTACTTGTCTGTCAGAGTGTTTCCACTGAAAAGGGAGAACTACAATTCGAGAGGCGATGTTGGGGGTTGTCGCCAAGGGCTCCTGGAGAAAGTTTTGAAAAGCAGTGAGTTTGGGCAGTGGATAATAATACCATGTTGTCTGGATTCCTCTTTGAGAAAAGTAAGAGAAAAGATCGTGGCGATTGAACCCTCCATCAAGAGCAAAAATAGAGGGGAATTCAATCCCTTCCATCCACTTGAGGGACTCCGTTCCAAAACATTTTTTCGCTGCTATTTTAAGATGTTCCAGGTTTTTAGAGAAAGAATCCTTTTTTTGTACATAGGCTTTCCAAAGAAATACAGTCCTTTCCTTCTGCATCGAAGAGAGTTTCAGCAGGGGAGGAGGAATAAGGAGAGATTTTTTCTCGAGGAGCGTCTTTAAATCGGATTCCTGATGAGGAAAGAGTTTTAGACGGTGAGCGAAAGACGGACTATGGAGACGTATTTTTGAGAAAAGGAGGCTTCTTAGGTGGTCTTTCCATCCATAGGAGGTTTTGCCGAGATCGGGAGCTGCCGCTCGGAGTTCTTTGTGATACAGACAGAGGCCCCCTCCGCCGATTCCCCCCAATTTTTTCGAAAGGCCGAAAGAAAAAAGCACCGCATCCACGTGCAAAGGAGGAGTAGTCCCAAATTCAGGGAACGACTGGGCTTGATCTTCGATCAAAAACATCTTCAATGAGCGAATGAGGATCTTTAGTCGGAGAGGAATCGTTCTCGTTCCAAATAAATGAGGCCAAATGAAAAATGTGCATTCTTGGCTTGCGGCAAAATGAACGCTTTCCTCCGTGAATTGAAGCTGTTCGTTCATCTCGAGAAAGACGGGGATGCTACCCGCTTGCAAAATCGCTTGGACGACTTCCAGGCAACAAAAAGATGGCAGCGCGATTTTAGAACAAGGAAATTCCATCAGCAGAGCGCAGAGAGCGGAGCTTCCCGTGGCAGCAAGAAGGATTTGCGATTCTTCCACCTCATAATAGTTGGCGAGAAGGGTTTCCAATTTTTCTTCTCGAGACTGTTTCGCGTCAATTATCTTTTCCGGTCAACGACAATTATCTTTGCCGGTTCTGTCCCTCTTCGGGATGGTTGGGTAAACCCTACCCATCATTGTCTAGTTGCTTAGCTTTTTCTCTTCATCTCCTTAGCT
>CAINFV010000269.1 GCA_903848235.1 Chlamydiia bacterium | reverse complement strand
TGAACTGGACTTTAGCATTTTTTTGGGCACCGAGTTCGCAGAGGGTTGTCTCTCAGACGATTGCATTTATCATAGATCGGCCTGGGCAGGCCATTTATGATAAATGCAAGAAGTCTGAGAGACAACGAATGCGAACTCGGTCTCAAAAAATGCTAAAGTCCAGTTGAAGAAGTCGAATGCGAGATGAGCAGTGGTAATGTCTTCGCGGATATTGGCGTTGACAATCCCGAAGAGGAGCTTATGAAGGCTAAGCTCGTATGGGAAATTGAGCAGATCATTAAGAAGAAAAAAATGACCCGAGCGGCGGCAGCCAAAGTGATGGGGATTAATCAGCCAAAGGTGTCTGCTTTAATGCGGCGCAAACTTGAAGGGTTTTCTGTTGAGCGACTGATTCACTTCTTGAATGACTTGGGAATGGACATTGATATCGTCGTCCGGCAAAAGCCTCTACTTCGCAAGCAGGCGGTAATCAGCGTTTATAATGATATCGGCCGTGGTCATCCGAAAAGAATTCCAATGATAGCAAAGACTCGTTGAAACGCAGGAAACGTTGGTTTGTCCCTGCGATGGACGCATGCCATTCGCCTAGTGCAAAAGTCGGGTTGCAATATACCCCCCGACCGTCGTACGCTTCTTTTTTCTTTTCAGAACTTCTTATAGCTCGAGATTTTCAGTTATGAATACAGGTTTTTGGCGTCGCTTGTGCTTCTGCGGTCTAATTTGCATAGCCTCTATGAGTTGGGCTGCGGTAGCAGGGAGCCCTGAAGCGCTTCCTATAAAGTCATTTTCCTTTGAGATTGTCGGAGAGCCGGCAGGTAGCGAAGAGGCTGTGCTCAAGACTCTGCAGACAAAAGAGCGAGAGCGTTTTTCGCAGACAGAGTTTGACAAAGACTTAAAGCAAATCGCTAGGGAATTTGACCGCGTAGAGCCTACGGTGACAGTGGTTGATGGCGAGGTGACAGTTGCTCTAAAGGTATGGAAAAAGCCAATCATCCATCAGATCATCTGGACAGGAAATCAATTTGTCGAGCAAGACAAACTTGAAAAAGAAGTTGGCATTGCTGCTGGCTCCGTCTACGACCGTCAGGCATTTTCAAAGGCTATCCAAAAGCTCCGTCAGTACTACGTGAAAAAGGGGTTTTTTGAGTCCGACATAGATTTCAAGGCAGTTCCTCTCTCCGAGCCAAACTCAATTGATATTGAGATTACTATTAAAGAAGGCCGTGCAGGGTATGTCGAAGAGATTCGCTTCACAGGATGTACGACAACTGAAAGCGATGAGATTTGTGATTCTCTGATGACCAAAGAATACTGTCTGTGGCTCTCGTGGCTGACCAATCAAGGGACATTTTATAAAGATGTCTTTCGACAAGATGAGATGTCGATTCTGAGATACTTTCAGAATAAAGGTTTTCTCGACGCTAAGGTGTCGACCTCTATCGTGCCCTCACAAGACTCTAAAGATCGTATTATCATCGAAATTTCTGTGGATAAGGGTAAGACCTATCTCCTTGGAAACATCAGCACGTCAGGAAGCGTTCTCTTCTCTCAAGAGGCGCTGTTGAAGAAAGCCGGGCTCGTGACGTCAGACGTCTATTCTCCAGAAGGCATCCGCCTAGCGGGTACGAATATGTATAGCCTGTACGGCGCGAAAGGTTATATCGATGCCGCCATCGTCCCAGAGCCGAGAATTCGTGAGGATGAACAGATCTACGACGTGAATTTTCGCGTCGAAGAGGGGAAGTGTTTTCGCGTTGGCATGATCGATATTGTTGGTAATACGATTACAGAGACCCGTGTCATCCTTCATGAAACACTGCTTGTCCCTGGAGCTGTTTTTGACACCAACCTATTGGCGAAGACTGAAGAGCGGTTGCGTAACATTGGGTATTTTAAAACTGTCAACGTCTATGCCGTTAAATCAAGTCGACTCGACGGCGGAGAGGCAGCATTTCGTGATGTTCATATCGAGGTAGAAGAGATATCGACCACGGCTCGCTTTATGGCTTTTGCCGGATGGAACTCCGACGAGGGGATCTCCGGTGGTTTTGGTCTCTCGGAGGCGAACTTCCGCTTGCTGGGAGTTCCTAGAATATTCACTGATGGCTTTCGAGCTCTTCGTGGTGGCGGTGAAAATGCCACTGCCAGCGTGACAATAGGTACCAAGCAACTTGCCTACAAGGCAGCGTGGACAAAGCCTTACTTCCTCGATACCGATTGGGTGTTAGGCGTTGATTTAGAGAAGATACGCAACTCGTATGCATCAAGCGACTATACGATCAAATCAGATCAGGCTGTTATTTCTGGAAAATATGATTTGAATCCATTTCTGAAGTTCGGAACCCACTATCGCATCAAAAATTCAGAGATCGACTTGAAAGACATTCACCACTCCCGAAGAAACCGTCAGCTGATTCGAGAGTCGAAGAATGGGGGAATGATTTCTGCCGTAGGCGTTGCCTTATATTATGACTCGACAAACCATCCTGTGTTGCCAAAAGAGGGGATTCGTTCTGAACTTTCTGTGGAGTATGCAGGTGTTGGCGGCGACCATCATTTTATGAAGCTTGCCTATCTGAACTCATGCTTCTACTCTCCATATGGAACGGGTGTCTTTAAATTTCGAGGGGATGCTCAGGGCATACAAACTGTGTTAGGAACGCGTCCTCGACATTTGCCATTAGATGAGCGTCTGTACTTAGGTGGAGATGCTACGATGCGTGGGTTTAAATACAACATGGTAGGTCCGAAGTTTCATGATCGCGAAAGAACGCCACGAGGGGGCATGACATCGCTGCTCTTTTCTGGCGAGTATGAGCATCCCATCTGGAAAAAGCTGAATGGATTTGTCTTTACTGACATCGGTAATGTATGGTGGCATCAGTTTAGCGTTGGCCGTCTTCAGATGACGACCGGTTTTGGATTGCGATTTTATATTTCTGATACGACGCCATTGACATTTGGGATGGGATATCCACTCAACCCTGAAAACAAGAAGGATACCCGACATTTCTTCTTTTCTATCGGCGTTGGGTTTTAGTAGACTATAGCATTTCACGTAAGGGAGCATGAGAGTTGTATGAAAAAATGGACTGCAGCAATGTTGCTGCTCGTAGCCTGTGCTGTAGCACCATGTATGGCTGCTGACAAGATCGTTCCTCCAAATGTAGGAACAATCAGCTTTAAGACGGTTCTTGAAAAATCAAAAGTTGGCAAGGAAGAGCAAACACGTTTTGATCAAGCTCGCAAGCAGATGGAACAGTCTCTTGAGCAGAAAGAAAAAGAGCTCAATGATCTTGCTCCGAAATTCAGCGAAGAGTATCTCGACTCACTGACGCCAGAAGCAGAAGCTGAGCTGAAGGAGAAATTCAAGACTCTTAGCCAAGATCTTACGCAGCAGCAGAATCAGTTCTACCAGACGTTGAACCAAGCGAACATGCAGGTGGTACAAAAGTTATTTGATATGATTTCTGAGGCTTCAAAAGCGTTGGCCAAAGAGAAAGGGCTCGATCTTATTATCAACGATGAGACGTGCTTTTTTAAGGCAGACAAGCTTGATCTCTCCGATGAGATAATTAAAAAGCTCGATGAGATGCATGTTGCTGCTCAGAAGGCAGAAAAGAAGTAGCGCTCAAGGGCGTTGTTTGTAGGGGTTTTTGATGAAAGTATCGTGCTTTTCGCTCGAAGAACTTGCCATTAGGATCGGAGCACAGGTAGATGGGGATCCTCATTTTAGTATCAGTGGGATTTCCGATTTAGAACGTGCCACCTGTGCTGACATCTCTTTTTTTGCAAACGTTCGCTATCATCAGCAGATGCTTGATAGTCGAGCTGGTGCTATCATCGTTACCCCTACTACAGAACGCCCAGCAGGCCGCCACTATCTTCTCCATGATAATCCCAGCGCCGCGTTCCAGCAGGTGCTGGCAGTCTTTCGAGGGACAAAACCTCCGCTGACTGCTTTTTCAGGCATTCATCCCACAGCCGTCATTCATCCTACCGCTCGCATGGGTCATGATGTTGTGGTATGTCCGTATGCAGTGATCGATGCAGAGGCATCAGTTGGCGATGGGACGCTGATCGGGGCGTTTGTTTATATCGGCCCTCAGTCTACCCTTGGAAACGAATGTACCATCCATCCTCATGTGGTGATCCGCGAGGGAGTCATCCTCGGCAATCGTGTTGTCATTCAGCCGGGAGCAATTGTTGGCTCATGTGGGTATGGGTATCTGACAGATGGAAATGGCCGTCATGCCAAGCTCGATCAACTTGGAAATGTAGTCCTTGGCGATGATGTGGAAATTGGTGCTAATACAACCATCGACCGTGCTCGCTTTCAGTCTACCTCTATTGCGGAGGGGACGAAAATCGACAACCTCGTGCAAATCGCTCATAACGTTGAGATTGGCAAGCATTCGCTCATCGTTGCGCAAGTGGGGATTGCTGGTTCTGCGAAGCTTGGTGACCATGTTGTGCTCGGTGGTCAGGTAGCTGTTAATGGCCATATCCAGATTGGCAATGGCGTCCGCGTAACGGCATGCTCTGGCGTGTCAAAGTCTCTTCCCTCCTCCGGCGATTACGGTGGAGTTCCTGTGCAACCACTCTCTGAATACAATCGGAACGCTGTCTATCTACGACGTGTTGGTGAGTTATTTCAACGTTTGAAGGCTTTAGAAGCCAAGCTTGCGAACTCTTAAGTCTCTTGCTATGTACACTCGTTTTGGTTGGCCCTTGGTTATAAAGTTCAGTACATTGCGCTGTTTTCCTTATTCTTTATCTAACGAGGGATGCTATGTCTTTTCAAGTAACTATTGACCCTGATCTTTCAGGAGATTTTGTAGATTTGTCTGCGCTAGAGACAGATAGATTGCTTCCGGTGCCAGAGAATCAGTCCGAAGCAGCGAGGTTTTTAGAGGAGCGTGTTTCGCAGCGGGCTGATGCTACGCTCGTTGGTGCGCCAATGGCAGCTGCTTCTGCTTCGCTGCATTCTGTGCCCCATCTGAGGCTTTCTGCAGTTGCTGTACATACTCCCGTTCCTTCTTTCACACGACTTATGGCGCCAGAGGCTCGCCGCGCACTTGTCTCTACGTTAGATGAGATGACCATGCTAACAGCTCATGATATTCCATGTTTGAAAAGTAACTTCGAATTTCCTTTTCCTGAAGTGAAGGCTCTTTTTTCCAACGTTCGGTGCCCTCGACGAACTGCAGTGACGGTAGGAGGCTTCTTCCTTCATGCTAACTATGTGTCTGATGGGATAAGTTCTAGACAGCTTATTGCCTCGCAGATCCCTTGTGAACATGAACTGTTCTGGAGGTTTATTATTGAGAGCGGGTACGACATCATTGACTTGTCGGTTGAGGAATCTAGTTACGCTCCAATGGAAAGAGAGACTCCGTCTGTCTTTGGGAGTGTAATCGTACGTCTCGTTGATAAAATAGATGAAACGCCAGAGGAATGCACTTTTATTTGTGAGGTGAAAGACTTTATTACACAAAAAAGTCAACTGATTCAATGGTGCCATTACAGAGGGTGGAAAGACTGTTGCGGCGTTAGTCTTCCTATTCTTAAATATCTCGTGTCGAAGCTGGAGATGTCTTTCCAAAAAAATACACTGGTGCATTGTCACGCTGGTGTTGGAAGAACAGGGACGCTTCTGACTGCCTATTTTTTGAAGAAGCGAGTTCTACAAGGGCTGATACAGCCTGAAAATATTGGAACAGGCCTTGTAGAGTTAATCGTTCAGCTCAGAGAACAGCGAGGAGAGCGTTTTGTTCAAAACGAAGAGCAGTTCTTCCTTCTGCTAGACTATGCCATAGATCTCGTCAATGAGATGTCAGGGGTGGCGGCATTGATGTCGTAGCCTCTTTTCTACCTATATACCCAAACCTAGTTGAAGAATTGGTTTTTGCCATAGCCGAAAACCCAATTCTTCAACTGTCATCGGAATATTATCGCGCCCTCTTCATTTGTTAATTGATTAGCATGGGCGACAATTAATTAATAGCATGCTATCTCTTTTTTTGATATAATTCGCTTCTTAATTCATATTGCATTCAGAAATAATACATCATATTTGCTGGAGTTAAAAAAATTATGGGGCAGTATTCTAGTCTATCAAAAGAAACAGTTTGCGACTGGGCCGTCCGTTTTACTGAGGAATATACGAACAAGAACCCTCATTGGAATGAGGGGCAACTGAGGGACGAATGGGATAAGTCTGTGGCTGTCTTCTTTGAAATTGCCCGAAAAAGAGGCTTGGAAGAACAAACGAAGGGTATTCGCGTTGAAATAATGCGAGCTGTTTTTCAGTCGCGCGATCAAGAAACTCGCATGGTAGAGGATCTTAGGTGTGCTGGGATGTCTACATTCAGCACGAACAGAAAGATGCTGCATCATGCACATATGGTCGCACTACAGGCGCTGTCTTCTGAACTGAAAAATATTCCACGCGCTTTAGTTGAGAAATGGATGAAATCATGGAGTGAAATTTTATATCTTAATGGTGAAGATCTGTCGCTACAAAGATGCTCCGAATGGTTTCAGAAATTTCTATCTACAATAAAAACTTTAAAAGAGATTCCGGCAACCGAAGATGAACGATGGAGCTCATGCGCTCTTGATTATGAGCTTATGTTGCTGTCCAAGATCCGTGAGCTTTCGATAGGAAATTTTGCTACGGCAGTGAGTTCAGAACAGGAACGAGAACGTTTAAAAGAATGGATACATCTACAGATGATGATGCTGTCATATCAACCTGATCTTGCCCCTCAGGTTGCTGAGACGGAAAAATTTTTAGTCGGTGAAATGAATGCCGAAATCGGTACGATTGCGAGCTTGGCAAAAGAACTTCATGCGTGTCCTTCTCTTTACAAGCTTCTGCGACATGAAACCATATTTCTCGTCGAAAACCTGATGCCTTTTCTCCGACAGCATTGGACGGTTGCTGAATCTGTGACGAATGATCTGTCTGAATTTCCGAAAACTGCTTTGGAGATTTTGAAAGGCGCCCTGCCATTGAGCAATAATTCAAGAAAGAACTATTGCGATGCGTTTGAGTTCGTTATAGCTATGAAGAAGTGTCCTGATGGGTATACCGATGAAGATTTAGTCTGCTTCCTGCGCTTTCTATATCAAGCAAAAGCGACGCTTCCTGACGCCATTGGGACAATAATGCATTTGCCTCCAGAAGCGAGAAGAGAGATTTTGAATGGCGGCAACCCGCTCTTGGTCGATGAGTCGTCTCGCGTTGATCGAAAGAAAATATTGCGCACTGCAGCTCTTTTTGTGGAAAACAAAATGCCTGAACTTTCAATGAGCGTTTTTTACTCTGAGAAAAAATGGGAACGAATTATACAATCGTTTTTCGCGTATCTTCGTCAATTCGGATATGAAGAAGAAGGAGAGATCAATCGGGTCGAAATCATGCACCTTTTTTCTCAACTACAGGATCGGCATAAAGCGTTCATACGTGCCTTTCAATCAGACGAAGGCCTGAGCCAAGTGCGTGTCGAAATGGATGGCGA
>CAINFV010000268.1 GCA_903848235.1 Chlamydiia bacterium | reverse complement strand
GCTGCTTCCCAACGGCGAAGCGTCTTAGTGGTGACGCCAAGCTCTCTTGCTGCTTTTCCAATTGATATTTTCATGAATCAAAATGTAGACAAAAAGTCCATTTTTGTCCATAAAAGTCCTCAATTTATTGAGCTGCTACGAACCCTTTTCTCAAAGCAAAATAGACCTAAACAAGTTGAAGAATCGGTTTTTGCCTTAGCCGAAAACCCCACCTTCGACTCCGAAAAAACAGCCCCTATAGCGAATAGTTGGCCTGTTTTTTTCGAAATCGAATCTATGGCCTTCGGCATTGGCAAATTCCTGCTTCTTCAACTTGGTTGGAGAGAAACGATTTCTGCTTGCTCACTTATGGGCTGCTTGGGGAAAAGCTCACCGATCGGCTTGTATGGTTCCAAAGACCTGATGTAAAAGTCTGTCTCGATTTGTAAGAGGCGTCGTCGTGTATCTGACAGGGGATTCAGAAAATTGTAAATGTACATGATGCGATCGATATAACGAATATGATTTGGTAACGCCATTTCAAACATTGGAATGATAATAGCTACGTCTGAAGTGATTTCAAGGAATTTTCCATCCCTCATACAATCTTCTTTTTTTATCTTATGAAACAGGCCTGCGTAAAACGTTTTCAAATGAGACGTTATCCACCTTCCGTCCGCTCGATAGACACCTGTCACTAAGAAACTTTCTGGAATTGGCTGGCAGATTCCTCTTTCCCCACCGGGTTCGTATTGGTATGAGCCATAGGTCATCCAACAAGATGGATCTTTATAGGCGTCAGCGAGTGTTTGAAAAACCTGAGTGTCGGACAACCAGTCATCACCGTCAATGTCAACGATAATCTTGTCGGGAGCCGCTTGATGAATGGCAAAATATAAATTCGCCATGGCACCACGGCGTTCGCTGTTATGGGTAACGAAGCATTTTTGCTCCATGCCCCTAGCCTTTACATACTTGTCAACAAGCTCCCCAGTGCCATCTGTGGAACAGTCGTCGATATAGAAAAGAGTCCAATTTTGGTACGTCTGGGCAAAGACAGATTCAAGGTTTCTCTCGCACCATTGGCAGTTGTTGTACGAGGGGATGACAACGAAAAATTCCGGCGATTTTTGGGGTGTATTTTCAGAAGAAAAAAGAGCGGACAAGGATACGCATATCCATACGGCAAAAAAACGGGAAAAAATCTGTTGAAGCAATGTCATCTCACATCTCGTGGTTATACACATCTTAATTGGAAAATCACCTTTATACCCAAACACGTTGAAGAATTGGTTTATGCCTTAGCTTGCATTTGGGAACCTTGCTGCATCGCCCATAGTACACTATAGGCTGCTTCGCAAGGGTCAAACCGCAACCCTTGGCAAATGTAAGGGCGATTTTCCAATTAAAATGTGTATAATTCAAGGAAATAAGGGTCGTCGTATGGCTTGAGTGCTCAAAGTTTGCAAGAGTATTGCGAGATTGATTCAGGCGACCTATTCAAACACTTTATTGAGCGAGAGTAATGGGAACAATACGAGTAGCTTCCCGAGCATTCCTACGGTTGTATTACACCGACGCTCCAGCCTCTGGTAACTAAATATGTTCTTCATCCCAAGATTTTTTGCGGCTTCTTTCTGCGTCATACCTTCTTGTATACGATGACGCCTAACCATAAATCCTAAGGCAATCTCGGGATCCACACGTACTTCAACTACAGAGCGTGAGGGAGTGTAGGAGTCGTCTGGAAGTGGCGCTAAAAAAGCCCCCCCCTCCGGCTCTTCGAGACATGTATTAATCGCCTCCTGCATATTGGCAAAAAGCTCATCTTTCGAATCACCCTGGGTCATACAACCTGGAATCTCCAAGCACTCAGCCCAGAATCCACCGGATTCCCTGTGGATTTTGAAATGGTATTTCATTTTACTTCCTCCAACTGCTTTCTAAGGGCGTGCTCGAGTCCTTTTTTCAATTCCTTATGGTTTGGCACAATGACCGTCATAAAACCCTTTCTCAGTTTTATGTGAGACCCTTTCCCTTGACCCTTAATGATCTCAAAACCTTCTCTCTGAAAAAGCTTCCCCATCTCTTTGCCACTCATAGGCATAGGCCAATCCCCTATTAATGGTATAATACCAAATATAGTTGGTATTATCAATCTGAATCACGCTTAGAGAGGTTGCTGTCATGGGTGCAACGGTTTAACTTTTTCGAAAAATCAGACTACGTACTTGCCATCTTTTTCTGCTCTGCTCGTATTTCTTGATCCAGACGCCCTATGTCATGCCCATCATAATCAACAAAGCGTAAAAACCGCTCAAATTGAGGAAACGCATCGATGACGCTTCGCGCCATCTGCTGAGCCACAAGGCGATATGAAATGTGCCCAGCACTTTGCGAGCGTAGCTCTAAGAGCCACTGCAACGACCGAAGATTAATGGTAAAGTACCAACGGATATTATATGCCATTGGCACCAGATATTGCGCCTCTTCAGGAAGCTCTCTTGAAATAGTATCAAAAGCAACTTTAGCAGCCTCCATGGCAGTACGATATTCCTTTTCCACCCCGCTTTCGGATAGTTCTTTAGGAACATAATATCCAAGATTGCAGGTGAGCAGCTGCCGCTCTTGTGTGAGGGTGCGATGGCGTTGTAGATCACGATACGCCCCGAAGTCAGTGATCACTTCGAAGGTAAAAACAGCATTTTCTAAGGCACGGGGAGATTTATCTCTACGCGTTTCACGATACACAGCGGCCGCGTCGAGAATCTTCGCCACCTCTTCATGGTCCATCGTGCGGCAATATTCTAAGAGATCTGACATCCCAACATCTGTCTCGGAATATAAAAGAGCAGCGGCAACTTTCAGCACGGCATCAGGATCGGACGTAATAAGACGAACAGAAGAGGTGGAGGGAGTAGTCTTGTGCTCTTGAGGAACGGTGGCTGCCAATGTCTTCAGCTCAGAGCGCATGGCCTCTTGAAATTGAGCATATTGAACATGGGTCTTGTGATGGCTGTCAGCCCTTCTGACAAAAGACGGGATGACCTTTGACAATTCGTCGTAGGAAAGACGCCCGATCTCACGCAGCTCCGCTAAATTCTGTACCTGCATTTTATGAAGGAGGCCTTCATAAAACCGGCCATTGCCAAAAAGACCTATATTGGTCAGCGTTGACGCTGGCAGAAGCCCTCTGACACAGTCGAGGACCTTGGCACGCACAGCAGCTGTATAAGCATTTGTCGACACCTCGGGCTCTTTGGGGTATCTGTTTGTCATGTATGTTGTCAATGGAGGGATGAGTCGAGAATAAGTGTCAAAGAGCATGTTACAGGTATTCACATACAAAGACTTCCAAGCCGAGGTCATGAGGACAGCTTCCCGATGAAAAAGGTATTCCCCCTGAATTTTTTGATCAAAATAGATGTAGCGGGTAGATTTTTCAAGAGGAGAGCCACCAATGCGACAGTCTTCGATGGCTTTTGCAGCGATCATAGAGACATTTTCTATCGCAAGGTGGGCTCCGCCGAGCTCTCCTATCGAATCATCGCCATAACCATCCAAAATACGGTCATAGAAACTCTGTGCCTTTTTTATCGCCAGCAGCTGGTCTTTCATGAAGGTCTCTGATACACCTCCCTGCATATCTGTCAGGCCAGACTCCTCTTGATTCAAGAGAAATTCACGTAAAAGCAAGGACCGCAATCCAAGTGTAGACCGAGAATAGCGGGAGAAGAGAGCTCCTTTGACAACCTCTGGAAGGTTGTAGAGCGCAAAGATAGAGCTTTTCGTATTCGTGACAAAACGGCCTAACAAGGCTTCTTGTTCTGGAGTAAACTCTTCAAAAGACTGAGTCATACACACCCTTTCAATTGATGCTATCTTCTTTATAACGGCTCTTTGAGAGAGTGTAGAACGCGGATCAAAAAAAGCAAAAAACTTTTTTTTGAATACCGGGCCTACTCTTCACCAGTCCCACTCGACATAATAACCTGCGAAAGAATATCGCAATGCCGCCAAAAGAGCTACGCTGGACTTTAGCATTTTTGAGGCACCGATTTCGCAGAGCGTTCTCTCTTTAGACTTCTTGCATTTATCATAGATGGAGATATGCCCAAACAAGTTGAAGAATTGGTTGGGTATAAAAAGAAACCCTGGAGCGTATCGGACTCGAACCGATCGCCTCAACAATGCCATTGTTGCGCTCTACCAGATGAGCTAACGCCCCGGAAGGTGATTCAATGGTAGAAAAGACTCCCCTTTTGTCTCAAGGGAATTTGATGTATTCTACAAATAAGAGTGGCTTTTGACTCTTAATCCCACATTTCGCGGGTGTTCGACCATGGAGTACATCGAGGTAGGGTAATGTCATCACAGACATGGTTTCTTCCATTATGGTTTTTTGCTGCCACCCTCATCGGGCTTCCCGAAGAGGCAAATCGCTCTATTCATACGAGAGCATCAAGCATCGTAGCATCGATGCTCAGTGGCAATGCAGAGATACAGCCATCCAGTCTACCGCAAGACGCCCTCATCTCATGGGCTGAAGAGCACGAAGAAGAACGCCAAGCCGCAGCAACAGACTCTGGAGAAGCACTAGAAAATCGATATCCATATCGAGTTGCCAATGTCATTTTCCAAGCAAACACACCGTGGAGCAACACTGTGTGGATCGATATTGGAAAACAGACGCCTGGCATTTCCTTTCGCTTACAGAAAAACTGCCCTGTGGTGGTTCGTGATTCACTCGTAGGAATCATTGATTTTGTTGGGAAAAAGGCAAGCCGCGTTCGGCTGCTCTCCGACCCGTATGTGCGTCCTGCCGTACGAGTAGTTCGTGAGAATAGCCAGGTCAGACATCTCGTCCAAGCTGTTCAGGAGATTCAAAAAGCAACCGCTCTGAACCCCTCCCTGCTGCCAAAGCCAGAGCTGGCATCCGCTCTTTCTCGTCTCCTCGACTGCCTCCTTCAATCCCTCCCTCAGAGCAGTGAGTTACGGCTGGCAAAGGGGGAGCTGCAGGGTGCTGAATACCCATCATCGCCTACAATACTTCGAGGTGTTGGATTTAACTACGACTTCGATGATGAAGAGGGCCCAAAAAGGGATCTGAGGACAGGACAGAAGTCGCTGCAAGAGCAGAAAATCCTCTTGATAAAGCCCGGCGACCTTTTAGAAACCAGCGGCCTGGATGGTATTTTTCCAAGAGGCCTTCGCGTAGCAACGGTGGCTTCCGTATCACCTCTTGAAGAAGGGGCGATTGCGTATAGGATTCTAGCGGCCATCGACAGTCCTGACTTTCCAAACTTCGACCATCTGACTGTCATCCCATCTTTACCGAACGATCCTCTTCAGCCGCCATCAGACACGGATCTTATTCGATCACTTATTGAGGAAGCGTCAACGTCAACCACACCCCTCCCTAAAGGGAGAGGCTTGAAGGGAGAAATCTCCAAAGGCGGTTGACCAGACCCCTCGGGTATCCGAGGAGACGATTTTGTGGAATGGCAAGGGGAACCTTGCCGAAATAGGCACTCTCTGGATGCGTTGCCAGTCCCGGACTCTGCGGTAAATGTTCATGCTAGGGCGAAGTGTAAACCCTGAAGGATATTTACAAAAACCCACAGAAGACAAGGTCGAGGCGAACATTATACAGGCCCGTAAGGGCAACTGAGAAACGTTTGTGGTTTTTGTTTTGTCAAGTACGAAAAAGCGTTTGATGCCGTGCACTCCAAAGAGAGCACGCCTCTTTTTAGAACGCAAGAAAGCCGCGGTTTTTCGCTGCTACCCATTCACGATCATTCTAAAGGACCGTGAGGACGGAGAAACCCAACCTCTGGAACTTAAGGTTGATCCAGGGAGTAAAACGACAGGCATTGCTCTTGTGGTTCATGGAAAAAACAAGAGAAAGGTCGTAGTCGGAATCAATCTTCAGCATCGGGGTCAAAGTATTAAAAACCGGCTGCTGCAACGACGAGGTGTACGACGCTCAAGACGTAACAGACATACCAGACATAGGGAATCACGCTTTCTGAATCGACATCGCAGAGACGGATGGCTGCCTCCTTCTCTTATGTCTCGCGTTCACAATATTGAAACGTGGGCAAAGAGGATTCAGAGACTTTCCCCCCTCTCTTTTTGTGCTGTCGAGACCGTTCGTTTTGATATGCAGAAGATGCAAGACCCCGAAATGTCGGGAGTCGAATACCAACAAGGTGAGCTTCTTGGATACGAGGTTCGAGAATACCTTCTGGAAAAATGGGGAAGAAAGTGCGCCTACTGCGGAAAAGAAAACGTACCGATAGAGGTAGAACATATCCAACCAAAATCTAAAGGCGGAACGAATAGAATTTCAAATCTGACGCTCGCCTGTCGTGAGTGCAACGAGAAAAAGAGGGACCAAAATGTCAGAGAGTTCCTCAAAAGAAAACCGGGGGCACTAGAGCGCATTCTCAGGGACGCCAAGGCGCCTCTTAAAGACGCAGCGGCAGTGAATGCAACAAGGCTCGTTTGTGGAAACGCTGTCCAGTCGATTGGGCTGCCCTCAACATTCTGGAGCGGTGGAAGGACCAAAAAAAACAGAATCTCCCAGGGATACCCAAAAGACCACTGGATTGATGCTGCTTGCGTTGGAGAAACTGGAGAAAAAATCCATCTCACTAGCCTAAGGGCCAAAAGCGTCAAAGCAACAGGGCACGGAGACAGGCAGCTTTGTCTTGTCGATAAGCATGGCTTCCAGAGGTCAAAAGCAATGCCCATTCGTGTCGTCAATGGGTTTAAAACAGGGGACATTGTCGTCGCGCACGTAACCACTGGAAAAAAAATTGGGATATACCGCGGAAAAGTAGCCGTCAGGACAAGCGGATTCTTCAATGTTTCCACTGAAAATGGGGTTGTGCAGGGGATTTCGCACAGGTTTTGCCGGAAACAACATAATGCTGACGGCTATTCGTACTTGTGTTGCCGAGATGGTGCTGGCTCTGGACAGCTTGGGGTTGGCATGTGAAGTTAAACGCTAGAGAAGTAACAACAATTTTAAGGAGCGACGCTTCCTCCCAAACCTAAAGGATTGGGTTTCCGCGTCGTCAATATGATGAAGCTTTTGATCGTTCTCTGCTCTCTTCTGGCACCTTTCTGTGCCTACGGCCAAGAAATTCAACGATCGTTCGCCGTCATCGTTATCGGTGGAGGCCCAGCAGGCCTTGCATGCGCTACAGCCTGCGCAAAGACAGGATATCCAACCCTGGTGTGCGATGAAGAAAAAAATGGTATTTTCTATCCAAAGCTTCAAGTGACGAACTGGCCCGGCCACCCTGCTATGACCTGGCAGAAAACACTCGAGGAATTACGAAAAGACTTCATAAAGAATGGGGGGATATGCGCCTTCACACACGTAAAGGCTGTCACCAAAAACCAAGGTGTTTTTCATATTACAACAGACATGGGGATCTTCCACGCCCCTGCCATTGTCATGGCTACTGGCAAAGAACCCCCTCCCTTAAAAACTGTCATTACGACAGAGGAGCCAACGCGGGTGCTCTCACGCCTGTATGATGAATCTTTTCTTCTCTCCTCAGACACTGCTATCCTCATTGGCAACAGCGAATACACGCTCACATGCGCAATTCGCATTGCCGCACGGATCAAACGTCTCTATCTCTTTCTCCAGCCCCCCTGGAAGTCATCAGGCTCTCTTAAAGAGAGGATTGCCAGGAAGCTTCCCACCATCACATGGGTAAAAAGCGACAGGATAACAGCTATCAACAGCCTCAAGAGCCGTGCCCTCATAGAATCTTTGTACAAAGGGTCGAAGAACATCCAAGAGGCGTCGTGGGTTATCTTCGCCGATGAGTGGACTCCTCAATCCTCTCTCGTTCACAGCATAACGTCGATGGACTCTTCAGGAGCTATTATTACCTATGCAGATACTGGCATCACACCAAGCAGCGGTCTTTTTGCCTGTGGAGAAGTAGCCTCTCGGGAGTTTTTAAATGGCATTTCTGCTGCTGCCAATGGCCTGAATACCAGCATCGCTGTCTGCCAGTATCTGCTCGACCGAGGACCTCTTCCTATCCCACAAATACCACCAAAAGAAGAAGCTCCGCCTCCACCCCCACCTCCTCAAGCAGGTTCAACAGGCCCTGAAAAAACGTGAAGAAGACAAAAAAAACGATTATTAAACTTTCAGCCTACTTTTTTTTACTACCACTTGTGGTAGTTTTCTCTTCCAAATGCGGCACAAGCTTCTTTTTTTCAAACTCTGGGATATAAAGGATTTATAACAAAAAAAGGGTGTCAAATATTTTTAATTAAAAGGCACTGCCCATCGCTCCACAGTACACCGTTGAATGGTTGCAAAATTTTGAACTGTCCATAAATCGTGCTTTTGATATTTTCTAGACTTTCATATACCGCTGACAGTTGAAAGTTACAGTGTTTTTGTCGCGGAAAAGTCTTACGATACCTCTGAGATTCGCCAAGTAATAAAGCTTCCAAAAACGCCTCATCAAGAGAGAAGAGCAACGACTCCGATCTCTGGGTGTAAGAGGGAATAGAAAACCTGAAAAATTTTTCACTCCCCCTCTTACACCCGAGAACGAGTACATAGCAACGCGGGAGATTGTGACTATGTTTCGAAAAAGCATGTGGTTTTTTTCGTACTGAGTATGAGCCTTGGCCTCTACAGTCAACTAGAGGCGAAGCCAGCGCATCGTCCCCCCCTGCTTGTCCACATGATGTATTTTCCGTGGGATCGCGATCAGCATCTATTGGAAAACGAGCAGAATTTCGATCATCAGCCATATCTTGAAATGCAAAAAAGAGTACAGAAGGATCATGGGCGCGTTGTCATGTGGACATACAGTAAGGCTAAAAACTTTTGTCTGAAACACTATCCGAAGATTTGGAGCGTACTCCAGCAGCATGCCGCCCGTCCTGTGATGTACGTTGATGTTTTGCGCTGGCTTGTGGTGTACCACTTTGGGGGTATCTATTGGCAATACCACTCCATCCCTTTGGTAGAGTCTATGACAGGGTTTCTTCCTTGCAACGGCAAACAAATTCGTCTTTTTACAGAATGCATCCTCACCCAGGAGTTTGCTCAACAGATGGCTCAGAACCCTATTCGAAGAGGGGAGCCGGAGGAGCTCGTTCGCGTGGCGAGTCAAGTCTTTTCCTGCTCAACTAAGAAAAATAAAATTTTAAGAAAGTTAGTTGATTTTTTGGTAACCCGAGTTAAAAAAAACAAAGTTCATTGCGATTACGATATTTTGTATATTTCTGGGAACGCAGGCATAAGTGAGTATTACGACCAGTGTATGCAACACAACCCCCGTGTCGAGCTTGTTAGCTTAGAAGAAACGGGCAAAATGATTAACTTTAATCCAAAATCTAGCTGGCGGCTTGACGGTAGGAAGTAATTAGGTACCGCTGGTCCATCCATACAGTTATGATTTAAGAACTCGGTACCCAAAAAATGCTAAAGTCCAGTCGGAAGAGTATCGAAATTTTTCACAGCGCTTTCTCAAGAAACACAACATCCGTTTTGTGAACGACGTCGGGTGCGGATGATGGGAGTTTTCAGGTTCGACAAGCCCAGAAAACACGTGAAGGAGACAAAAAACCGATCATGAAACGTTCTGCCTACTTTCTTTTTTTACTACCACTTTTGGTATTTTTTACCTTCAACAACGACGCAGGTTCCCTTTTTTCAAACGAAATTCTTCTTTTTCACCACATCCCTAAAAATGGAGGGACAACGGTCACCTCTCTACTCGATAAACAATTTGCCAAGCGAGACATTTGCCGCTTCTAAAAATCTATACAAATGTGGACATATAGCCCTTTCAGGCCATTGTGAACGGTTGTCTAGATACGACAGCCTAGCAGCTCTGCTGTCGATTCGCGTGGAGGCATCTCACCTACAAGATTCAAGACCCTTTT
>CAINFV010000267.1 GCA_903848235.1 Chlamydiia bacterium | reverse complement strand
GTTGGTTCCATTGTATCGCTCCCATACTGCTGTTGCCTTGCCGGAAGCATCGATGGCAATTTGAGGGTAGTAAGCATATCCATCTGTCTCGGAGAGGTCAACAGGGGCAGCAGGATCTGGCCAGACACCTGGCGAGGTCTGCGTAGACGCTTGGATAATATAGTTGGATCCACTGGCTCGACACCATACTGCTGTTGCCTTGCCGGAAGCATCGATGGCAATTTGAGGATCGTAAACATATCCACTTGCCGCGGAGAGGTCAACAGAGGTAGCAGGATCTGGCCAGACACCTGGCGAGGTCTGCGTAGACGCTTGAATAATATTGTTGGTTCCATTGTGTCGCTCCCAAACTGCTGTTGCCTTGCCGGAAGCATCGATGGCAATTTGAGGAACGGAGGCATCTCCACCTGTCTCGGAGATGTCAACGGGGGCAGCAGGGGCTGGCCAGCTTGCTTGCAGAAAGGAGGCATGCATAAAGCAGCAAAAACAGAGTAATTTCAAAAAACTATAACTCATTAACCCTCTCCTCATGTGTTAAGAATGCGCACTTTTCGCATTCTAAAAGCGCAGGCTCTATACGCATCTGCAAAGTCGAGCTAAGACTGCTCGATCGTATAAAGTGCTTTTTTTTCGTTCATCAACAACAGCAACGTTTTTCAATTGTACTAAGCGATAGACTCGATTGTCGTCAATCATTGAAATCAAAAAACTTTTTTTTGAGGAAAGACCTTGTTTTATCGCAAAAATCCTCTTTGTCGAAGCCTTTGGTTTCACAAAAGTTTTTTTAACTCATCGTCTATGATACAAAAAATCGCTTGATAAAATCCTCGAGTGACATGTTCTTGCTACGCCTCACGGTTCATGTTTGTCACAAACAGTGTGTAGAAGCGGCATGTCACTTTTTCAACGTAAAATTGGCGAATGCATTTACCGGCATGTGCAAATTTTGTAAATTCCAATTCTTTCGACTCTTTTGTATACTCTTGAAAAAAGAGTGTTTCCATGGAGAAAAAGACAGATCACAGGCCCCCGAAAAACAGACCGCCGACACAGCATCAAACATCGTGGAAGCCGGTAAGTGAATGGTACGACTCAATCGTAGGAGAAAAGGGGCACTACTACCACCGTGAGGTGATACTCCCTAACGTCCTTCGCGCCCTATCCTTACATGACAAAGACCGACTCCTGGATATAGGGTGCGGGCAAGGGGTGCTCTCTCGTGTCATCCCGAAGAAGGTAGAGTATGTGGGCATCGACATTGCAAAGCCGCTTCTGACATCTGCAGCCCAGTATCAACCATCGCCCTCTCACTCCTTCATCCACGCAGATCTCACCCGTCCGTGGCCACTTGCTAAAGAGCCGCTCTTCTCGCATGCTGCGTGCATCCTTGTACTTCAAAACATTGAAGACCCAGCGATTATTTTTGAAGAGCTGTCAAAAGTCCTTCGGGACGGTGGTATTGCCGTCTTCGTCCTCAACCATCCGTATTATAGAATACCGAGGCAGAGCCGTTGGAATTTCGATGAAAAGACAAAGACACAGACACGAGAACTGTTTTCCTATATGACACCGCTACGAATTCCTATTGTCACCCATCCGGGGAAGAACGCGTCGACAACAATGTCATTTCACGTTCCCCTCAGCGAGTATACTGCCATGAGCCATGCTTCAGGTTTTGTCATAGAGACCATTGATGAATGGTGTTCCCCGAAGTACAGCACAGGATCTGCAGCAGGTTGGGAAAATAAGGCGAGAAAAGAGTTTCCTCTTTTCATGTCTATTACCTTTCGGCTTCACAAGACGTCTCGGTCCACGGTGTCAAAATCTCTACGCCATCCTTCGTGATCAAGAAGGCATATTCCCATTGTGCTGATGGCTTCCCGTCAGCCGTCCGTGCTGTCCACTTGTCGACAGGATCGACGACCATATCAAGGCTGCCAAAATTAATCATTGGCTCAATGGTAAACGTCATCCCAGGGGCAAGAGGGATATCAACATCATTTATGCAGTGAGGGACATGAGGGGGCTCATGATATCGAATACCGACCCCATGGCCGACGAACTGGGTGACGACACTACACCCTGCAGCCTCAGCGACATCTGTGATAACCTCTCCAATAGCGCTGATAAGAACCCCGGGCTTTAAGATGGCTGCTGCAGCCTTCAAAGAGGCCAGCGAGATATCAAACACCAGCTTTTTATCAGCCGTCACCGGGCCGATAGCAACCATCTTCCCGCAATCTCCAAAATAGCCGTCAAGGATCACAGCATTATCGATATTGAGGATGTCTCCGCGTCGAAGCGGGATGTCATTTGGGATCCCATGGCAGATCACTTCATTTAATGACGTACAAATACTCTTTGGGAACGGCGGCTTTCCATACCCTAGCGATGCTGGGACAGCTCCTGCGTCGAGGGCTTTCTTATAAGCGACATCATTGAGGTAGTTCGTGGTGACACCCTCTTGTGCCAAGACTGCTACCTCATCGAGGATCTTCGCTGCTAAGTGGCTCGCCCGCCGTATCCCAGCGATCTGATGAGGAGTCTTCAGGAGAATCCCCCACTGTTTGAAATATCGTCGTGAGATCTCTTCAAAAGGCTCATCCCAATTCTGAGTGCGTGGGAAATGGCATTTCTTCCATTTCTTTCCACTTCCACACCAGCAATCGTCATTTCGACCAATCATGTAACCTCCAATAAACGGAAAACCATTAAAAATACGTCGCACAATGGTTGTTTAGCTATCAATTTTTTTGCGTTCTCAGCTGGAATTTAGGGACTGACGATATTCTGCGAAATAAGGCTTTGTAGCGTGGAAAAAAGTTCTTCATGAGCCTCGCCACTCCCCTGCCCTCCCCTCTGCACCTTCCATCCTAACCGAGAAATAGTATAGCTCCCTTTAGTATTAGCTTCAGGAGATTCACAATCTTCTACGTGAAGGATGGGAGAGAGAAAGGCAACTGACGAATCAGCGATTTTTTCGACTTTTTCATTCATGTAGTTTCTTCGGATATACAGGTCCCCTGGGCTCTTGCTCTTCTGATAAATAACGATTATTCCAAAACGCCCTGTATCTTTTGAAGAGTATGGAGGTGCGCCGGATAATTCAGGCAATGCCAATTCGAGACGATCCGGAAACCCACTGAGCGCTTCTTGGATAACATTCGGCAGTTGTTGAAAACTCGCTTGTATACTTGCCATAAACGAAAACCTACTTAGCAAAAGCCTCATGAAATTATTCAGCTGCCCATGGATCCTCTTTGAGCCTAGAATTCATCTCTATGGCAAGAGCCAATGGGATATCTAGATAGGAGACCTTTTCTCCTCTCATCAATTTCTCAGCGATCCGGTGCTGATCTTCCCACTTCGGGTATACCTCTGCCGGGGGCCGCTGTAAAGCATGCAGCGTATCCAAAAATACTGACCTGACATACGGATCTTGCATGAGCATCGAAAACTCTTCCCATGAAGAGCACTGCTGAGCTGCTTCGTCTTTGACAAGGCAGCGACATTTACACGTTTGTATCATGGATTTCTGTTGAGAGGGAGGACCTGTCATGACATCCGCTACTGGGCAGACGAAGGCAGCACAAAGCTCCTTGCGTTTTACCTCTTTCCTCCTCTCTTCATCCACGCTGCTAACCCCTGACATCCCTTCTGGAGTCAGGGATATATCAAGTGCCTGAAGCTGGGTGTCGATCCGCGATCTCGTGCGTGCTTTTTCTTCTTCTGAAAGATCTTCTGATCCGTAGATATATTCTACAGTACAATGCTCTTCAGGGTCTTGCACATACCGCATGCGAACGCCATCCTCGGCAAATCCTCCCATCTCATCCCCAAGGTATAGGCAGTAGTCAATCTGACAAGGGACGGTATCCGGGCCAAGGAGCTCTTTTGGAATTACGGCAAGGGCAATACAGCGGCGTCGTGTTGCAAAATCTTCAACTGTAGCACTGATAACGTGAAAGACGGGAATATTTGGATCTTCTCCACCAATCTTTCTACCTAACACAGCAAGAGCCCGTACCATGTCTGTTCGTACGATGTCATTTATGACCGCTGCTTTTCCTGTTTCATGGGCCTTTTGAAGAAAGCTTCCTAGATACTCTGGGTCCGTCATTGCCGAATCGTAGACAACACGTCCTTGTACGGACCTGTTCAGCTCATTAAACAAAGCGTTGGCAAGGACAGAACTTTGAATATGAACTTGGCCGCTAGAAGCCCCAGGAATGAAATGCTGAAGCTCCCCTTTCATTCTGTCAGGAGCAACAACGCCTACAGAGGAGCTTCCATGCTCTCTTGTGAGAAACGATGTCTTCCCAGCGCCAAAGCCTCCTTTTGCCAATTCAAGAGTTGGCATGATGCTCTGCGCCCCTTCTGCTAACCCTCTGCCGCGGATTACCCCCATCGTGATGGAGTGGGCCATCAGCTGTCGCACTTCCGGAACCCAGTTTTTCAGTTCCATCACATGATCCCAGACGGAGACCCCAGCAACAGGCTCTTTTGTAAACACCCTCCACGTGGGGATGTCGATTCGCTCCTCAACAATGCGAAGCATCAAGGAATAGCGAAGGGCAAAAAGTGATTTTCCTGACGATAGTTCCATTTTTTCGATAAGCTTCAAGCAGCACAGGGAGATGGCTTTTGGATCTGTTATTTTCAGCTCTGCTGTTGCATAAGCAGCAAGCGACTGAATCTGATCATGTGCATGGGAGACTGCATGAGGAGAGAGTAGGTGTGAAAGCACTTCTGAAGCAAAGGAAGGGGGCTGTTGACACAGTACCTCCGCAACCGCGCCGCTTCCTGGCGATTCTGGAGGAGGAGACAAAGAAGAAAAGCGCTGTACAATGTTCACACGAACACCTTCAACAGCGCTATGCACAAACGACGAGCGATCTTCGTGTGGAGAGAGAGCGGCCTCTATATGGACCCCCGGCTCTCTTTTCACGTCAGACCCTGTAGAGATGACAAAGGAGCCTACGCCTTCAATGTCAATTCGTCTGGTCTGTTGCTCTCCGTGAGGGATGGTGCCATTGCCTATGTCACCACTATCGTGGACAGGAAAAATCACCTATCCACTCTCCCCAGTCTCTTACTCCACGGTGAGTCCCTAAAAGCACACATTTTTTTACCCTGTGATAGGCCTCGGTTTTGCGTTTTCACCGTATACGCCGCTGGCATACCGTTTGGCCATCTCTTCGCAGGTGATTCTCGGAACTCCAGCAGCATGCCCTGTCTGGCCGAACTGTTCCATACGTTCTCGGCAGAGATGTTTGATAGCAGTGCGCGCCTCTTGGAGATACGTCCGCGGATCAAATTGATCAGGATGTTCGAAGAAAAAGGTGCGGATTGCCGCTGTCATTGCAAGACGGTTATCAGTATCGACGTTAACCTTTCGGACACCGGCTTTTATAGCACGTTGTATTTCAGATACTGGGACACCCCATGCCTGACGCAGAGCTCCGCCATTGCGGTTTATCGTTTGAAGGAGATCCTGAGGCACTGATGAAGAGCCGTGCATGACAAGATGCACATCGGGGATGCGCTTATGGATTTCGAGAATCCTATCGATGACCAGCACTTCGCTCGTTGGCTCTTTTGAAAATTTATACGCTCCATGGCTTGTGCCGATGGCAACTGCCAAAGCGTCAACACCAGTCCTCTTGACGAAGTCTACTGCCTGATCTGGGTCTGTCAGCAGCTGGCTTAAGGTAAGCCTGCCAACAGCACCATGGCCCTCTTCTTGTTCGCCAGCCCCCATTTTCTCAATAGAGCCTATTGTGCCAAGCTCACCTTCTACAGAGACCCCGACAGAATGGGCAACGTCAACGATAAACCTGGTGACATTCACGTTATACTCATATGAC
>CAINFV010000266.1 GCA_903848235.1 Chlamydiia bacterium | reverse complement strand
GATCTCTGTATAAAATTCTTTCGGTTTCTGTTTCATTCTTCACCTGCCTTTTTTAGGTTCGAAGAATGGTCTGAAATCAGATTTTAACGGTCAAGAATTTATAAGGAAAAAGCCCTGCCCAACCGGAAAAGAACGATAATTGGCACCGGACAATTCATCAGATAAAGACACATGATAATCAGCATTGAACGAGTGAATAAAGGATCTATAACCCTCGATCGAAGGTTCATTTTGAAAAAAGGGATACCGTTGCGCAAGTTCTGGAAAAAGCGCCTTGTACTCCGTCCAAATACTAACTAAAAAACGACGTTCTGCCTGCTGCTGAATTTGATCGGCAATACTGCTTTCTTGAGTGACCTCAAATTTACGCACTTTTAAAAATTGTATGTATTTATCGTAATCTACTTCATCCGCTACATTTCGAGGCAAGGCGTTCCACTCATCATCGAGAAATCCTATCGAATATCTTCTTAGAATTGCATATACCGCTTGTACTTGCTTGGGAGAACAATTGTCTTTGCGAAATGCTACTACTCGACGCGGGTCAATCCAGTTTTCGAGCAATGTTTTTATTGTTTGAAGCTCTTCCTGAACACTTTTCTGTTCAATAACTCTGTCCCCAAGACCAAGAAATTGCCGGCGCGTTCTTATTGCCGCAAGGATCTCTCCAGAGATAGGCGCCTCAGTCACCCTGCCAATGCAGACATCCAGATCGGCGAGAGTAGCTACCTTAATATTTTGTATTTCATCAATAATGCCTCTCAAATGGCGAACGGTTTGCTGGTCCATTACCACGCTTCGCCCCTGAAGTTGCCCCTCCCCTTGCGATCCTCTTAATCTCTCATCAGTCTGGCCTGACATGCTACTATCTAATGTT
Source organism: Chlamydiia bacterium (assembly GCA_903848235.1). Classification (GTDB taxonomy): domain Bacteria; phylum Chlamydiota; class Chlamydiia; order Chlamydiales; family FEN-1388; genus CAINFV01. The sequence goes on along the minus strand of CAINFV010000266.1, from coordinate 2,378 downwards.
ACATCTCCTGTCATACACAACCTCTATTTTATTTTCTTTCTATAATTGGCTTGTGTATATGTCAATTTTTTTCGAAAAAAGCCACAGTAATTATCAAAATATAATTTTTTCGCAATCGCTGATCATGAATGCAAGCACACTGTTTCCCCTTGCTTGAAATATGTTTTCCGTAGACCATTTTGCCAAGTCAAGCTCAGCACAGCACACCAAAAAGGAGTTTTGTGGATTCCCTCATCTCTTCAGCTCTTCTTGGTATCATCCAGGGCCTCACCGAATTCCTACCAATTTCCTCGACGGGACATCTTATCTTATTTGAAAAGGCCCTCCAGTTCCAAGGCCCCCCTGGCAAGCTTTTTGAAGTTGTCGTTCAACTTGGGAGTGCCCTTGCAGTATTATGTGCCTACTTCGGACGGCTCCTGCGCCCCGTACAGCACTTCTCCTCCTCCCCTGAAGACCGGCGATTCTTCTTCATCCTCTCTTTAGCCACCATTCCAGCTGCCGCTGCAGGATTTTTGTTTCACGATCTCATCAAGACATGCCTCTACAACAGCCTGACCGTTGCTTCTTCGTTAATCCTAGGCGGCATTATCTTCCTATGGATAGAACGCCAACGAAGCGTCATTACATGCCATCACCCTGAGGCGATCAGCGCACGGCAAGCCTCGTGGGTTGGCACAGCACAAGCGCTGGCCTTAGTCCCGGGCGTCTCCCGATCTGGCGCTACCATTGCCTCAGGAGTTCTCGTAGGGATGAGCCGCCGTGCGGCAACAGAATTTTCATTTCTGCTCGCCGTGCCAATCCTCCTAGGAGCCGGCATCTACGATCTTTTTTCACACCGCCATCTTTTGACAACCGACCTTCTCTCTGTTTTAAGCATTGGATTCATGACTGCCTTTATCTCTTCGCTTCTTGTCTTCCGTCCTCTTGTAAATTGCATCGACCGTTTTGGATTCACCCCTTTTGCCTGGTATCGCATTGCCCTTGGCCTCTGTGTGCTAGTTGCATAAGCAGATCGATGGCTCGTTTGCTTTATTCTCGCCCAACTCCTAAGGAGGAAAAACGCATGATAAAATGGATCTCTGCCCTTGTCGTCACCTGTGCCGTTGCTATAACAGCGTGGCTCCCATCAGTAGACAGCTCTCCAGCACTTCTGAAAGCCAAAGCCCGTGCTGAAGAAGTGACGCTTCAGGTTGGCGGGTGCAAAGACACCTTCGAGCGCACCAATGTCCTGATGGAAAATAATACCTACACCCCTATCCTTCAGAAAAACCCAGAACTCACCCGTTTCCTAGGAACAGCAAGTCGTGAAGAAGCGTATGCCCTCGCGCTGATCATCGCCTTAGATCAGTACGACACGGTATTCAATGGTTTTGACACCATCAAAAACAAGCAAGAGGCGCTTCACAAACTCGCCTCAACATTAGCGGACATCGAAAAATTCTATACGCCAATCGGCGGCCTTTTAGGCTACCATACAACAGTCATCAATCTGATGACGACCTCTGAGACCCCAATTGATGCAGAGCAATATTCACCACCGCCATTCCAAGATATCAGAACACCCACTCCTGATGTGTGGTCTGCCTGTTATGCGGGAGTAGAAAAGCTAGGGAGTGCCGCCTCTATCTTTGCATTGGGAGGAGCCGGCGACAGGCTTAACCTTATTGACGAGTCCACCAAGGAGCCTCTTCCCGCAGCACGCTTGCTTTTCTGCGGCCGCTCGCTCTTTGAAGGACTGATGAGAGACGTAGAAGCTCAAGAATACTGGCATTACAGAGTGTTTGGAAACCAGGTGACGATGCCAATTCTTATCATGACATCGAAAGAGAAAAATAACGATCACCACATAGAGGTGATGGGGAAAGAGGCGAATTGGTTTGGACACAACCAGAATGCTATTCGCCGTATGGTACAACCTCTAGTCCCCGTCATAGATACTGAAGGGCAATATGCAATGGCAGCTCCATTAGAGCTGGCCTTAAAACCCGGCGGCCATGGTGTCATCTGGAAGCTCGCAGAAGATACCGGTGCTGTAAAATGGCTTACCTTCCATGGCATTGACGCTGCAATCGTCCGCCAGGTCAATAATCCCTTAGCGGGCTTAGACCAAGCGCTTCCCGCGCTAATAGGCTATGGACTGTCACACCACAAGGCCTTTGGCTTCCTCTCATGCCCGAGCAAGCCAGGCTTCGCCGAAGGGCTGAATGTGCTGTCGATGAAAAAGTCTGGTGTTACAGTAGAAGCTGCCATTTCAAACATTGAGTACACCCAGTTTACAACACTGAAAAACCTCCTTCCCACCATCTTTAGAGAAGGAGCCTGCCCTGCAAATACCAACATCCTCTACATCGACCTTCATGAGATCAATGGCGCCCTGT
>CAINFV010000265.1 GCA_903848235.1 Chlamydiia bacterium | reverse complement strand
CTCTTCTAGCATGAACATCTACCGCAAAAGTCCGGGACTGGCAACGCATCAAAGGAGAGCCTATTTCGGCAAGGTTCCCCTTGCCATTCCACAAAATTGTCTCCTCGGATACCCGAGGGGTCTGGTCAACCGCCTTTGGAGATTTCTTCCCTCAAGCCTCTCCCTTACGTTTAAAGGAGGGATGTGGTTGACTGCAATGTGTCCAGGCTAGAACCGTTGAATGGTGTGGTTTTAAATCTTTTACACTGAACGGTGTTTTTTAAGTCCGCTTTCAATTGATTATACATGATGTCGGCTTTTAGTGAACCTGATAATTCTTCTGAGTAATTCTTCTGAGTGTAATTCCTAGAGTGTAGACAAAACATTCGCCTGATTGATGAGGCCGCAAGCTTGTGAAGAGGCTGGTATCTTGCCTAAATCAATCGCTAGCTGTTATGTCGAGGCTCTAAAACGGATACCATGTCCAATCATAAGAATCGTTTGATAGTCGATTGGAACTTTTTTCTTTTGCGGAATGAAAAAATGGCTAATACTGAACTGAATCATTTTTTGCGAGGAGAAGTATGGGGTTAGATGCCAAGGCAACAGCGCTTTCAAATAGTCAGATGCAAAGACGATTAGAACAGATCGTGGCGCATCCAATTGGCGGTCCGACTATTTTGACAGTAGCGAATGTCATCACGCTCATCAGGATTTTTATCAGTCCTATTTTTCTCTTTATCTATCTCGAGCATACAGCATTAGGGATCTCTGAGATTGTGTTGCCGTACGTCTTGCTAGTCTTCCTTGTGGCCTTGGAGACTTCAGATGCTCTTGATGGATATCTTGCCCGTAAGTTCGATCAGGTGACAGATCTTGGAAAAGTGCTTGATCCTATGGCTGACAGCATCTCGAGGATTTCTATTTTCTTAGCTTTTACACAGCCTCCTGTCTCCTTGCCGCTTGTCATTGTCTTTTTATTCATCTATCGAGATTCTGTGATTAGCACGTTGCGGACTGTCTGTGCATTACGAGGCTTTGCTCTCGCTGCCCGATCTTCTGGAAAGGTGAAGTCTGTGATTCAAGCGATGGGAGCTATCACTGTGACTATTCTTCTCATCCCTCATTCTTTGGGTCTTATCTCAACAGCTACTTTGAAGATGACGAGTATGTGGATCGTTCTTACTGCTGCAGCCTATGCCCTGTATTCTGGCGCAGAATATCTGTATGCGAACTTCTACTTCGTCCGTCGTGCCATCCTCAGAAAGAGGAAGTGGGCACGACGTCCGTGGCGGTTAGGCTCATGACTATCAGGGGAACCCTTTGAGGTTTATTGGGGCTAATGGTTTCGGTGCAGGGGTTTTTGGCATTGGTGGTATAGCTGCGGAAGAAGAACTTGCTGCCCCTGCTGGGGATGCTGCAGCAGGTTGGGGAGGAACAGCAGGACTGGCAGAAGTTGCCGCAGCAGCGGCAGTAGGATAGGGAGGAGTCGCAGCAGGGGTTGCAGCAGCAGGGGTTACCGGCGCTGATGGATCTGTGGATTTTACCGTAGCAAGTCTTCCGGGGAATGCT
>CAINFV010000264.1 GCA_903848235.1 Chlamydiia bacterium | reverse complement strand
CATGGCTACGCATTTTACACGAACTGAAATTAAGCCATCAAGCATTTCCACCTTTATCTTGGTAATCAGCTAAACCTTATTCAGAAAAAAGGTGGATGCAAAAAAACTGCCGTCACCTACAAACAGAATCTATGCGGTTAAAGTTTATCGATTAACAATGTAACTATGCAATAGCCACTCCCGAATTCCAACACCCGCTTCTGATGGCAAGAAGGAAACAGCGTTGAATGATTGAAGTCCCTAAAAACCACCCGTGAGTGGGATGAACGCAGTTCCTCCGACCTCAGTTCCATGCCTACGGAGCTGTTTTTTTGGGTGCTTCCCTTTCATCGGACTATTCATTCGCCCCAGCCGCTATTAGGGCCTGCACAATATCAGTGTGCCCCCTTTTCTTTGCTGTTTTAAGCGCCGAAGCGTATTTGCCTCCGGCGTTCACATCCGCCCCGGCTGCAATGAGTGCCTTTACCACTTCGGTGTGCCCGCCGTCGGCAGCTAAATAAATTGCCCTCCTACTATTCCGGGCCTCGGCGTTCACATTCGCCTTGGCTGCAATGAGGACCTTCACAATCTCGATGTAACCATTTTCTGCTGCATACATAAGTGACGTCCTTGTACTTTTGTCCTCGGCATTCACATTCACCCTGCCCGCAATGAGGGCCTTCACCACCTCAGTGTGGCCGCCTTCCGTTGCTTCTATAAGTGCAGGGGTGCGATCTGAGTCCCAAGTATTCACATTAGCCCCGGCTGCAACGAGGGCCTTCACGACCTCGACATGGCCTTTTTTTGATGCCTTCCAAAGCGAAGATTCTCTAGAATAATCGTCCCTCGTATTCAAATCCGCCCCGGCTGCAATGAGTGCCTTCACCACTTCGACTTGACCTTTGCTTGTTGCCAGCCTAAGTGCATCATTTTCGCCATACCCATTTTTGTCTTTGGCATTGACGTATACCCTAGCTGCGATTAGGGCCCGTACCACTTCGGTGAAGCCCTTTTCAGATGCCCACATAAGAGCCGTTCTACCATCATTGTCCCTGGCGTTCACATCCACCCTGCCCTCAATGAGGGCCTTCACACGGGAGAAGTCATTACTTGCAGCCGCTTTAATCAGTTCCAGGCCCGCTCTCCTTTTCTCCTCGGCGATCCTGCGCTGTTCCTCTTCCAATGCCTTCCTTTTTTTCTCTTCCACGGCTTTCTTTTTCAGTGTTGCTATCTTTTCCTGATCCGCCGTGATCTCAACCCCCCAGTCCTTGATTGCATCAAAGCCTTTTGGAAAATCCTTGGTCACATCCCAGATGATCTTTTTATTCTTACCGATTTTGACCTTTTCATAGTTGCCTTTGACGTGGAGATCGGCATTCGTGTACTCCTTGCCATCCCCTGTGATCAAGACCATGATCACTGTCTCTCGTTCGCCTTTCTCTCCAGCAACATCAAATGTAAAGACAATATCCGTGCCTGACCGCTTTGCCTTAAAGTTCTTGACTTGAGCAGCAGAAGAAATGGAGGCGTCAAGCAGGAACCCCATTACTGCAAAGAAGAGAATCGTGAAAATAATTCTTGTGCATTGAGTGAACCTTATAAGTGCTGCCATTCTTCTCATATCTCTTTCACCTCTGATTTTTCCGTTTCTTCATATTTGCCGGAGATGGTTAGTAGTCGGCGTTAAATTAAGATACTTACATCTCTCTTCTTGGAAGATTTGACTGGTTAATTACATCTTGTGTAACGCTGTTCTCTAGGTATATTGGTCAGAGTACCAGAGTATGTCTGGACAAAAGTATT
>CAINFV010000263.1 GCA_903848235.1 Chlamydiia bacterium | reverse complement strand
TTGCTTCAATATCTGCATCCAGTCACTGAATGGTCGAGTTTGATCTCGAAAATGGTTAGCGAAGTCAATCTGTCGGTCTATTGCTTCCTGTGGATCCGTGGCACAGGCGACAAGGCTTTTGTGAAGGGGAAGCAATCGAAAGAGATGACTCGATGCGTTTACTATGAAGCTGGTCTGTGAAGGAAGCGGCTTCGATTCCATAAGCTTCTGTGTCCATGCGAGCAAGGGCCGAACGTCGAAAGATGATAGGCGCGTATATGAGCATGGAATCAGTTGCCGTTCAAAAATATCTTGCGAAGCTTTGCCCCCATTGAATTGGAGGAGAAGGACTCCTCCAACAACATCCGCAGAAGAGACTCCGTCGATTACACCCTGTGTCTTGAGGTGTTCGAGGTATTTCTGAAACAGAAGCTCTTCTTTCTCATGATCCATAGCAATGTCTGGATAGATAGCAGCAAAGGTCTGCCCCAAGAGATGTTTTAGATCTTCTTTACCCAGGCGTACCCACTGACTTTCTGACTTTTGATAGAGAGGAATTAGTGATAGCTCCTCATGTGTTACCACTGAGAGGTTCCTTGGATTTTGAGAGACGACACAATATCGCAGCTTGGCACACAATTCAGAGAGAGTTTTTTCTTGAATATCGTGAGATTGAGGCGTGCTTCCATGTGCGATTTCGATACAAGCGTTTTGTACAGCTGCAAATAGTCCTCGGGCTTTAGGTAGTTCTCTTCCTGGGGTGTCAACATACTGCATGGAGGCAGCGGCATTTTGCCACATTCTCTGAAGAGGATTGTGCCCTTGCGATTCAATGCATAAAAGCGCCCTTTGAACGGCGTCTATGTCAGGGTTAATCTGAAGGAACATCGAACGTACGTCGAAAGGAGGCGTCTGATGATCTACAAGTGTCTCCCATGCGCTTTGCGTCACAGTTCCTAGTTCAGACAGAGCTTGTTGAAAGAGAGGCACTTCATACAGGAAACGAAGCTGCTCTTTGGATTTTTGTCGAATTGTAGATATGGAGATAAAAAGAGCCTGCCATGGGAGGCCGTCAATGGTATATGTCTTGCCCCCAAAAGTCCTTGTAAGAGACCCTTGCTCGATAAGTTCTCGGAAGTCGTCGAGTATCCACAAGGAGGCCTCGTCGGCGGCAAACTCATATTGGGAAGAGACAAAGCAATCGCCAAGAGCGCCTTGTCGATGCCAAGCAAAAAGAGCGCCAAGGCACACCTTACGAGCATCGGCAGCCGTTACTCGGTGTTCGAGGGACTGTCCGAGAGAAATTCGTACAAGAGAGCAGCCCGGTGAGGCGAGGGGTGGTGCTGTAACAGAAGAGAGCTTAGCTCTGAGAGCCGGTGACGAACGGAGGAGGCTTAAGTGAGAAGCCAGGTGCTCCTGAGCAGCTGTTCTCTCGTCCTTTTTAGGGAGAAATATTTCACGGACCAGGGTGGATAGTCCTGTGTTGCAATAGCCGTCATTCGTGATTAACAGATCTGCAAGTAGTTGAGGAAGGCGAGTCTCTCGAAGCATTTCTTCAGTACAGAGGCGATGCATGCGAGGATCTGAGATTTCAGATTCAAGGGATTCCTGCCGTGAACGAATCTGAAGACGCGCTTGTCGTTCGACCCATGCATATGCTGCTGAAAGCTCTTGTGGAATATCGTGAACGTCAACGTTGGAATCGATAAGGAAGATGAGCTCTCCTACTATGCGCTCTACTTCAGCCTGGGTCCTGACACTTCCTGTGGCGAGGTTAGTGATGAGATCTGTGAGAAGGGGATGAAATGGCCGTACTTTTTCAGGTGGCATGGTGTACAGAACTGTTAATGCTTGTAGGAGAGAGTCGTTCTGGAGATTTTGGAGGGGTACAAGCATTATCTCGATCTTCTCTGATTCCCACCCAGCCCCAATGGTACGAAGTAACGCGGCTGCATCAAAAAGTGGTTCATGGCCCTCGTGAACAGCCGGCGTTGATCTGTGAACAGCATCAAGAGTTGCTACGACTTGCTCGAGGAGCTCAACTCGATTTTCGGCAGAAATAGCTACTGGCAGGGGCGTCATTCTGTGCGTATTGCACCATGAGATCAGCTGCTCCCATTTTTGTTGTGTAGGGGGGCCTCGCATGATAGAGACTACTTCTGGATGAAGAGCTATGGCCCGTTGTTCAATATCTCGAAAACGGGTTTTGACCTCAATGACGTCGGTACGATATTTCTCGTATGTTGCTAGGTTCTCTTCGAGGCGATCAGCAGCGTCCCTTTGTGTGGAAATGGGGAGAGATGCCTTGTGAAGTTTTATGGCAAAAGAGCTTCTCACCTGCGCTGATACTTCTTCGAGAGTGTTTTTGTCTTTGTTTACCTTAAATCCTAGTTCTTTGAGTTCCATAAGGTAGTCATCATAGGAGATGACACCGAGACTATCTCGAAGGAGACTATCTAGCCGTTGAGTATTGAGCCCGTATCGAGTGAGGAGAGAAGTGACTTTTTTG
>CAINFV010000262.1 GCA_903848235.1 Chlamydiia bacterium | reverse complement strand
TGAGGTCAGGGATATAAACGGGAAGTTCGACAGGGTACTGGAAAATGATATCGTCGAATTGAAGAACGATATGGCCGAGGTAAAAGCCGCTCTGAGAGAAAAAGGAATAATCTGATAGAAATTGCATGGCTCTGTTTCCTTCCGCCTTTGCAGAATACTATGGGTTTACAGCTTTCACCACAGAGCACACAAAGCTCACAGAGAATGCACAGATACGATTACTGAGTCTTAATTATTATGCTACTATTATTAACCGCAGAGTTCGCAGAGACGTGCCATTTTCCTTATTATCAGCACTTGAAACGTAACGGCATATTTGCTTCTGAGTAATAGTCGTCTCCGTCGTTCGTCCTCTGTGCGCTCTGCGACTCTGCGGTTTTATTCTCGTAAAACCCTTGGTTAAATCATCGATCATGTGGATTAATCCCTACGGCTTACGACTTTCACCACAGAGAACGCACAGAGACTAAAAAAATAATAATAAAATTTTTAGACTTAAAATTTATCCTAGATTTCCTTTGTGCGCTCGTGTCTGCGGTGGTGGCTGTCCGTAAACCTGTGGTTATGATCGTCATATCTATAATTCCACCCTAAAAAGAGCATATGTGCTAGCCCAACTTTTAATTTTCATTTTTTTTCTCTGTGCGTTCTCCGCGCGCTTCTCGTGTCTGCTGTGGTGGGCGTTCGTAAACCCCTGGTTACAATAAGCACGCTCAAATTCACAATGCCATAATCCAGGGCACCCGGCCCGAGATCATCAAAGTGCGATCGCAGCATGCCCGAGGAGATCAACCAGGCGGTGGCGGATCACATTTCCGATTATCTATGGTGTTCCATGTGCATCCACGCAAGAGGAAGACGGCTGCCGAATTTGGGTTTGAGTTTGACGGCATCAGGGCCATTGAGCCGCTAGGATTCCTGGAGTTTCTGCAATTGGAGGCAAATGCCAGGCTAGCGCTGACGGACTCGGGCCGGGGCCCGGGGAGAGACGTGCCTTCCGGGAGCTTTGGCGTGACGCTGCAAGGGAACACGGAGAGGCCGGAGACTGTAGCCGTAGGATCCAACACTCTCGCGGGCCTGCGGGCGGGGAACATTCTGGACGGGGCAAGAAAGATGATGACGCAGGAGAACGAGTGGAGGAATCCGTTCGGAGCTGGCCAGGCTGGAAAGATGATAGTGGATTGCATCATAGATTCTAAGGAAAATTTATTATAGTAATCAAGGTAACAATTTAATATGGCTGCCGATATAGACGTTCTGAAAGAAGGAATTGATGGCCTGATTCGAGCTGGCTATTATAGGAATCGAGAAGCTTTGCTGGAAGAGGCATTCAGAACAATGATCGAGGTAAAGCCCTCTATCCGATTGGAGATGGCAGTGGAGTTATATAAATCCGAAAAGGTGTCAATGAGTAGAGCGGCAGAGATTGCAGGGACATCTATTGAAGGATTCAAGAACTTTCTAGAGTCAAAAGGGATAAGAAGATTAGTCTCTGCTCCACCTGAAGAAAGATTGCTAAAGGGAGTTGACTTTCTTCTTGGATAAGGCCATCATAATAGACACTGACATAGCAAGCTCTTTTTCAAAAATTGAGCGTCTTGATCTTCTTTTAGTCATCTTTTCCCACCATCTCTTCTTTATAACACCAAGAATTTTCGAAGAGCTCTCAGTGCCTCTAGATTTTGGATACACATTTCCCTTAGCGATTTTTAATAGCATTGATGTCCTTTATCCTACTGAGGAAGAAAATGAGACCTACCAAGAGATGCTCCTTGGCAACAAGTCTCTTGGCAAAGGCGAGCTTGAGGCAATAAGTATCTGCAAAAGCAGAGGATTCGTTTTCTCTTCAATGGATTCAGCAGCTTTGAGATTAGCACTATCCTTGCGTGTTGAGATTCTAGATTTGCATTCTATACTCCGAGCCTTCTGGAAATCGGGCATGAAGACAAAGGATGAGGTCAAAGCGATAATTAAGGAACTCGAAGATAAAGATAATACTCTGATAAAGGATTCACACTTGATATTCAAGTAGTCGAAATCTTGATCATGTGGATTAAACCCTGCGGCCTACGACTTTCATCACAAAGCACACAAAGCTCACAAAGACGATTTAGCCGATTCGCAAGCCTGAATTTTAATTATGCAGCTACGATTACTAACCCCAGAGGCACAGAGCTCACAGAGACGTGAAATTTACCTCATTATCAGCACTTGAAAAGGAACTGCATATTTGCTTCTGGTGATAGTCGTCTCCGTCGTTCGTCCTTTGTGCGCTCTGCGACTCTGCGGTTTTATTCTCGTAAACCCCTGGTTATAATTATCAATTTTCATTCGAGGCTCATTCAGAAATGACCATTGCCATAATCCCAGGCACCCGGCCCGAGATCATTACGGTGCGATCGCATCAAGCCCGAGAAGATCAACCTGGTGGTGGCTGATTTTAATTTCCGATTATCTGGCGGATTTGGGTGTCCTATGACCTGAAACGTCTTTGGCGATAGATAAGACCATATACAAAGAGTGTGGAAATTCTATAT
>CAINFV010000261.1 GCA_903848235.1 Chlamydiia bacterium | reverse complement strand
TTTAAACTTGACTCTTTAGGACGATTTTTTGCTTTCTTCAGGGCCGTCCTGTAGCGCCTTTTGAATCGTGCTATACGGCACAAGAGGGGCTTTATCATTGATTCCCTCGCAGCTTCTGGAGGCGATCTCCCAGCTTGCCGGTGTATGGAGATTTTCTTTCCACCAAGGGAAGGTTCGACATTGTCGAGGTCGAGCTTCATAGATCATACAGCGTTTGTCTTTGAGAAAGACGCAGTCGTAATTTCGAAGCCTCATTTCAACAAGGGCGTAGCGACTGTCCCGTTGGCGAAGGTATCTCCTTTTACACTCGTCAGGAGAAATTCCTAAGAGCTCCGCTATTGATACAATTTCATCGAGGGTAACCCAGACATAGCCCGGACATCCGGTACAGCACTTGCCGCATCCTGTGCACTTGAATCGAAGTCCATCTTTATACCACGGCAGAGCATCTGCATTTTCATCACAATCGTTCACGATCAACAACCTTAATTTGGGTATATCTTCTGGTTCACAGTTAAAGCCTCGATATTTGAGCTATCAAAAAACATCCAATAGTACACTATGGGGTGTTTTTTGATGGTCAAATCTCAACCCTTTTCCTCGACAAAAAACCTCTCAATTTTCAACTGTCACTGGTATCTATTGTGAGTGGCTATTGGAAAAAAAGCCAAATTTTTGTTCGAGTTAGGGGCCCGTGCATAATTTTAAACTCGGGCCAAGGTCGATCAAAGAGTGGCAAGAGAAGCAAGGGGCGGCCAAAGGCGCCCCTTGTACGTAAGAATCTTATGAGCACGATTTGCAGCAGCAGCAGCCAAAGCCAAGCATAAGGGCGATGATACCGACAACAAAGTGGAGCCCTATGTCTGCCATATTGTTGGCGATAAGGCCGAATATGGCCTGTTCGCCGTAATACAAGCCAAGAAGGGCGATGAGGATATAGATCGCTCCAAAGATCTTGAAAAAGATCTTTGATGCACGGTGGCTTGTGAATCCAACCCACAGGGCAATGATGCCTGTGATACTGTGGATGAGATTATGGAGAGGGTTGATATGGAAGCAGCCCATGAGCATGTTGTTGGGGGAATACTCCGGGAAAAACCCCATTATTCCAGCGATCAGAAAGAGAATGCCAAAGATGACGGCAATCGTTCGTACCATAAAAAAAACTCCATGTATAAAAGTTGACGATAACTCTAGTAGATAAAATTTTTCCATTAAATTGCGCAAGGCAATTCTTTGAGTGAGAAGAATACCTCGTCTCCATTGATATTTGCTTCGAGACAATCACAAGGATCTTCTTGGGAGTTTAGCAAGAAAGACTAAGACAAAACGTGCGTACCTTAAGTTGACAAAAAATTCTTGCTTTCGGAGGCGCGCTCACCATATACAGAGTTATATAACCAGAGTCTTTTTATTGGGTATAACGTTGGGGGGTGTATGAAATTACGGTTCATGAGTTTTCATGGCTTCTTTGCTGTTCTGTTGGGGAGTTTGCTGCTGTTGCCAAGCGTTGTATCTGCTGATGCAGACGACGATCGTCGTGATGACGAGCGGCGAGAAGATGAACGGCATGATGAACAGCAAAGAGAGATTCGCCGAGAAGACGCGGAACATCATCAACAGCAATTAGATCAGACACAAAGTGATTACGATACCCGCCGTATCCGCCAAGAGGAGATCGATCGTCAACAGAGACGGTTGAATCCTGACAGGCTTATATAGACCTGGTCTTGTAAAAAAAATCTGCCTTCGAACAAAAAAGGGGAGCTGGCGTGTTTATCAATGTCGACGCTGTACATCGCACTGAGATCGGACTGATCAAGTCCCTCCAGCTCTTCAGAAACCCTCTTCTCGATAGCGTGATGATTTTCTTGAGTTTTCTTGACACCCTTCCCTTTTACCTGCTCTTCGTTGCCGCTGTCTGGTATCTATACAGCCAAAAGTGTGGTCTGAATCTGGCATATCTGCTGGTGATCAGCCTTCTGGTGAATTCCGATGCCAAGGAGTTCTTTGCCTTGCCAAGGCCGTTTGTACTCGCTCCTGATGTTGGTCTGGAGAGGGTTCCAGATTTCGGCTTTCCTAGCGGTGCTGCACAGACCACCGTGGCTCTCTTTGGCTTTGTCGCTCTTGCTGTCCAAAAGCGATGGCTGTGGATTCTGAGCATTATTGGTGTTTTGTTGATAAGCTTATCGCGTGTCTACCTCGGCATTCACTTCCCATCTGATATCATTGGAGGATGGGCGATAGGAGCTGCGGTGCTCGGGATCTATTGTGCTGTTGTGCCATTCTTCGAAAGCGTCTTTCTGGGCCAACCAAAAATGACACTGTTGTATCTGAGCGTGATCGCTACTCTTTTTGGGACGTTTCTCTGCCTCAATGAGAAGCTAATAGAAGTCGTTCTCTTCGGCTTTGGTGTGAGTGTGGGATATATTGCAGCGCCATATGAAGCTGCTGTTGGCACGTATCCAAAACGTGTGCTGAAGCTTGTTGTTGCCTTAAGTGGTATCGTGTTGCTTCAGGAGGGAGCAGCTCTGGCATTCCGTTCTGCTGCATCATGGCCGATACTCGCTTCGCTGCCTGGAGCGGCATCGTCGTTTCTTTCTGGATTCTGGTTAGCCTTCGGGCCTTCGGTAGTTGTTAGAAGGAATATATAAGTTTCTCTTTTCACTTTTTGACCAGGTGGGTACATATGCGTTGGAAGGATGAGTGGAAGTGGGTTGTTGGTCTTTCAGTAGTGTTTTTAGTACTCTATTTCTTGCCTATTGGGATTCCGCGTTTTGATAACGCTATTCTTGAATCTCTTATGCTAGCAAAATGGTACATGCGTGAACATGTGCTCTTGTGCCTGATTCCGGCCCTCTTCATAGCCGGCGCAGTATCGGCTTTTGTGAGTCAAACTTCTGTCATGAAGTATTTCGGAGCACAGGCTAACAAGGTGCTTGCATATGCCGTGGCTTCGGTTTCTGGCACTATTCTTGCCGTCTGTTCCTGTACGATACTTCCTCTTTTTGCCGGGATTTACAAACGGGGCGCAGGCCTTGGCCCCGCCATTGCCTTTCTGTATTCCGGCCCGGCCATCAACATTCTCGCTATCGTGCTTACTGCTCGCGTTCTTGGCTTTGAAATGGGTGTAGCGCGGGCCATAGGAGCTATTGTGTTCAGCGTGGTCATTGGATTGGCAATGCATTTGCTCTTTTTACAAGAGGAGATGCAAAAATCAAAAGACCAAGCCGGGCTGTTGTTTTCTGAGAACGACACAACGCCATGGCAACGAGGGGTGCTGTTCGCTTCTCTGTGCGCGATATTGGTTTTTTCGAATTGGAATAAAGGCGGCGAAACCTCAGGCTTTTTTTATTCGATCTATTCGGTTAAGTGGGTGCTGACGTCCTTTTTTGCGGTCGTTTTTGCTATGTCTCTTGTTGTGTGGTTTCGTGCAAAAGTTCTAAAAATAACACTTGCCTCCTCGGCAACCGTTGTGGCGGCGCTTCTGTTCCCTGGCATGCCATCCATTTCATTTTGTGTCGGTTTTATTGGCTTGTCGTGGTCATTAAGCGGTGAGGAGGGGGAGCTCAACGATTGGCTTGAAGCCACCTGGTCTTTGTCAAAGCAGATTTTCCCTCTCTTGATAGCTGGTGTTCTTTTCTCTGGGTTCTTGCTTGGCAGCCCGGGAAAAGAGGGGGTCATTCCTTCGGCATGGATATCAAGGTGTGTTGGCAGTAATTCTCTTGCCGCCAACATGTTCTCATCTGTTGTTGCTGCTTTCATGTATTTTGCCACGCTGACTGAAATTCCAATTTTGCAGGGACTTATGGACAATGGTATGGACAAGGGGCCGGCACTTGCCCTGCTCCTTGCAGGGCCTTCTCTGTCCCTTCCAAGCATGCTTGTGTTGAAAAGTATTATGGGAACAAAAAAAACGGTGGCGTACGTTGGGCTTGTCATCCTGATGTCTACGATTACTGGTAAATTCTATGGTGCCTTTTTCTAAAAACAACCTGTTGGGGGTTCAATGAAAACGATAAAAGTGTATGGCATGAATTGTCCGAAGTGCGCCCAACTGTATGAGCATATTGAGAGGGCGGCTGTAGAGCTTGGCATTAAATACACGATAGAAAAAATTACTGACATCGATAAGATAATTGAAACGGGAATTGCCCTAACGCCCGCTGTATCGGTCGATGGAGTGGTAAAAGTTTCTGGGAAAGTTCCTTCAGTCGAGGCGCTGAAGAAAATTCTATAGCCGGTATTGAAGCCGGGTTGCTGTTCCAGTCTCTTATGCCACAAGGGCCTGGGCGGTATAAAAGTATACC
>CAINFV010000260.1 GCA_903848235.1 Chlamydiia bacterium | reverse complement strand
TTATTCAAGACGCCTTTTCAAGACGCTCTGCTACCCAAACTTTGATAATAGATTGTCTGGGTACACCCAAACGCCTTGCTTCTTTATCCAGTAATTGAATCATCCACACGGGAAAATCTACATTCACCCTTTTCTGTTCCTGCTCCGGCCGTCTTGCCTTTGACATATCAAGATGCTGGGAAATATCCCCGCCCTCATCAAATTTTTTGTCAAACTCACGAGCCTTCATATATATCAACCTCCTCTTTTCTGGATCGTCGCACCGAAATAATCCTTATCTTTCCAGACCGATAAGTAATAACGCCTGACCAGTACTTCCCTAAAATATTGCCGATTACCAGAAATCTTGGTTCATCGCTGGTTATAACCGGAATCTCAATCAGATCAGGATCATTCCACAGGGTTTGGGCTTCACAAAAGTCAATCCCATGTTTTTCCTTATTGCTGTTACTTTTTATCGGATCAAATTCAAATTCCATGGTATAATTGTTATGCCTTCGTTATACATAGAGTCAATAAATTTTTTAGGCTAACGACGAGTTCACGGGGAGCGTAAGCGACCCGGTGGAACACCTTGTTCGCTGGCCTACTTTATAAAGTACCCCGCAACCCCCCATTTTTCATTGTCGAGCATGAATGTCACTGTCTCAACGGCGAATTTCTTCTGAGCAAATGCCGTCCTAAAAGACATGACGACATACTTCCCGTCTGGTGCTCCGGGAAGAGCGTGTGATTCTTGTGCCTTTACTATCTTGTGGCTGATCAGCTTGCTGAGTGGTTTACGTACTCCCTCCAATGAGGCTGCCCAATTCTGTTCAGTGACAGCTCCTCGGAAATAGGCAGAGGCCTCATTCCAACTGCCTGAGTAGTTACCATCATCTATCATTGATAACCAGGTCCAAGCAGCAGAAACTGCGTTCTTTTCCGTCTCTGCTCCCGCCCATAATTGACTAAAGCCAAAGCAGACAAACAACATGGTCAACAGGATAACGGACTTGATCCTCATGGAAACCCCTCCCCATCTTTTACAGCAAACGATGAGGTCAGGGGCAGCCAAGGCTTCCTCTGACTCCAATAATAACGATTTATTTTCAATACACCGACACATTCCAAAATCGGCCCAGCCCTGGCTGGCCTCTGGACTGCCATGTTAGGTGTTTTTTCTTGAGTCACACCTGGCTTCTTGAATTCGCTTTTGTGCTAGCCGCTGCTGTTCGCTCTGCACGTATTGAACACTACGAACAGGATTGAGCTTCCAGTTCTGAGGGATAAGAGGGGGTGTGAACCTCAAATTGCTATGTCCAAGTGGCAAGAAGCCGATTTGCAGAAAAACGACCTTTGCCAGTGTTGCAGAAAGGTTAGAGAACAATTCGTCGATTTCAGACGCCGACTGAACACACATGATACCATGCTGAATCTCTGTGTGAATCTCTGCCCTCCAGTCTTCATCAGCAACTTCGACGGTTGTGTCAATGGAATACTCGATTGTTTTGAGAAGGCGGACAGTCTCAACTTTCCAGACTGCAAGTGAGCCGTAATCCTTTACCTTCATGAAACTCGCCTTGCCTAAGATTTGTTCAAAGACAGCCTTCATGGAATAATACTGACTGAGATCTGCGTGGATTTCGACCATGATTTCACCTAATGCAAAGACAGCCCACCGGGGCCTGAACACTGGCGGAAAAACCACATACCGGAATTCCCCGGTCGGGTTGATTGATTTGTTAGGCAATTAATATGGGATGTCCCCCTATTTCCAAGAACCGTCCTAATATACGTTTTACAGCCTGCGCACTATTGCTGCCTACGCACGAACACAAAGTCTCCCCCCTCATCACCTGCTTCGCTGATTGCCCCGTACAACGGCGTCTGGTTATTCGGTGAGTTATTGATCACGGCCTCTCTGAAGCTGACGAAGAGTTGTTGGGCGTCCAAGTACTGTTCTATGTTTTCATTTAACCTTTTTACAAAATACTCTACAAAGACACTTCGATCTGGCACGGTCTTGAGCGAACCGCTTGTGATCGCCTTGCGACTCTGCATCTCGTAAATTTTTTCAATGGAGGCATTTGGGCTGGTAAAAGCTTCCCTTACCTTGAATATTCCACCTGCGAAACATGCGTCGGCAACAAGAAGTACGTGTTTAGCCTTAAGTGCGCGGATATAATTGCGAATTGTGCTGTTAGGTATCCAGTCAGTTGGATTATTTATTCCACTTGCATCTCTCGGCAACCAGTATCCCTCTCTCATATCATCCATCCAGACGCCATGCCCTGCATAAAATATTAAAAGGTTGTCGTTCTCTGAAAGTTTTTTACGCAGATCATTGAATGTTGTTCCAATGGTTTTTCTATCCGGGTTTTTTAAGAAAACAATATTTTTATCGTCAAAGGTGTAGCGTCTGGTCAGAATATTTTTGATTGCAATAGCATCCGCAATCGGGTGGTCCAATTTATTTATTTCTTTACTGGAATAGTCCTGCACGGCAATTATGAGTGCATGGTATTTGCCTGTGTTAATTGTTACCGTTGCTACAGGTTTCTTGATTTCTATTTCTGGCTTTTGTACAACTTTTACGATCTCACGGGTTATTGAAAAAGTCCTTGTATGTGATTTACGCTGGGTGTCCGTGGCAGAAACAGTAATTTGATTTTCTCCAGGCTTCAGCCAAACTTCAGCCGAAAAATGTCCTTGATCATCAAGAGCCGCCTGTTGGCCATTCACGAGAATTTCTGACACACCACTACCGCCGGTTGCTACACCTGTTACTGTGAGGGTTGAATATTTTAAGATTACTTTCAAGCCTCTATCAATTTCAGGGGATGTAATTGAAATAGAAATAGGTTTATCTGTTTTTATTTCCGGTGATGATGCTGACGTAGTTGAAGGTTCTACGACCGGCATAGGAGAAGAATTCGCTTGTGCTGGTTGAAGCGGTTTTAAGTTAAAATAAACCTCTCGATCACTATATGTATCATTTTTATAAACTACTGCTGAATCTTCATATCCAGCAAGAGTCATCTTATAATATTCTGCTGCCCAATGACTCTTTCCCGCAGGTAATGTCGCTGTACATGGAGTTTTGCAATTCAGAGATTTTAATGAATCTTGTGAAGGCCCGGCGAAAATTGTAGCGCCAGAAGGTGAGGAGGTAAATATTGCTTTACTATGTTCATTATTCTCAAGCTTTAACGTTGATACAAATTTCCCCCCAATTACTCTCGAACTAAAGTTCAGTACATATACATTATTCTTCTTCGCTTCAAACTCAGCGTTAGCTCTTATCTCAGGATGTGGCGTTCCCCATATCGTAAGACATTTTACTTCTAATCTCACGCTTCCTTCTTCCCGACTCCATTTAAGCTCGTCCTCCCTAGCAAGCGAGCCAATTAGCTTGTCGTTATCATAGATTTCTACTCTGATTGGCACGCCTTGAGATATGCTCAGTCTTTTTAAGATTATGATGGCAGAGTTTGGATCTCTATCCAGCGTGGGAACAGGTACGAGTTGGGTGGTCGCACAACCAGTTGAGATGAGGATAATAATTATGGCACAAGCTAATTTTACTGTAAATTTCATCCAGTCGCCCTCCTAAAAATTAAAAGCCGGTGAGGTGGTGCCATTTTCATTGAGTTCAGGAAGAGGATACCATCCCCCGCCTAAAAAAAGCACGCTCAAAAATCCGCGCCTTTATCCCGTAGGTCGTATCCAAGTCCAATTTCGTCCATCGGCTTATTAGGCCGCGTATGGCTGAGCAGCATCTGCTGGGCAGATGACAGCAACAGGCAGTATGTCTTTTTTTCTCAAGTCCAAGCCAGACCAAATGACAGCGATGGACTTCTTTTCATTTTCCATTAGCGGGGGGCGTCTGATGGTTGACGGCACAGACCGCGATCTGCACGACATAAGCAAAATCACCGTTCGTCTGAGTGAGATACCCCAAGATAGTAGTAGCTCCTCGTACACGGATGGTGCACAGCGTAGGTGAACTTGATGAGCGTGACGCCATCGGTGTTTGTTGCCGTGCCTTCCAATGAGAGCCGCGGCCTGTCTGGGAAAAGATGCACCAGAATCTCGGTTGGTGGGTTCGGGAATCGTTCAAGGAAATTGGGGATTTCAATGCGTAGGTCTTTCTCTATTTTCTCTTTTCGTTCTTGGGGGATCGTGTTGTCATCCCACTGGAAGGAAATGTTCATGCTCACAACCTTTGGTAAATTAAATGTCTAACGTCTCGGAATCACCCGCGAGGATGAGGCGCAGAGCGCCAGCGGCGCGCC
>CAINFV010000259.1 GCA_903848235.1 Chlamydiia bacterium | reverse complement strand
AGTTATGCCATAACAACAAAGGGCATACTTTGTACAAGTGGTGTTCATTCCTGCTTTGCAGTCTGCTGCCAGGGACGTAAGATAACCAGCGGGCAGACACTCCTCGCAATGGCACATGCATCACTTCAACCACTATGCAAAGTGTACCACATCCTCTCGAGGGACTTACTACGAAAAGGCTGTGACCCCGCCACATTAAAGACATATGTCGTTGGAGGCATGGTTTTGTGTGAAGGCGAGCCCTCCTCATGTCCAGAGGAGGAACAAGACATACTCGATCGAGCAGACGAATGCCACCTGGTCGGAGTTCGATTTAATGTCGTCGAAGGAGCCGATGAGTCCTTATCTGTCGTCTTTACTCCAGATCGCGTGCGTTTTGGTAGAGAGGATCTGTTTCAGAGCACAGAAGAGATCGGAAAACCTCTGGAATCATAGACCGCATAGGCAGTTCTCCGGTCTTCTTGAAGCAGCCTCATAACACCGTATATTCAGTGGCTGGATATACGGCGCCTCTTTTCGACTCCACAGCTCCATCACGCTAGTTTTTCAACATATTTTGATGTTATCCCGCCGGGATGGCTACGCTTGTACAAGGTCGTTGTGCATCTGCACAATATTTGAGGTGAGGATTTCCGCTCGTTCGATACGGCGCTGCTTTCTGTCTGGATTTTGGCCGATCTCTTCCATATTCAGAGCGGGGCCAAAGGCAAGGCGTGCAGGGGCGAAGGCTACTTTTCGTGATTCCCCAAGTTCGATTTGTGTGGTTGCTGGCGGGGGCAGGAGGTTGATGGTAGAGAGGGCGAGGAGGTGCAGGTGGGTTGGCTGCGTGGCCTTCTGGGAGAGCAGCGAAAACATCTCGACACTTTGGGGGTCAAAGGGAGCAATATTGACATTCGAAGACTCATCAAAGCGATCGCGGCCTCCGCTGGGGGCAACATAGATGCACTTTCCGCCTTCGTTGAGAAGATCTTCGAGTTTGGAGAGCGTCTTGGCATTATGAACGAGCTTTTCGGATTTCTTCTCTGGCGGGAAGTCGATGTACTTTTTGGAATAGATGGAGAGGAGGTTCACACCTCGAGAGAATGGAATGGCAAGGGGGTCGGTAGTGACGCGATGGCCGGCGATGAAGATCATCGATGTCGCCAGGCGGTCTGAGATGGGGGTGATGAGGAGGCTGAGGATCTGTGGGTCGATTTCTGTCTGATGGTTCGCCAGGAGGATGACATTGTCGCCTCTGTCTATTTCTTCGATAATGGAGTGGAGGTGGTTCTGGCCGGTGATCAACGAGCGCTTTGTATCGATAAGAGGACGGACGATAGAACGACCAAATTCGTAAAAATCAAATGGAAATCGTTCTGCTGCGTGGAAGTGGTTGAAGGTGGTCGAGTGAATCACTTCGTCTGTGATGAACCTGATATACTCTTCAAAGAGTGGTGTAGCATCGGTTGCTGTGAGGCCTGCAGAGGAGAGCGCCTGCTGGTAGCTGTCGAAAAACTCTATGACCATTCGATTCATCGTGTCATCGAGCTTTGCTTCCTGAAGAGCCGTGTGTAGGCGGTGTATGTCCATAAGGGTATCCTCAAGACATTTCAATGAGTTGGTTCGTAATCAAGGAGACAAATTTGTAGTCGTTGAGGTGGAGGGAGTCGTCTGTCTCCCACGACACTTTGGCATTCAGCGACTCTGCCAACTGGTTTAGGAAATCTCTGTCCATCCGTTGGAGGTGGCGTTGCATTTCTGGGTGAACGACGATCTTTACGGCATATTGCTGCTGGCACTGGATGACACGTTTTAAATCGCGTTCGAGTTCGATAGCAACACTATCGTTGGTCTTGATAGTGCCTGTTCCAGAGCAGTAGGGGCATGCTGTGTAGAGGGTCTGGAGGAGGGATCCTCGGCTTCTCTGACGTGTCATCTCTACGAGGCCAAACTCACTCATCCCTAGGATCGTGCATTTTGCAGTATCTTCTTTCATGCATTCTTTGAAGTGATCAAGAACGCGGCGCTGGTTTTTGCGCGATCTCATGTCAATGAAGTCACAGATGATAAGGCCGCCAACATTACGAATTTTAAGCTGACGGGAGATCTCTTCTGTCGCCTCGAGGTTAATTCGTACGAGTGTTTCCTCGACGTCTCCTGTCTCTACATTTGTGCTGCGGCCGGAGTTGACGTCGATGGTGTGCATAGCTTCTGTCTGATCGAAGTAGAGGTATCCCCCGCTGTGGAGCCAGATCTTGCGCTTCAGGCTTCGTTCAATCTCTTTTTCGACGCCAAATCGCTCAAACATTGGAAACTTATCTCGATAAAACTCAATGCGAAGAGGGTGTTCTTCGCTATAAGGAGAGAAGAGCCGCCTACAGAGTTGGTAGGTTGTGTAATCATCAACGAGAAGACGCTCTGCACGTTTGTCAACTGCTGTGATGACAGCGCGTTTTATAATGTCAGATTCTTCGTACAGAAGACCGGTGCTGGAGGACGATTTGTATTTCTCAACAATCCCTTGCCACGTAGCCAGAAGCTCATTGGCTTCTAAGAGCAGCATCTCTTGGCTTGCATGCTGGCTTGCTGTCCTGCAGATGATACCCATCTCAACAGGGATTTCAAAAGCTCGTAATGTTCTCTTCAGCCGTTCTCGTGCTGATCGATCTTCGATCTTTCGTGAGACACCTCGATGGGGGGAGTTTGGCAGGAGGACCAGATAGCGGCCTGGCAGGGAGATCTTCGACGTCAGGCGGGCGCCCTTTGTGCCTATAGGCTCCTTAACCACCTGGACAATGACAAACTGATCTGGTTTGAGGAGCTGGTCGATCTTGACGTTTTGGGACTCTTCGTCCTGTGTCGACTCGGATCCAAAATCCATGTCAAACGCTTCTTCGAGCTTGCGTGTATTTTCGAGGATGTCGCTTAAATGGATAAATCCATTTTCCCCCTCGTTGATATCGATAAAGGCGGATTGGATATTGTGTAATATATTGGTAACTCGGCCTTTATAGATATTACCAGTTGTTTGCCGTTCGCGTTTACGCTCGATGACAAGATCGTGGAGTTTGCCATTTTTCAAATTGGCAAATCGGGTCTCTTTGGATTCGATATTCAGTAGAATCTCTTGCATGCAGTCTCCAACAGTTGGCACATGAACATAAATCGTACACCTCCAACATGTTTCCCTGGAAGAGCATGTCTACGATCGCGCATTTTTTTTACAGAAAGAGGCTTTTGCAAAAGTCTAGTTCAACTGGACTTTAGCATTTTTTGGGCACTGAGTTCGCAGAGCGTTCTCCCTCAGACTTCTTGCATTTATCATAGATCGTCCTGGTTAGGCCATCTATGATAAATGGAAGAAGTCTGAGAGAGAACGAATGCGAAATCGGGCCTAAAAAATGCAAAAGTCTAGTTCAACTGGACTTTAGCATTTTTTGGGCACTGAGTTCGCAGAGCGCAAGAGAGAGCTTTTTTAAAAAAAGCAATGCCGATGACCGGACTCGAACCAGCACCTGGTTACCCAGAGTAGATTTTGAGTCTACCGCGTCTACCATTCCGCCACACCGGCATTTGTACTCTCAATCAAAGAGAGGGCGTAGACAAACAGAGTACCGCAGGTGGGGATTTTTCAACCACCGCGTTTTCATGCCGTGACATTTGGGCCGCCCTATCTCAAGCTCTATAAATCTCTGGATTGATTATAACTGACTTGTTTAATATCGATTTTCTTTCTATTTATTTCTAAAATAGGGCTTTATGTCTATTCCTGTAAAAAATACCTTACCTCCGTTTTTGGCTGCCGGACAATTTTCTCCGCTTCATATGCCGGTAGCTCAAGCGCCAATCAAAACTTTAGAAAAAGAGCTCGCCAATTTCGATCCTCCAGCGGAATTTCCTGTATCTGGCCCTCTAGCATCACTTGTCGTTTTATCTGAAAAGGCTCTTGAGTCTTTACGCACTCCTCCTAGCATTCCCAGCGCTGTTCTTCCTCCCATGCGCAGAAGGAGATCTGGTGTTGCTGTGGCCCAGGCCGCACATTACAAAAAGAATTTAACGGGGTTGTTTTTGAAAAAAGAGCCCCGAGTTTCTGTAGAGGCAGGGATAGAAAGTGTTCGGCAGATCATCGATCACATTCCTTTTGACTTCCTGAAGGCTTCTGTTTCACCACATATGGCACCGGCGATGGAGCTCTTCGTGAGGCAGCAACTTCCCCGTCTCATCCAGTTGGTTGCCCTAGGCTCCGCTGGAAGAAAAGTTACTATCAAAGACCCTGTTCTGGGAACCTGTTGCATACGATGCGATTCAATGGTTGGTTCAAAAGAATATGAAATCTATGTCCGTCGCTTTGTCGCAAATGGTGGAGTTAAACATATCGACCAACAGATTTTTCTTTCTGGACCTCACAGAGGAAAGGTGTTTGCGTATGCTAAGCCGATCAGCGACCCTCATCAGGAATTGCATCGTAAGGAGTTGCTCCGAGAAGTTGCCATAGGAAAATTGTTTCGTCCTGACGCGTCTCTTATCGTGATGCAGGGGGTCATGAAACGATGTCATCCTGGGATACTCAAAGGGGGCTGGATGCCGTGGTGCGATAGAGGAGACCTTGACGCATACGTGAAAAAACCGTTTGAGGAAGCAAATCGTCATGAGCGACTGCAGATCATCAGGGATGTGGCCTCGGGGATGAAATGTCTTCACGAAAGCAAATTTTGTCATATAGATCTGAAGCCTGGGAACGTATTGCTTCAGACCGGCGAACACGGGCTGACTGCTTGTGTCTGCGATTTTGGGCGTGCCTGTCCTATGGGTACACAATTAAGGATTCCGGTTTCCACAAGGCTATACATGGCGCCAGAACAACTGAGCCAAAACAAATTTGTCAGTCCATCCATGGATATGTGGAATGTCGGGTTGATACTGCTCGAGCTGATGCATGGGACTGAGGCAAACCTCTATTTAGACTCTGCGGCCCGAGTATTTGAAGAAAGTCATTTTCGTGTCCCCGATATGTTTTCTGCCATCAGGGCTCATTGGACTATCCTGCGCGATCGGATTGTTCAGAAGCTCGATCCAGCCTCTTTGGTCGATCAATTGATCGCCCGATTGCTGAGTGTCGAGCCAGCATCGCGGCCTACCGCTGCGCAGGTTGTCGAAGAGGTGGATAGGATCATGGGTGCAAAAAGCTAGGCGTTTTAACGGCAAGCCAGGCGGAAGATCTTAGCTGACATATTGTTTTTTTACACCGCGGCTACTAACCCTTGCTGGTCCGAAAATAGAGAGCCTTGCTACAATAGCAGGCTATATGATCGTAACTTAGGCTCCGTGCCTTGAACTTTATGTGTGTTTGATGAATGCCTTGACCTCTGGATTGCGCCTGCGGATTGACGGGTCTTCCCAAAGCGATGATGTCTTGTTTGAAGAGCGTCTCTCGCCAACGTTCCTTGATCTGCGTCCCGACGATGAGCTGTCAGCGGCCTCCGATATTGTCATGTCTGGTAGGGCATACCGTGCGTCAGAGTGGGTTATGATCGAAGGGCGGGTGACGGTGTCAATGCGTCTTCCTTGCGCAGTCTGTAATGAGATGTGCGAGTTTACGATTGACCTGATGCCGTGGAAGCAGAGTATTCCTGCAAGTTCTGTGAAAGATGGGATGGTTGACATCAGCGAAGCGTTACGAGAAGCTATCCTCATAGAAGTGCCGTTTTTCAAGAAGTGTGGTGGGCAGACGTGTCATAACGCTAATGAGATCAGCCAGTATCTTACGACAGATGTGCCAGCAGAAGATGGCGAAGACCGAAATCAACCGTTCCTCTCTTTGTTATAAGAGAAAAATTTAGAAGGAAATGTCATGGCAGTACCACGTAATCGTCATTCAAACGCACGAAAAAACTCCAAGCGTTCACATCATGCGAAAAAGCCAAAGTGTTTGAGCGCATGCTCTGAGTGTGGAAAACTCAAAATGCCCCATACGGCATGCCCTGCCTGTGGAAAATACGCAGGAAGACAGATAACGCCAGTGGCTACCTAAGGCGCTGTTTCATATTTTGTATAAACCCGAAGGTTTTTGCTTGTGATGGAACACCCATCTGTGGGCTCAAAGAAACTGGTGATAGGCGTTGACCTGGCAGGGGCAGATGTAGATCAGCTCTCTTTGTTTGATGCCTGTCAAGAGGCAGCAGGAGGGGAGGCTTCTATTGCTCTTCGCTGCTATCTATCCTCTCCCATGCAGATAGCATCCCAAGCTATAGAATGCCTCTTCTGTCCAGATGTCATCTCAATGAAAGATGAAGCACTCACCGCCATTCGTAAGAAGAAGGACTCTTCTCTCGTACGGGCGATGATGGATCTGAAGGCGGGGGTTATCTCTGCTCTTGTCACCTGTGCCAACACCGGCGCTGTGACAGCAGCGGCTGTTGTCTATCTCAAACGGTTTTCTGGTCTCCACCATCCTGCGCTGATTGCTGAGCTGCCGCTTCCATATGGCAAGGTGATCGCTCTTGATATGGGAGCTTTTGTGAGTGCCACTGGGCGCGATCTTTTCTCCTATGCTAATTTGGGAAGCGCCTATGTAACGACATGCTATGGCAACGCACGGCCAAGGGTGGGGCTTTTAAATATTGGGCGTGAAGCAGGAAGAGGGACGAGCGAGCTGCGGCAGGCAGATCGCTATCTGTCGCTTGCTGCTTCCGTGGACTGGGAGTATGTCGGGAATGTAGAGCCTGCTGATGTCTTTGCTGGCCATGTTGATGTTCTTGTCACCTCTGGTTTTGCCGGCAATATCTTCCTTAAGACGGCAGAAGCGATGGTGCAGCTGACCCGCTCTTCTTCTATCTCCTACAAGCCAAGCGGTGCTCTGCTGGCGGGTGTCAAGGGTGTTGTCATCAAATGTCATGGCTCGAGCTCGAAGGCGGCCCTTATTACGGCGATTTCGCAAGCGATGACGGCGGTAACTGAAAAGGTGGCGTACAATGTAGAAAAGGCCTTTGTCTTAAGCCAGGCATTTATCCCTATCTAAGCAGTGTTCCTTCGAGGCGTTCCTCTTCTTCTTCCATCCTTCGCTCAATCTCTGTTTTCACACTGTCGAGCGCTCCTTCGCGAGGACAGTAGATAGGCTCGAGAAACGATAAGATTTTTTCTGCATCTGGAGAAAGCGTAGATCGAATTTCCCGAGATGCGCGACGGTGCGTTGTCTCACCTTGTCTCCCTCGCGAACCCCTTTTTATGAGATCTTTTCTCTTTAACTATTGCTGTTTTGCTAGAAATCAGCTAGAATAAGGCATGTTGAGAGAAATTATCTCAAAAGGAGCTTCTCATGCTGATTCGATTTTCAATTGAAAATTGGATGTCCTTCCAGGTCAAAACCACTTTCTCTTTGATAGCAAGCCGTGAGCGTCAACATGGAGAGCGCATCCCTAAAATAGGTAGGCTCAAACTGGGAGTTCTGCCTGTTGCAGCTGTATATGGCGGAAACGCATCTGGGAAAACCAATCTTTTTAAGGCTTTGTTTTTTGCAAAAGGACTGATCGTTAAGGGAACCCAACCCTATAGCCTAATTGCTGTAGATAGCTTTAGGCTAGAAAACGAACAAAAGGTCGAACAACCGGCGCATTTTGAGTTTGAATTGCTAATCGACGAGACAGTTTATGCATTTAGTTTCTCTGTTAACCGCAAAACCATAATAGAGGAAAAATTAGTTCGTATTTCTGGTAAGAGTGAAAAAACACTCTACCATCGATTATCAGGGAAACCTAATTTCGATTCCTCTTTAAAGGGTGATCAATCGCTCCAGTTCGCTTTCAAAGGTACTCGCGATAATCAGCTCTTCCTCACTAATTCAGTTTCTCAAAAAATAGATGTCTTCAAGCCAGTGTACGACTGGTTTAAAAATACTTTAGAGCTGATTGCACCTGATTCAAGATTTGAACTTTTTGAGCAATTTTTAGATGAAGGACATCCTTTATATGCGACGATGAATAAGATGTTGTCCCAATTAGACACTGGAATATCTTACCTTGGCGGAGAAGAGATCCCCTTTGAAAATCTACCCTTGCCCGAACCGATAAAGATGAAGTTAAGGGAAGAGTTAGCAGAGGATGCGACTATCAGATTATTGTCCGAACCTGGAAATGAACGTTTTGTCGTCACTCGAAAGAATGGGGAGCTAATCTCAAAAAAGCTGGTCACCTATCATTTAAATTCTGATGGTTCAGCAACGAAGTTCGATATGAGACAAGAATCGGATGGCTCTCAGCGTGTCATTGACCTTCTTCCTGCTTTTTTAGAGCTATCTGTGGCTCAATCCAAAAAAGTCTATGTAATCGATGAAGTGGATAGGAGTTTACATACACTGCTGATCAGGCGTCTTCTAGAAGGCTATCTGGCAAAATGTTCTCATAATAGTAGATCCCAGTTACTGTTTACCACTCACAATGTGTTATTGATGGATCAGGAGCTGCTTAGACGAGATGAGATGTGGATTGCAGAACGAAATGCGGAGGGGGTTTCTAGTTTGTTGTCTTTCAGCGAGTACAAAGACGTGCGATATGACAAAGACATTCGAAAAAGCTATCTACAAGGACGTCTAGGAGGTATTCCTCGCATTCTTCTACAATCTCCCGTTGAAGGGAGCGACTAATGCCGAAAAAGCCGCGCACTTTTCAAAGACCTCTAGGAGAGCGTCGATACAAAAAGTTATTTGTGGTCTAAGTGGAGGGGGCCAGAACTGAGCCGCAATATTTTTCCCTTTTTAACCAGCCGCAATCGATCGTCTTAGTAAAATGCCTCAAGAGACCATCAACGAAAAGCTCTCCGATTCAGGTGCTCAAGAAAATGCAGAGTTATTTGCGGAAGGAGTCTTTAAGAAAGACGGATGAGGCGTGGATCGTTGTAGACAAAGATGATTGGACAGAGGATCAGCTTAGAGAGCTCTTACAGTGGGCAAAGAAAAGCGAAAACCACGGTTTTGCTCTTAGCAATCCCAACTTTGAATATTGGCTTTTGCTCCATTTTGAAGATGGAAAAGGGATTGCAAACTCTCAAGAATGCCTGACTCGCCTAAAGAGGCACTTGCTCAATTATAAAAAAGACATCGACAGCAAAAAAATCACGTTGGAGCTCATCGCCAAAGCCGTTGCGAGAGCGAAGCAACGGGATACCAGTCGGTCCTATGATTTGCCGCAAATATGGAGCACGAGCGTATATAAATTGGTAGAGAAGATTATAAATCATGGATAAAGAGATGGGTATTGAAAGTGTTAACCCAATCCACGGATAATTTTATCCCTATCTAGGCAGTGTTCCTTCGAGGCGTTCCTCTTCTTCTTCCATCCTTCGCTCAATCTCTGTTTTCACACTGTCGAGCGCTCCTTCGCGAGGGCAGTAGATAGGCTCGAGAAACGATAAGAGAACACGGGAGAAAGGAAGAGGAATCTTAAACCTATCCCATGATGACAATGTCTTCTGGGAAGAGGCGGCGTAGACGATAGGGATAATCGGAGCACCGGATTTCTGGCAGGCAAACAGAGCTCCCGCCTTTATCTGATGACGTGGGCCTCGAGGGCCGTCAGGAGTGATGAAAAGAGATTGCCCCTCTTCTAATAGCTTGCAGCTTTCTGCCAGCGCTTCTGCCCGGGCGTTATGTTTGACACGGATGACATTGATATGATGGTGCTGCAGGGCAATTTCTGATGCGATATCACCATCACGGCTGTTGCTGATCAGAAGGGCTATAGGGCGAAAGGCTGCTGCCCATTCGCACAGCGGTGATAAGAGGATGGAGTCATGCCAGCACAGAAAGACACACCCTGTGGATAAAGAGGCAAGCTTCTGTTCCGTGCGTTCTTTTCCAAGAATCTGTACGCGAAGTGTCTTCAGATAGGCCCATAACAATTTCTTGAGCATCCATGCTAGGATGTAGTGCCGCAGCTTCCTCTGTCTCATCGATGCCTTTGGAGTGTAGTTTCTACCGCCTGTGCTACCAAGACGCCGATCTTTGCGCCCGCATCAATCTGAAAGCGTAATTTCTCAGTCATATCATTGGGGAGGACTTTCTCACCCGTGATATATGGATTGATGGCCTGAAATACATCGTGAGGGGTGACGGGGGGGATGATACATTCAGGAACAACTTCGCGGCCGATGAGGATATTGGGGAGCGCGAAGTGCCGCGGTGATAGTTTAAGAATAGTGCTTGCCCACCAGCGGGTGATAGCTCCTGTCTGATAGCAGCATACTGTGGGGACATTGAAGAGCGCTAGCTCAAGAGTGACAGTTCCGGATTTGGCGATAGCTGCTGCTGAGCGCCCCATGAGGAGGAAGCGGTCAGCGAAGTCCACAAACTGACACCCCTCGCCGAGCGTCTTCCGTGCGGAGCGTACAATCGTATTTTTCATAGAGCTACAGACAGAGATGGCAACAGTGATTTCAGGATGAAGCTTGGTGATGAGCGCTGCTGCCTGCAGCTGCAGAGGGAGGTTCCTGCGTATCTCGCCAGGCCTGCTTCCTGGAAACAAAGAGAGCGTTGTTTTCTTCTCCTGTCGCGATGGCTGCTGGATGGCAAGCTCTGCTGCTGGATGGCCGACCCATACTGCGTCGATCTTATTACGAAAATAGTCGAGCTCGAAGCGATAAAGCGGCAAGATGAGGTCGAAGTATCGAGCGAACTTCTCTACTCGCTCTGGGGCATATGCCCAGACGGTTGGCGCTACAACTTGGATGAGCTTCCCTGTATAGCCTCTGCTTTGCAGCCGTTTTGCAAGTGCTATGCTAAGCGATGGCTGATCGATGCAGATCACCGCTGAAGGGTGGGTTCTGAGGATATGATGGAGCAGAGAGTGAAGAGAGTAAAATAAGAACGGCGCTTTTTTTACCACGTCGATGATTCCCATGACATGAAACGCCTCTGTCCGAAACCAGGGTGTCACACCCGCCTTCCGCATTGCAGGGCCAGCAACACCGCAGATTGTGAGCGATGGGTTGCGGAGGAGCAGCTCGCGAGCGATTGTTTCTCCTAAGATGTCTCCGCTTGTCTCACCAGCGAGGATCACAATGTCACAGTGTTCTGTTTTTTCACGGCGCAGAAGGACGAGGTTTCGGGAGTAGGGGATGATAGAGCACAGAGGGCCTATCAGATTAACCCAGTCAGAGAGCAGGAAGAAATAGACGCCTGCAATTGCGGTGCCAATGATGCTAATCCACCAGAAAGGTTCTGACAGAACGCTTTTGCCCTGTTGCTCTGCTTCCCACCACTGAAGCCAAAAGCGAAATGAAAATGCTGCGATGCCAAGAGTTCCCATGCAATGGATCCAAAAGCCAACCTCTTGCGATGAGGAATTGACGCGAGGAGCTCGGATCCAGCCGAACGATGCTGTAGGGAGCAGTGCGCTTTGGGTGGCAAAGAGCAGAGTAGCGAAAAGTGCTGACGAAACGAGGAGGAAGACGAATTTTTTCAACGGCCATGGCTTTTTCCCCATGAGGTTGAGGTTGCGCCATGACAGTACAAGCTGTTGAGATTGAATGAGATAGATAGGAAAGTGGAGTTGGATGAGGGAGTGGACAGCGACTGCGGCATTGCCGATGCACGAGAGAACCCAGAAAGATTGTGGGACGACTGACCGTCCTGCGCGTTCACTTTTCCACCATTGCACAAGAAAGCGAAGACTAAAGGCTAGTGATGACAAAAAGCCGAACGGATACAGCCATGAGCGGAGGTTGTCAATCTGTTCTGGTGTCATACGCTGCCTTCCACTGAGTGGAGCCGTTGGGCTATTTCAGGCTGTATATGACGCCGTTTCATCCACCATACAGCTAACAGATCGCTGATCGTTGAAAATCCTCTGTTGAGGAGTGAATAGTTACTTTTCCCCGCCTTTCGCAATCGATGGGAGACAGGGATTTCCAGTACTTGATACCCTTCAATCATCAGTAAGGAAGGCAGAAAGCGATGCATGCCGCGGAATAGTTTGATTTTTTCAAAGCAGGAAGTGCGGAAGGCTTTCAACGAGCAGCCGGTATCGTGAATTGTATCACCGAGGAGATAGCGCCGCATGCCATTTGCCAAGGAAGAGGTGAGTTTTTTATCCCAGCTATCTTGACGGTTTATCCTGCGTCCGCTGACACAATCCGCATCCTGAAGAGCGGTGAGAAGAAGGGGGATGTCGTGAGGGTCGTTTTGACCATCGCCGTCGAGGGTAATCAGAATCTCCCCTTGTGCTTCTCGGATCCCGGCAAGGAGCGCTGCTGTCTGGCCAGACTGTTGTTTGAGTTGTATTCCCTTGAGCTGAAGAGACGTATGCAGGAGAGCCTTCAGGGTGTTCCATGTTTCATCGGTAGAGGCATCATCGACTACGATCACTTCCCAGCTGTCGCAGAGGGATGCCATCACTTCGTCGAGTTCGTGAAGGAGAGGGGGGAGGTTTTCTGCTTCATTATGAGCAGGGATGATCACGGAATACTGCACACGCGGATCCTATGTTCTTGGTTTTAGCTGGACTCTAGCATTTTTTGGGCATCGAGTTCGCAGAGCGCGTTGCTCGCTTTGCAAAAGCCTCTAAAATCTAAGGATATCATATCTTTTTTGCTCAGAGCAAAAGAAAAGGGAGTGAATGTAAGGACGACTTTTGCAGTAAAGGCGTTGAAAGAATTTCTGGCAATCATTACAACGAGCTTTCACGCAATTCCTGAGCGGTTACACACAAGAACAGGGACAGCAATCATGCAGCATTGGTTCTTAATATTTTTTGGATTCATCGCTGGAGCGCTCAGCGGGATGTTTGGTATTGGGGGAGGCACCATTCTCATCCCCGTCATGGTGTATCTATTCAGCTTCACACAGCATCAGGCGCAAGGGACGACGTTAGCAGCCATGGTCCCTCCGATAGGGCTTCTTGCTGCTATTCGATACTGGCAGGCAGGGAGTGTAAATATTCCGGCTGCCGCTTTTATCTGCTGTGGGTTTTTCTTTGGCGGGTGGGTCGGCGCCAATTATATTCAGCATTTCTCTGAGCCATTGCTGCAGAAGCTCTTTGGGGTCTGCTTACTGCTGATTTCTCTTAATATGATCTTCGGAAAGTAACAGGTAAGCTCGACTTTGCAAATTTTTGGACCCTCTCTTCGCGGGAGAAGCAAACCACAGCGTACTGAAATTTCGAAGGAATGGGTATTTTCACCCTTTCTGAGAAATTCATTTAGCTGTGGGAAGCTTCTTCCTCGAAGAGAGGGTCCAAAATTTGCAAAGTCGAGGTAAGAGCCTAAAAGAAAGATTTAGGCTCTTACGGCCAGGAGTGTGCGCTCAGTGAGGTAGGGCTGCCAACAAATCGTCATGTGCAGCGCCGGTATCATATGGAACTGGGTCGAAGGGTAAGAGGACGGCGTAAGCAGTCATCGCAACCCCACATGCCAACGTCATCGATCCACGAGCTGCTTGCCCTAGAGTTTTGCTCCATGTATGTGCGGAGCTAGCTTTGCTAATGGTAGAGACGCCTTTTGTCATACAGTACGTTCCAACGCCTAGGAACATGCTGCGCGTCACCAGGTCTGCGACGGACGCTGAGGCTATGTGGGATGTTATTTCAGAGCAAGTATCCGTATAGAGTCTATTAGGAAAACCGGGGACGTCGGTCTGCAATATCGCTTCACAGGTTGGTTGAAATGAATCGGAAAGGTTTCCGATTTGAAAACCACCAGTTACTTGCATTGATTGTACAAAGGCGCTCATTTTTTTTATTCCATGGTTTGAAATGTTTGTTAAAAAGTCCAGCTGCGCAAGGTGTTAACAGACGTAAGAAATTTAGTGAATGCCAAAAGGTAAGCGTAAGAATTGCTTTCTGTCCATGGCAAAAAAAGATTCACCATTCTCACTTTCTAGAAATGCGGTCTCTGTCTTAGGGGCTGTCTTAAACTCGACTTTGCAAATTTTTGGACCCTCTCTTCGCGGGAGAAGCAAACCACAGCGTACTGAATTTCGAAGGAATGGGTATTTTCACCCTTCCTGAGAAATTCATTTAGCT
>CAINFV010000258.1 GCA_903848235.1 Chlamydiia bacterium | reverse complement strand
TAGCCGACGCGAGCAGAGCGTGCCCGCTAGTTTTGAAAAAGCCTCTACCGTTTACACAGGGGTTTCTATCTGCAAAAGTTTGGCGGGAATTTGTTCAAAGGTATCCTCGATCTCTAATCTGGAGGCCGTCGCTATCCTCCAGGATCCTGACAATGGACTAAAGTAAAAACCATACACTATTTTTTCGACCTCAGAACCCTTTCTCTTCATCCAGTTCGTGTCAGCAAACGGAATAAACGTGAAAACAGACTCTTGCGGATAATCAGTCGATATACCTCGAAAAGCCGCGAGTTCTATGCATCGCAACTCCCGGTCATTGAATCGACGTTTCACAACTTCTCTAACTCGAGTCATAACGTCGAGTAGCACTTCACGATTTCTTCTTCTCACTCCAGAAGAAGGCTCCTTATTGATCTCTATCGAAACAGCCGCTAAAAGATCCTTCTCCTTCGGAAAACGCAGCTCTACCATAGCTTGAATCTTCTGAGATACTATAGAAGCCAAGTGCGACTCTGGCTTCCACAACCTCTCCCACATACTGACCTGCAACTGCTTCGCCAGGTCAAGCCCTCTGTCAGTACACCGAGGATGGTTCGGTAAAACCCGGAAAGCATGTCCTGAGTTTCCCATAACAGCAGTAATCCCTCTCCACATACTCTGCGAAGCAGAATGCGATACAATCTCCACGAAGACCCTCGCTGTTTTATCCCCTTCTTCAAGCCACAGAGCTACCTGTTGAATATGTACATTCACGGGCCCTGATGGAATCCAGTGAGCTAACGCTTTCTGAAACATCGACGAATGCAATGTCCGACACTCCCCGAACGTGACGCCTGCCGGCGTCACCTGATAATGAACAGCTTCTTCGAAACACTCTTGGTATGTCGGCCGTTGCATCTGTTCTCTAGCAAGAGTAAGCTCTGATCCATCTTTGTACACAGATTCGCACAGATCTAAGAACAGTCCTTCAAACGCGTTCCTATCGTCTGGTAGAATCAGGCTGGGATTGTTCGCGCGCATAGTATATGGAACCCAGTACAGTCCCTCTGTATCAAATCGCAACCCATGCCGAATGCTGTTCAAACAGCAGAACAGTGGGTCCATCCCCTCTTGATTCCCTTCGACCGTCCGCAACATGCCATACAGGCGCGATGCTAATAGTGTGAGGCGAAGGCGTTTTGCCTCTGAATAGCAGCAAACCAACAATTTCTCTGTCCACTCCTTGCGAAGCTTCTCAATAGGATCAATGTTGACAGTCGCAGGAGGGAACAAAACCCCTCCAAGAGCAAGTTCCCACATTTCGAACAGAGGACATTCAGTCGCACTGACAAATTGCCGATAGAGCTCTTTCGAAACACCCGCCATGGCAAGTAGTTCCTGCATTGAAATCACGCCTTTTTCTCGAATCAGTGTCAGCGCCTTCTCTAGAAACAGCTCGGGCGCTATGCCGTCCGACTGGAGCTGTTTTTGCACACAAGGCTTCGCAATATAACGCCGCACATTTTTGACCGTGACGGAACTCGACGAAGGAAATGAACGAAACAGCACCTCTTGATCGTCCGTCACATGCTGACGCGACTCCGAGAGGCCCCCAGTGGCAACACTCTGGTCATATCCACGGATACCTCCAGTCATCATTAAATCTTTGAAATGACTAAGCATAACTTCAGGATGACAATCTTTGATCGAGCTTACTTTTGAGAAGAGATAGCAATCAGGCGCAAAACATTGCCTAACACATGTCAAACAAACGGCAAGGCAGACGTGACGGACATCACGAAGACTCACCTGACTTGATTCTTCCATGTGCAATGATCGTCGAATAAGAGTGCAAGAGTCGTCTCTTGTCGGCACTGGTATTGACTCCAAAGCGGTTTTCAGCCTCAAATCACTCTGAAAGCGATAGAGCATGCTGATGATTTCACCGTCTGCATCGTCACGCACCCTCGTTTGTGAAGTAAGCTCACGAATAACGTCATCGATCAAACCCCAGTTATACTCACCATCAGGAAGCACGAGCGCATCGGCGATAAGATATGGAAACCGATACATTCGTATAAGAGAGAGAGGAATACCGGCCTCCTCTACCATTCGGCACCCTAGCGGCCAAGCCTCTTTCCTTGCCTGTAATTGTTTGGCAACAGCATCTACGAGCACCTCCTCAGGACCGTCCATATCAGACAGAAATTTCCGACGAGCCTCCGTAATACTACAGGTAATGCCGACCGGCACTGGTTGGAGTGCGGAAATGAGATGCTCGCCTTTCGGGATATCTGGACCAAGCGGAGCTGTA
The DNA here is from genome assembly GCA_903848235.1 of Chlamydiia bacterium. GTDB lineage: Bacteria > Chlamydiota > Chlamydiia > Chlamydiales > FEN-1388 > CAINFV01. Next base: position 3,135 of record CAINFV010000258.1, on the reverse strand, counting down.
CCTGTCGAGGCGCAGTCAAGGGAACACCCTTCAAGCCCTTTATCGAGTAATATCTGTTGAATAGCACTGGCTTCTCTCAATTCTGGCGACTGTTGCATGTCTCCAGCAAAAGACCATGAAATCGACGTTTTTTTTAATACAGAAAAAGCGAAAGATGACCGACAATATTCTACTTGACATTCGCCCCCAATAGGACCTAGCCAAAAATACAATCCATTGTTGTTCCTCTGTGCGAACTTGACAAGAGTCTGTTCTACCGCATCTTTCTGAAGTTCATAAAGAGAATTCAACACAACTTCGTCCAGTCGTTGCACCTCCGCTTCAGTCAATAGAATTCTTGTTATTTCTTCAGCTTTTTGGACCATTTCACGAAGCGTTTTCTGCAGTGGGTGCATCGATGATTTAACCAACACCATCAAAGTTGCTTTACACATATCCAACGTTATCAGTTTTATCCCCTGGCGAGCGACCACAAGAGATACAAGCACCTGATAAAAACGGGTGAGCACAGCGAGTTGAATTTTTTGATCATTCGCGTTCAATAACTCATCGGTTTTTTTTACCAAATCGGCGTAGTGTTCACTCGCGCTCACGAGAGAAGGCTCTCGTAGTAATAATGCTTTCGATCCTGATGGGATAAATGAATAGGGATAGTGTCCCCGAAGCCATTGAGCACACAGAGCCACGTGGTGAAACGTTCCTGGCACCAAACCAACGCGAAGAACCCCTTCTGTCATCGCCCCAAGAGCCATTGGAAAAATAATCACTGGCATCCCCCATGGATCAGCGGCAGGACAGCTGCTGTAGAGGGCTCGTAGTGCTGTGATTAAGCAATCTTCAATCGTTGTTGATCCATCGGACGATATACGACTCCAATCACTTTGATTAACGGAGCCACACATATCGAGCAAAACTTTTTTCGCACATTTAACAAATAAGTCCGCCGAATCACATTCTACAATATCGTCACCCTCTTGAACGCACAGCATGGGGTTTTGAGCCTCGCCGCAGCACACGCGAAAGCGGCTTAGGCACTCCAGCTCCTGTCTTTTAATAATGACATCGGCGGAATTGGTTATGTATAGATGAGCTGTCAGAAGAACATAAGCGTCTTGATACTGTTGCGCAACATCGTCTCTATGAAGTGCAAGGGCGGCATCACACAGAGCCTTTGATAGTCCTTGGTAGAAGAGCGTTCTCCATTCAGGTCTATTTACCATAAGAGAGCTCGGCAAGCACTCCATACTCAGGACAGCGTTTTTCCACTGGTCAACCAACGGAGGATAGATGACAGAACATGAATCGCATCCAGGAGAGTTCATCGATGTGGGACCATCGCGAATCTCGTCTAGAAACGACTTCGATTTTTTTCCGAAAAAACGGTATTTCTGCCCCAAAACAGTCCGTTCTATACAACCATGATTCAAAAGTGATTGGAGATCATCAAGGGTGTGCTCTATACAAAGAGTTTTCTCCTCCCATGCCAGATCAACAAGATTCGTCCCAACGGCAGGTGCTAGACAGTGAGCCAAAAGAGCACAGCGAACATCAGTATCGGAAATCGGATGTGCGGCATCTCTTCGCAATGTGATATTGACAATCGCCTTCTCCGTGACGCTCCCAGAGGCACGAACCTCTCTCATCTTCGCCAGAAATGGTTGACAGATCGCAATCTTCTCTAACATCCGCTCGATAGACTCTTCAATCCTATCTCCCGGAATAAGTTCATGGCGAACCTCTTCTAACACACCGGCATCTATCTCTCCATCTGGCCGAAGAAGACGCTCCGCGACGATGGGCACAAGAAGAGCCACCTTGAAGGCATCATCGGTTGAGACGCGTGAATATGTGAAATCTCCAATTTTTTTTCTATTTTCCTCATACGTCTCCCGAATTCCTTTCCTTTCGGTCGTCACTATTGAAGTTAGAGCCGGAGGGCAAGAGCATGGAAGATCACCAACAACAAAACCACAATCAACGAACATTTATTACCGCCAAAATAATTCAACAAACCAACAACAATAGTTGAAAACTATACACATTTGTTGATTACAATAGAAGAAATCCAGCGAATCTTGTGGAGCAAAGTAGAAATTTCCTGATTGAGCAGGTTAGAAATTTCTAAATTGCCCTAACACTGATATCGGGTTTGTTGTAGGTATGTGGTAGAGGAGCCGATTACTCAAGCTCCCCGCCGGGTAGAAGGAGCTGCGTGCGCGGCTTTCTACCCGGCAGGGGGGCCGAGCAATCGGCTCCTCTACCACATGGTTGTTCTTCCGGTTGTTCTAATGATCCGAGAAAATGTTGCGCTGTAGCAGCTACTTAGAGATTCCCGGTTCTAGTCAATGGGTGCCAACTTTTTTTACTTAAATGCTGCAATCAGGTATAGTGAGACGAGCAATATACAGGAGAAAGCCGTGTCCATTCATCAACAAAAAACCATCAGATTTACACTCGACATGCTTCCAGACATGCATCGCCATCTCAAGATTGGGTGCGCTGAAGACGGGATTTCCATGCACGCGTTCGTCACTAAAGCTATCGAAGAAAAGCTTGACGCAAGAGAAGAAGGGCGAGACGCGTTGGCATATGACAAGGGAATGAAAGAGGTGGCCGAAGGCAAAGGAGAGTCTCTTGAATCAGTTCGCAGGGAACTTGGACTGTGACAAAATACGCCATCGAAGTCATGCCTTCAGCAAAAGATAGTCTGGCTGCCATTCAGAAAAAGGAGGCTAAACGCATTGTCGACAAGATCGATTCTCTTGCAGAAGACCCGCGCCCCAGGTGGACAGAGAAGCTAAAGAGCCGATCCGGCTTCAGAATCTCTGTTGGAGACTACAGGGTCATTTACAGCGTCGACGATAGGAAAAAGCTCATATCCGTTCTGGATATTGGCGACAGAAAAAATGTCTACAAGAAGTAGAGATCCCATTTTGTCGCAGTCGTGTGCATCTTTTAGGGCTAGTAACTGCTCGATAAAATATGGACATATCTCAGCAATTCCCGCTGTAAATTTGAGCAGCCTTGACCAAGAAGCAAGGAATGCTTCTACAGGAGAAGTTCCCTAAAGCTGGGTGCCAAATCTAAGCGACGAAGTCGGAAAATCAGCCACACAATCTACGAGAGACGTATCTT
>CAINFV010000257.1 GCA_903848235.1 Chlamydiia bacterium | reverse complement strand
TCTCGGACTGTGGTGCACCGATAGCGGGATCGATCCTAGGAGCATCGAAGGGGCCGTTACCTATGAGGAATTCCCTGATGAACCAACCGCAGCCGAAGGGGCGTAGGAAACCGCCTTTCTTCGGCCGTAGTGCCTCAGCCACTTTCTTTGCCCTTCTCCCAGATCTTCTGGTACCACTCGCGGTGCTCCTCGCCTGCGATTTTTCTGTATCTGGCCGTGGTATTGAAGTTGGAGTGGCCAAGGTGCTCCTGGAGCATTCTGAGGCCGTCGCCGGAGTCGTCATGCTTCATAGCATTCACGGCAAAGGCGTCTCTCAGCCGGTGTGGACTAATACCACATTTTCTACCGGTGACCGGGTTCACCAGGTCGCCGAGCCCGGCTCTTGTAGCGCAATCCTTCACTATCTGCCAGGCGCGGTGTCGGTTGATGCCGAAGATCATTTGTTTGCCGTTCTTGGTCACCGGGCCACCGCGCTTGATGTAATCCTTCAGAAGTAACAGAGTGTCGTCATCCAGAGGCAAGGTGCGCACGCGGCGATGCTCCTGCTCCTTAGCTACTGTCTCCTCCACCTTGATACCGCACTTAGGGCAGAAGGTATGAGCCTTGCCCAGCCTGGTGTTGCATTGCGGGCAGGAGATCTTCATGCGGGATTTGAGATGCTTAATCGTGACTGTGCCGTGTTCGAGGTTTATGTCATCTGGAGTCAGCGCAATGGCCTCCGAGACACGGCAGCCGAGATAGAAGAGCAATCTCACCAATAACTTATCGCGAGTGTTGGTTGCTGCTCCCTCCAGTTGCTCGATTTCTTTAGACTCTAAATACGCTTTGGTCATTGATCCACATCCGTGATTACCGAGTTTCAATTCAATTATCGTCCCCGATCAGCACAGTTCGTATGACACCATCCTGCTTCTTTCAAATAACGCTTGATGTCTTTTTTCGGCGATTCATCGGTCACGTCTATTGTCTCTTTGCAGACATGACATTGAAACGTAATCTTAAACAAATCTTCAGCCTTTTTATAACCAGCGCTAAAGCCTTTCGCATAAGCCGCTTTCTGGATCACGCCTTCCTCTTTGACTTTCACTGTTAAAATACCGAGTCCGATTTTCAACACATCAACAGTGCTTTTACCCTCTTTCTCTTTGACTGCCCTGAGTTGGTCGTACAACTCTTTATCAATGCGAAAACTCACAATAGGATGTTGCTCATCGTATTCTATTTTCGAAGGGGTCCTCTTCTGCTTTTTTCCTTTTGACATATCCATTACCTCCATTTATTATGCGGCCTTCCCGCTGTTTCCTTGTTCCTTCTGTAATTGTTCCTCAGCTTCCATCGCAGTTTTGTTCTGGGTATCGCGGGCATGGATGCGAGCTATAATTCGAGCAAGTATCCGAAGTCCTTCCTCGTTAGGCCCTACGTTTGTTTCCTTCATTTCTTTTACCATCTAATAACCCGAGATTTAGCTCGACCTTCTGAAATTGCGTGACCATTGTAAACTAGGGTAAAAAGTTGGTCAAAACTACAGTAAACATACAATTGTATTGCATATTTACGATTATTGTGGTACAATGCAAACAGCAGTTTATAAGAAGGAATGTTATGGCGAGAAAAAAGATCGATGACCAGATGGCCGCGCAGTGGATACACCTGCACAAAAAAGGTGAATCATACCGAAGCATAGGACGGGAGTTTGGGGTCAATTACCGCACAGTGAAGTCGTGGATACAGAGAGCGGGTGAAGAGAAAGAAAAGGAACACTGGGAAGCAGTGTCCCAACAGATAGACGCGAAGTACCTCGATGAACACTACCGAATGCTGCTGAAAATAGCAGCAGCCGTTCTGGATGTAGCACATTCAGATCCAATAGTTACGAATCCTGAACTAGCTATTCCTGTTTTCTTTGATATGGGCATACGATCTGCAATGCAAAAGACTGCTAAGGTTCTGGTAGAGAGGGGCTTGGAACTTACCTACGAAGGTGAAATCGAAGTACATGAAGCAGATAGGCTGGGTCGCAGGTTACTTGATGCTCTGATGGAACATGAACCGCTTCTTAAAACCGCTACCGAAGCATGGGAGAGCGACTGGACCAAGTTCCAAAAGACGCGCTTGGAGCTAATGGAAGTCGCCAAGAACCTGTTCAAAAATGCCAAGGTAGATGATGCTGTGGCTGAAGGCATTAGTATAATAATTGTTGATGAAGTGTTGCGGAACAAGATCCTTGGCGAGGAGCCATGCTCTTCCCGTGTAAATGCTTCCGATAGAGATGATGAACAAACCCGAGATAAACGCACCCGAGACAAGCTTGTCCAATTGACTCGCTATAATAAACGTGGAGAAATGACCGTCTATACAGGATCAATGCAGGAGGTAGAGGCCACCAGCAAGACCTACGAGAAGGTGCTTTTGCAACTATCTCATGAGGAAAGGATATACCCAGTAAAAGATATCTACCATTCCCTGATGAAGCGTGTTGAAGAGGTGGAGGATTATGTTGACCGCCTCATTTTGATGGGCAGGCCTCAAGGCCAGTGTCCATTGTGTCTCAATCAATCGACTCGCTTACTGTGACTCAGAAGTAAAGTACATTCAAAGGAGTAACAACCATATGAAAGCAGCAAACTATGCAAGAGTATCATCTGATAGCCAAGACGTGGAACTTTCAATCTCGGCCCAGCTCAGGGCGTTGAGAGATTATGCTGCAAAGCACGATTACGAAATCGTTCGAGAGTTTGTGGATGAGGCGGAAAGCGGTCGCACGGCGAAGAGGCCGGCCTTCAGGGAGATGATTGCCCTGGCCAAGCTCAAGCAACCTCCATTTCAGGCTATACTGGTCTGGAAACTCAATAGGTTCTCCCGCAGCCGAGCAGACTCCGTAACCTATAAGACCCTCCTCAGAAATAAGGGGATAGAGGTTATTTCTATCAATGAGCCCATGGACGATAGCCCCACCGGACGCCTACTAGAAGGCGTCATTGAGTCCATCGATGAGTTTTACTCAGAAAACTTGGGGCAGGATATCAAGCGGGGCATGAGGGAAAATGCCTCTCGGGGCTTCTTCAACGGGAGCAGACCTCCCTATGGCTACCACAAGATAGATGTGTGTGACGGAGGCAGGATGAGGCGTAAGTTAGAGCCGGATGGGGAGGATTCCACAGCGGTGCAAACCGTGAAAAGGATTTTCGAACTATCGGCCAAGGATGTAGGCTGCAAGGAAATTGCCAAGATACTCAACAATGACGGGCTGCGCACCTCCACAGGAGAGCTCTGGGGCAAGGTGACTGCCCACAAAGTCCTTACCAACGAAGCTTATTGCGGCACACTGGTATGGGGCGGCAGAAAAGGTCATCCCGCGATCCACAGCGGCGAAACACCGGTGCGAGTGGAGAACGCCTGGCCGGCTATTATCGACAGGGAAGTCTTTAAGATCATACAACAGAAAATGGCAGGCAGGAGCCCCAAGATTATCCACCCACGACGGATATCCAGCGTCTTCCTTCTCAGCGGCCTCGTCTTCTGCTCTTGCGGCCGCGCCATGACTGGCTGCAGCGCCAAGTCAGGTACACACTTCTATTACATTTGCTCCAGAAGCTCCAAACAAGGCAAAGAGGCTTGTAGTGCCAGAATGTTGCCCAAAGAGAAACTGGAGTGTTTGGTTGTCAAACAACTCCGGGCCAGAGTCCTCACCCAGGAGAATCTGGAACTGCTCGTGAAGATGGTGAATGAAGAACAGCAGACCGCGTCTTCCGGGTTGAAGAACCATTTGGACATTATTGATGCCGAGTTGCACGACGTGAAAGCTAGATTAGCAAAACTCTATGAAGCGCTGGAGACAGGCAAGCTCGACCTCAACGACCTGTCTCCCCGCATCAAAGAATTGAAGGCTCGCCAGGACGAGCTCAGTAGGAACAGAGTGCTCATGGAGGCTGAGATGGCTGTCCAGGGGGTGCAACCGGTAGACGAGGCGTTGGTCAAGGCATATGCCGAGGAACTGCGCGGAGTATTAGAAGAAGCCGATATTACTGAGAGGAAGGCTTTCTTGCGTTCTTTCGTGACGAGAGTTGAGATAGACAAAGAGCAGGTAACAGTTCACTACACACTGCCGATGCCGCCTGATGGTAAATCATCCGAACAAGCAGGAGTTCTGCCTATTGGAACCCTTGGTGGGGAAGGGGGGACTCGAACCCCCAAGCCTTTCGGCACATGATCCTAAGTCATGCTCGTCTGCCAATTCCGACACTCCCCCTGAAACAAGATGCGGCGCGCTTGATTTTTTATATCGATGAAATCCTAATAATCTCTTCTGGGCCAACCCCAGAAAAACCTTCGACTAATCATAAAAAATACTTACACTAGATATACTGCCCCAGCAGTAGCGGAATTGATCACCTTACTCACTTTTTACAAGCCACTTACTAGAGCTGTCAAATTTATTGGTAGCTTCATTAAAATGGGCCAGCCCTTCATTTAAATAAGAACTTTTCTTGGTTTCAACCCACTTTATAAGGGACT
>CAINFV010000256.1 GCA_903848235.1 Chlamydiia bacterium | reverse complement strand
TCTGTCGATACAAAGACACCTCTGGCAAAACAAGAAGAAAAGATCATCGATTTTTGGAAGAAAGAAAGGATTCTTGAAAAGAGTATTCTTGAGGGTGAAAAGCTCCCTCCTTTCTCCTTTTACGACGGTCCTCCGTTTGCCACCGGGCTTCCCCATTATGGCCATCTTCTTGTCGGCACGATCAAAGATGTCGTTCTTCGCTACAAAGCAATGCAGGGGTTTGCAGTATCACGGCGCTTCGGCTGGGACTGCCACGGATTGCCAGTAGAAAACGAGATTGAAAAGGCCAAAGGGTTAAGCGGCGCTGCCAGTATCGAGGCCTTTGGTATCGACAAGTTCAATGAGGAATGTCGGAGCATCGTCCTTCGCTATACCAGTGAGTGGGAGAGCACGGTCCTCAGATTTGGACGGTGGGTAGACTTTTCTGATACCTACCGCACTATGGACTCTACATTCATGGAAAGCGTATGGTGGGTCTTCGCAGAGCTATGGCGTCGTGGGCTTATCTACGAAGGGTATAAGGTAATGCCCTATTCGGCAAAGCTTGGCACTCCGCTGTCTAATTTTGAGGCAGGAGAAAACTATAAAGAGGTCGATGACCCGTCAATCGTTGTCTCCTTAGATCTTGAAGATGAAGATAACACATCGCTTCTCATATGGACGACAACGCCATGGACGCTGCCCTCAAACCTAGCGGTCATGGTCCATCCTGAAGTCGAGTATCTCGTTGTAGAACACAAAGAGACAAAGAAGCGATATATCATTGCCGAACAGCGTGCTGCGGCGATCCTCAAGGAGTATGAGAAATACCAAGAAGTGGGCCGGATGAAGGGTCAAGAGCTAGAAGGGAAGAAATATCGTCCGCTATTCCCTTTCTTCCTGCAGCTCAAAGAGCATGGGGCATTTCGTGTGATCATGAGCGACTTCGTCCAGCTAGACGAAGGGACAGGACTTGTGCACTCGGCGCCGGGATTCGGAGAGGTGGACTTCTTCGCATGCCAGAAGGTAGGAATCCCTGTAGCATGCCCTGTTGATCAAAATGGTCGGTTTACTGACGAAGTCATGCCGTATCAAGGGCGGTTTGTCAAAGACTGCGATAAGGAGATCATCCGCGAGTTGAAAACACAAGGGCGAATCCTCATTCATGAGACGATCCGTCACCGATATCCATTCTGTTGGAGATCTGACACCCCACTGATCTATAAAGCTGTATCTACCTGGTTTGTTGCTGTCGAAAAGATCAAAGACCGGTTGTTGAAGGCGAATAGCGCCATTAACTGGGTGCCAGAGCATATTAAATATGGACGCTTTGGACGATGGCTTGAAAATGCCCGTGACTGGGCTATCAGCCGAAATAGATATTGGGGAACGCCAATCCCTTTGTGGCGGGCCGATGATGGAGAGTGTATTGTCGTAGAAAGCCGAGAGCAGCTTCGTGAGCTGACAGGGGCATCTCCCGATGACCTTCATAGGCATTTCATCGATACCCTGACATTTACGAAAGATGGAAAGGTATTTCGGCGTATTCCTGAGGTGTTTGACTGCTGGTTTGAATCCGGATCAATGCCATATGCTCAGCTTCATTATCCCTTTGAAAATCAAGATCGCTTTGAAAAGTTATTCCCAGCGGAGTTTATTGCCGAGGCTTTAGACCAAACGAGAGGATGGTTTTACACGCTGACAGTCTTGGGAGCTGCACTTTTTGACTCACCGGCCTTTAAGAACGTCGTTGTCAATGGCATTGTCCTTGCTGAAGATGGACAGAAGATGTCAAAGAGGCTTCGCAACTATCCAGATCCTCTGGAAGTTGTTGGCAAGTATGGTGCTGATGCTGTGCGGCTGTATATGCTCGGAAGCCCTGTTGTCCATGCCGATGACCTCTGTTTTTCAGAAGCTGGCGTGGAGCTGGTCTTACGCCAAGTGCTTTTGCCATTGTGGAATGCTGTTAGCTTCTTTGTTACCTATGCGCAGATCTACCACTGGACGCCGCCCTCGACTTTTGCGCAGCCGACAGCGGAACTAGATCGCTGGTTGCAGTCTGTCACAGTGAAGCTCATTGCTGATGTAGAGGCGGACTTAGACCGATATGATTTAAGCGGAGCCTCGCTTCGCTTGCAGCCATTCGTCGATCACCTGACGAACTGGTATATCCGCCGCTCACGTCGCCGTTTTTGGAGTGATGAAGATTCTCAAGACCGCAAAGAGGCATTTGAGACATTATACCAAGTGTTGAGAGCGGTAACGAAGGTTGCAGCTCCGTTTCTTCCGTTTACCATGGAGCTCATATGGCAAACACTGCGTCTGCCTGCAGATCCAGAATCTGTGCACCTAACCCGATATCCTGCAACCGATTTCTTCCCGCGCGATGAATCGCTTGAGGCAGCTCACGCTGCAGCACAGCTTGTGGTAAAGCTTGCCCATGCCTTGCGTAAGAGCTTAAAACTCAAAGTGCGTCAGCCGCTTTCGAAGGCATTTATCGTAACGGCGGATGCCACTACGCGGAATCTTTTGTCCTCTGTCAAAGGGATTATTGCCGATGAGATCAACGTCAAAGAGGTCGACTTCAGTGATGATGAACATCCTTTTGTGACGCTGAAGGCAAAGCCGAATTTTCGAGTCTTGGGGAAACGTCTAGGAAGTCGCATGCCGGCTGTCCACCATGCCCTCGAGCACCTTCATTATTCAAAGCTCCTCGAGCTTCTCGAACGAGGCACCATAGTACTTCATCTTGAGGATGGAGACCGTGTCGAAGTGTCGAAAGAGGAGGTGGAGGTCGTGCGCCTTGTGCGAGACAGTGTCGTTGCCATGCATGAAAGTGGGATGACAGTGGCCCTAGAGGTGGCGCTGGACGAAGCCCTGTTAGCAGAAGGGCTAGCTCGTGAAGTGGTCAACAAGCTCAATACCATGCGTCGAGACCACGATCTTGCCGTCACGGATAGGATTGTTGTATACATTCAAACCTCAGATCGTGCACGGGCGGCGCTAGAGCCATTCTTGCCATATATTCAAGAAGAGACACTTGCTACATCGATTGTTTTTGGTCCCGCTGTTGGTGGTACAGAATGGGATTTGAATGGAGAGCCCTCGGTCATAGCCATTTCAAAATAAGATGTCTGATCTTGGTGTGTGTTGATGGTGTCCCATGGCGGAGCGATATGTGGAGAAATAGAAATGAGAGTTCCTCGAATATTGAAGATAACGCGAATGGGAGACCCTGTACTTGCTGGAATTGCACATGAGGTGCAGGATCCGACAGCTCCTGAGACTCACAGGATCATCGATGACATGTTGGCAACGGCTATTGATTTTGGAAGTCTAGCAGGGCTTGCGGCACCGCAGGTCAAAATTCCATATCGGATTGTGCTGTTTACGGTTCCTAAAGAGAAGGGGGGGGAGATTCCTCTGACGGTGATGATCAACCCCCGATGGGAACCTCTTGATGACGAGATGGCAGAGGATTGGGAAGGCTGTTTGTCAGTTCCTGGGTTGATCGGTCGCGTTCCTCGATATGTCAACATTCGCTATTCCTATCTGACTCCGAAAGGGGAGGCCATTAAGATAGAAGCTCATGGGTTTCACGCTCGAGTGGTGCAACATGAGTGCGATCATCTCGATGGGAAACTGTATCTGCAGCGGATGACGGATATGGCCAACCTTGCCTTTACTGAAGAATTTATCAAATATATTCGGCCAGGAAAACTCTCGCAGGAAAAGGATTCTCAGACCAACCAAAAGTGAGATGTTCGTCAACTGCCCCAACCCTAAAGATCTTGAAAATCTGTGAATCTGCAGCAAGTGGTATCAATGGAGGGGATATGAGAAGAGTTCTTGAAGTTGTAGTATTTGTGCTGTTGAGCATGCTGTCGCTCAGCGCTTTTGCCGAGCCGGATCAGCAAAAGCCATTTGTAATAGCCCATGTCTATGGCCAGCTGGGGAATAACCTTTTTCAGGTGGCTGCTGCAAGCGCTCTTGCTTGGGAACATCATGCTGAACCTTGTTTTCCCGATTTTAACTCCAATTCACCCGTCTATTGTCACGTCTTTTTCAGATGTAGCAACCGCCGGCCTTCTAAAAACATCGCGTTTGGGTGGAGGGAGCCGTCCTATTCGTACAATCCCATCCCGTATCACCCAGATATGCAAATTGATGGGTATTTCCAATCGGAAAAGTATTTTTCTCGATATCGGAAGCAACTGCTTGAATTATTTGCTCCCCGCTCCGATGACTTGGCATATATTCGGAAAAAGTATTCTCGGTTGTTGAAGCATCCTCAGACCGTCGGTGTGCAGATTCGGTATTACAAATGGGAGTTTCCAGCAGGTGGTTTATATCCTCAGTACGGAAAAGAATATTTAGAAGCAGCCATGGCCAAATTTCCAGATACCTCGCTATTTGTGGTAAGCAGCAATAATGTAGATTTTGCAAAAAAAAGCATGCCGTTGTGGGCCAAAAATGTCGTTTTTCTTGAAAATGAGCCAAACTATATTGATATGTATGTGCTCAGCTACTGCAAACATAACATCATTACAAATTCGAGTTTCGGCTGGTGGAGTGCCTGGCTCAATCAAAATCCAGAAAAAATTGTCGTTCGCCCTGCCAAGCCGTTTCCAGGGCTTCCGACACAGGATGTATGCCCTGAAGAATGGATCGCAATCGATGCTCATCATGAGTAGCTTACCACTATGCTTTAAGTAGTAGTAATGGAGAAATATGAGAAGAGCCTTTGAAGTTGTAGTATTCGTGCTGTTGAGCATGCTGTCGCTCAGCGTTTTTGCCGAGTTGGATCAGCAGAAGCCATGTGTAATAGCTCGAATCTATGGCCAGCTGGGGAATAACCTTTTTCAGGTGGCTACAGCAAGCGCTCTTGCTTGGGAACATCATGCGGAGCCCTGTTTCCCCGATTTAGACTCGAATTCGCCCATCTTTCAACACGTGTTTTTCAGATGTAGCAATCAACTGCCCTCCACAAATATCGCGATTAGTTGGAAGGAGCCGAGGTATTCGTACGATCCTATCCCGTATTACCCTAATATGACTATTGATGGGTATTTCCAATCGGAAAAGTACTTTTCTCAATATCGGAAGCAACTGCTTGAATTATTTGCTCCCCGCTCCGATGACTTGAAATATATTCAGAAGAAGTATTCAACTGTGTTGAACCATCCTCAGGCCGTCGGCGTGCAGATTCGATATTACAAATGGGAGTTTCCAACAGGGGATTTATATCCCCAGTACGGGACGGAATATTTAGAAGCCGCCATGGCCAAATTCCCGGATACCTCGTTATTCGTGGTAAGCAGCAATAATGTAGATTTTGCGAAAAATAGCATTCCGTCGTGGGCCAAAAATGTCGTTTTTCTTGAAAACGAGCCAAACTATATTGATATGTATGTGCTCAGCTATTGCAAGCATAACATCATTACAAATTCAAGCTTCGGCTGGTGGAGTGCCTGGCTCAATCAAAATCCAGAAAAAATTGTCGTTCGCCCTGCCAAGCTGTTTTCAGGGCTTCCGACACAGGATGTATGCCCTGAAGAATGGATTGCAATCGATGCACGCTATTGGTAGGTCTAAACTCGGGCTAAAGTCCAGTAATAGAATCATCGGAAAATAATCAAGGCTGCTCAGGTGAATTTTTTTTCAAAATCGAGACAATTGTTCTATGATGGAATGCTGATTTTGAATTATAAATATCATAAAAAAGTAATAAGGGGCGTGTCCTGGGATTCAACATCGTCGATTTTTCTGAATTGAGGAGTTCTCTATGATTTCTCAAACAGCACAATATGCTCTTCGGGCTGTTGTCTGTCTGGCATTACGTCCGCAAGCCTCATTGACAACAGGGCAGTTAGCAGAGATAACGAAGGTGTCACCTGAATACTTGTCCAAGGTAATGCAGGCCCTTGTCCGCGCAGATCTTGTGACGTCAAAACCTGGGAAGGCGGGCGGCTTTTCTCTGAAAACGTCGCCGGAGATGCTTTCTGTCCTTATGGTTGTGGAGGCGATCGATCCTCCTACCTCCAATGAATCTTATCCTCTTGACATTCAGTCCTATGGCAATGTTCTCCGCCCTCTTCATCAACGGTTATCTCAAATGAATGCTTACATTCGTAAGGAATGTAGCAAAATCTTGATCAAAGATCTTCTCCCAAGTTAAGGACTGTCCCTAGCCGTCAGCTGTGTCGTGCTCACTAGTCACTGCTTCTGTGTGCTGGTGCGAGGTTCTCTTTTCCTGTTTTTTGCGATCTGTCGTAGTATGAAATTTCGCATTTCTCAAGCAGGGATAGAAACTGTAAAAAATTTTTTGGTTGGAGGAAAAGCATGGCTGTCTTATCACCCCGTATGACGGGTTTTCTACAGCTGATATTCTGGTATGTACCGGTGTTGGTTGTGCAGTGGCTTTCGATGTTTGTCACTGTTGATGCGGTGATGACGTGGTATCCGATGCTGCGTCAACCTGCATGGAATCCCCCAGACTGGATCTTTGGTCCGGTGTGGACAGTGCTCTATTTTTCGATGGCGTTGGCCGTATGGTGTGTCTATCGATCGGATGCTCCTGGGACGGAAAAAAGAAGGGGCTATGTTTTGTTTTTTGCCCAGCTACTGGCAAATGGCATGTGGTCATATCTTTTTTTTGGCTGCCACTCTCCAGCTGCCGCGCTGCTTGACCTTGTTGTTCTTTTGGCCCTGATCGCCGCCATGGTGGTATCTTTCTTTCGCATTCAACGTGTTGCGGGGATCATTCTGATTCCGTATCTGCTGTGGACGGCATTTGCGCTGAGCCTTAATGTCGCGATCTGGTTGCTGAATTAATCAGCGATTTTGCGACACAGGCATTGGGAAGGGGAGCTGATGAAATGGGAAGGCAGCCGTACCTGCCTCATGCCATGGCAACACGAGCACTCTCGAAGGAGTGCTCGTGCGCAATTTGTACTTTTGAGGTTTTTGCAAAAGCCTCTTTTCTTACATACAGCAAGCACATTCTTTTTCTGCGGAAACAGTATAGTTTTTCCGTTGAGCGAATTCTGCTTGTTTCCCAAGGTTCCACTGTTGCACTGGGCGCAGATATCCGACTACGCGAGAGTACACTTCACTTTGTTCTCCACAGTGAGGACAGGTGGAATGTTCTCCAGCGATGTAGCCGTGAGAGGTGCACACAGAGAATGTTGGGGTGAGAGTGAAGTAGGGAAGGTGGTAGTTTTCGCAGATCTTCCGTACCAACTGCTTTGTGGTTTCTGCATCCTGCATGCGTTCTCCTAAGAAGTTGTGAACTACCGTTCCTCCTGTATACTTTGTTTGCAGGCTGTCTTGCAGGTCTAATGCCTCAAACAGGTCATGGGTGTAGTTGACAGGCAGGTGAGAGGAATTGGTGTAAAAGGGATGAGCTCCTCTTTCCCATTCTTCCTGATTTGCCACGATGATATCGGGATATTTCTTTTTATCAGCGAGGGCAAAGCGATAGGTGGTTCCTTCTCCAGGTGTTGCTTCGAGGTTATAGAGATTTTTGGTCTCTTCTTGGTATTCAGAGATGCGATCTCTCATAAAGTCGAGTACCTCTTCCGCAAATTGCCGTCCTTTGGGCGTTGCGACGGACTCTCCTAAGAGATTTAAGCAGGCTTCATTCATCCCTAAGATGCCAATGGTTGAAAAGTGGTTGTCCCAATGTCTGCCAAACCGCTCTTTCATCTTGCGGAGGTAGAATTTGGTGTATGGATAGAGATTCTGATTTGAGACCTCTTCGAGAAATTTGCGTTTTACTTCGAGGCTCTCTTTTGCCGTATCCATGACCTTCGTGAGGTTTTCGATGAAATGCTCTTTTGACTTCGAAAAGTAGCCAAGGCGAGGTAAGTTAATGGTGACAACGCCGATCGATCCTGTCATCGGGTTTGCGCCAAAAAGACCGCCACCTCGTTTCTCGAGTTTTCTGTTGTCGAGACGTAGGCGGCAGCACATCGAGCGGGCGTCTTCAGGCTTCATGTCAGAGTTGATGAAGTTGGAAAAGTAGGGGATTCCGAATTTTGCCGTCATCTCCCACAGCCCTTTGAGGTTGGGGTTATCCCAGTTGAAGGTTTTGGTGATGTTGTAGGTCGGAATAGGGAATGTAAAGACCCGTCCTACGCCATCGCCTTCTGTCATCACTTCGAAGAATGCACGGTTGAACATGTCCATTTCTTCTTGAAAATCTTTATACGTCTCTTTTTGAGGTACTCCGCCGATGATCACCGGCATGTCGGCGAAGTGATTGGGAGCCTGGAGGTCCATCGTGACGTTGGTGAACGGTGTCTGGAAGCCGACGCGTGTTGGGACGTTGATGTTGAAGACGAACTCCTGCATCGTCTGTTTGACTTGGGCATAGGTGAGTTTGTCGGAGCGGATAAAGGGTGCGAGCAGGGTGTCGAAGTTTGAAAATGCTTGTGCACCGGCAGCTTCGCCCTGAAGGGTATAGAAGAAATTTACCACCTGGCCAAGAGCTGTCCGGAGGTGTTTGGGGGGCTTGCTTTGGACTTTGCCGAACACTCCGCAAAACCCTGTGGTGATGAGGTCTAACAGATCCCACCCTACACAGTAGACAGAGAGAATTCCAAGGTCATGGATGTGGATATCTCCGTCGATATGCGATTGTCGGACGCGAGGGGAGTAGATCTTGTTAAGCCAGTAAATTTTTGATGTTTCTGAGGCAATGTAGTTATGAAGGCCTTGCAGAGAGTAGGCCATATTACTATTTTCATAGACCTTCCAGTCGAGCTGTTTGATATAGCCGTCGATGAGGTCGATGCCTGCTTGTGAGACAATTTCGCGAACTTTGGCATGTTGGTCGCGATAGATGATGTAGTCTTTGGCTGTCTTTTTATATGGAGAGCCGATAAGAACCTCTTCGACGATGTCTTGAATCTCTTCGACAGTTGGGATTTTTGAGGAAATCTTCTCCTGAGCCGTCGTTAAGACCTCTTCTGCAAGGGTCTTGGCTACGTTTTCATCAAATTCACCGGTTGCTGCACCAGCCTTCCCGATAGCGACCGCGATTTTTTGAATAGCAAAGGGAACTACCTTGCCATCTCTTTTTTTGATTTTTGTAAACATCCTTGCACTCCTCGCCTTAATTTTTTATATCAAGCTTCTCATCAACATATATCGATGGCAGCAGCATGGATTTTTCCATCCTGATGCCGAACAAGACACAGGGACAAAAGCCTTCAAAATATGTTCTGAGGGTAAATTGACACCAATTCTGAAGACTACCGTTTCTCATATTTCTTCACACCATATTTTGTGTGTTTAGACCACACACTACAACATTTCAATCTGGATGTCAAGATCCAGATATCCATAAATGAAAATTCCTCAATTCATGAAGGAAAAAGTTGAAATGCTGATGAAAGGGGATCAGACTCTACCGGATTCCTGCCAATTTTGGCATCGGTTTTTTTTGGGTATACAAGATTGAAAAAGCCTCTACGGGCTGGAAAATATCCTTGCAAACTCACTTTCGGCATCGGAGCAGGTAGTCCTGTCTCCTGGATTAACGCTGATGAGTCTGCTGATCAAGGGGTTCAATGGGTTCGGAACGCTTCGCAGATATGCCTGTAACTCTCCATGAACTTTGTAATAGTCTTTTTCAAATTGCTCGTGAAGAGCGGCTTTTTTTTCGAGAAGAAGGAGTTTTTGCCTGGACACATCATCGGGTGACAGGCTGTAGGCTCCTCTGTCAAGAGCCTTCTCGAACTGGCTTATGTATTCAACCTTATTTTTGAGGTCGTATTGCATATCCAAAATTTCCGTTTTTCTTTTGGAAGAACGCGCCAATTGACGATCGACATCATCTCTAGAGAGGCAGTGGAGCCCATTGGCAATATTTTCTTCAAGTTTTGCAAGAGATTCAAGCTCTATTGTAAGTTTGGCATACTGAGATGTAATTTCGCTCTTTTGTGCTGCAAGGCGGTTTTTTTGATCCATTACTTCTCTATCCGAGAGAGAGCAGCGTCCGCTATAAAGGGCTTCTTCATATTTGGAGAGAAATGATGAGTCGAGTGCAGATTTTTCTTCTAACTGAGCTATGGTCCTCTGCCAGGTGAGGTACGTCGGGTTGTCTACAAATTCAAGCAGCATGATTCCAAGTGAAAAAAGGTCCATTTCCGTGGTGATCCCTTGATCTTCTCGATGAAAAACGGTTTCTGGGGCCATGTAGATGAGAGCTCCGATAAAATCCAATTTTGCCCCCTGCTTGGAAAGAAATCCGAAGTCGCTGACAAACCCCCTGTCGCCAGAAAAAAGCACGTTGGCGTCTCTCAAGTCTACATGAATTAACTTTCGTTTATGCATTTCAGAAATACATCGTAAAACGTCTCCGAAGCACTTCAGGATTTGTATCCTGCTTTTTGAGGTATCTGGGCCAAGTGTCAGCGATCGTAAATCGCCTTCGTATTTGGTCATTATATATCGTGTTTTAAGGCGGCTTTCCTTACCAGGTTTGGTTTTGCTCCAGTAGTGAACCTTTGTCATTTCGGCTATGTTTGGTATGCCCTCAAGGGCGGTGCGAGCTTCTTCTTCTGTGGTAATGTCAATAAGAAAGCGTTTCTGTAGCCTCTCCAATTCCTGTATCATCGGGGCACGCTTTTCAGGATCCCACTCAACTCCAAGCAACCGCTGAAGCTCGGCTTCACGCTTTTTAAAACGGCTTGTCAAGCGGACAACAGCAGGTCCTCCGACCCGATGGACTTCTTTAATTCGCTTATACGAACCACCACCGATGACGTCTAGTCCATAATCGGCAACGATTCTGTTGGTGCCGGGGAGCTTATAAATTTTTAAGTGTGGAATGTCATGTGTTTGCTTGAGATTGCCGTCTGGCATCTCCAGGAAAAAACCGTCCCAATTATTTTGAGCACCCCTAAAAATTATTGCTCCGACATCTGGAGCGACGCCAAGATCATCGGAGAAATTCTGTATCAGCTTGACTTCGAATGTAGAGACGCGCTGCTCAAGCTCCCTGATTTGTTGTTGAAAATTTGCCAAAAAAGAATCGTAGAGCTGTCGATCTGTTGGCAGTTGAGGTTCGACTGTTTGACCTAAGGCGCAGAGCTCTTTATACTCCTGGCCCATTTCTGGAGGAATGGCAGCTGCGAGTTGACGAAGGCGTGACAGTACTACACCGTGTGCTTGTCGAAGAGGGGCAGCCCGTTGTTCATCTTCGGCAGCCTGCTCTTGCAGCACATATTGGGCTCTGAGCTCTTTTAAGGCTTGGGCGTATGCCCTCCATTCTCTAAAATCAGTGGCCGCAGAACTCGCTATCCATCCCTCTTGAGGGATCGGTGGTACTGAGGCAAAGAACGCATTGATCTGCTGCAAGCGAACCTGATCGATGTTTTTGCCCTCTTGAGCCTTTTGACTGAGAAATGTCAACGATTCTCTGACGTCTGCTGCGATCTGGCGAACGAGGAGGTCTACTCCTGCGTTGAGATCGAGAAACGTTGAGGTTAAAAATTCAAACCCTTCTTTGGTCATGCGCATCGGATCGGAAAGAATGGCCTTACATTGAGGGAGTCTTTCTCTGATTTGCAGCAGTTGTTCTGGAGAAATTTTTCCCTCCTCTGCCGACCATTCGAAGAGGTCTTGAAGCCTGTCAAGGCGCTCTGACATGACTTGGCTCTTGCTAAGAGCTGCTTCTCGAGCGGCTAGAAACATGGAATAACACTGTTCGGCGCTCTCCGAAGGGGGCCAGGGGGTGAGTGCTACTGGCGACATCCACGATTCTAGAAACTCCGACAGGCCTTGCCATTTCTGCTGCAGAAAGGAGAGCGATAGCGCAGATGTTACTGGGTTGCATACAACTGTATAAAATTGTCCGGGTTCTTCAATGAGAATATGGAGCCATTTTTCTGATAGAGCCGTTAGGTTGGTCTCTAATTCTCCTATCGCCGCGTCAGGCATGAGTTCTATTGCTTTCAGTTGCTCTTGCAAATTGCGAACAATCGCAAGACAGTTGGCATTGAAGGTGATCGATTCTAGTAAATGATGCGGTGGTAGTTCTTGGGCATGAAGAAGGTGGGTAACGATTGTATTCAAGGTCTCTGCTGTGCTTGTGATTCTAGAATCTGTTAGATCAAATGCATGGAAACTTCCCCCTGAGGAATGCTCCTCGGGTATACCGTCCCCTTGCGTAATGGAGTGAAAAAGCTGCCAAATCTTCGATTGAGACGACCTATCTTCAAGACGGCCGAGCTGATGCCCTAAATGGACAAAGAGCTCATAGGGGTTACCCTGAGGAATAAGTGTAGACACGATTTTAGCCCCGTTTCTAAAAAATTTCGTTCTACTTGAAGTGTACAAGGGTAGAGAGAAAGTGTCAAATAATTGTGGAAGAGGTATAGCTCGACTTTGCAAATTTTTGGACCTATCTTCGGAGAGAAGCAAACCACAGCGTAATGAATCTCGAAGGAATGGGTATTTTCACCCTTCCTGAGAAATTCATTTAGCTGTGGGAAGCTTCTCTTTGAAGATAGATCCAAAAAATTGTAAAGTCGAGGTATAGGTCTAATCATCGGTAGCGGGTGGTACTCGGAAAGCTCTGTAGGAGTACGCTGAGTATCCTGCGACACATAGAATTCCAATCCCAATGAAGATTAAAACTGGGCTTGTCCTCGATGGGCGGTTAGTTGTATCTTGATAAGGCCCCGTGCTGAATTTCTCGAAGATCTCTAGAAAGAGGCGATTTAAAACCGGGATAAATTTTTATACTATTGGTGATTATATGGTAGCTATCGAAGCCAGCATAAGTGCGCATAGTCAGTTTAATCGTCATTTTGAGCTCGATTGTGATGACCAAATATTCTTGTTTTTCTCAGAGCATAAGGGTAACGCTAAGGAAGCCTTGAAGGTAAGGGTCCAGCGCGCAACTCACTTTCTTCGAACTGGGATTTGGATTAATGAGAAACTGCTGTGCGCATATGCAGCCGCTCACCCACAGCAGCACGTGAGCTCTTTTTTCTCTGGGAAGAGGCTTGAAAGAAAAGTGGTTCGACATGAACTGAACATGGTTATTCCAAAAACGTCGCTATGGGCTTCTTGTAAGAAAACCTTTGGATTTCTTAATGAGTATGTCCATGATTCTCAGACCGTGGGCTCTCTTTTCCCCAGCTCGAAATATCTAGCAAAAGAGATGGTCCGGGAGATTCCAAAGAATCTTCAAGCGCCGAGGCGGAGGATTTTAGAAATTGGGCCTGGGACAGGGGCGTTTACCGATAAGATCATCAAGCGGATGAATCCTACCGATGTGCTTCACCTTGTCGAATTTGATAAAAAATTCTGCGACCAATTGCGC
>CAINFV010000255.1 GCA_903848235.1 Chlamydiia bacterium | reverse complement strand
TCGATTATCACCAGCGAGCGCAATGGCGCTGTCGTCGCTGGCCTCTGTGTGACAGATCAGGATAGCCTCTTGATGGTAGCCTCATCAGGACAGACGATACGTATCGCTCTGAAAGATGTTCGTGTCATGGGGAGAAATACGCAAGGCGTCCGTTTGGCGAATCTTAAAGATGCCCACCTTGTCGCCGTGCTGCGTGTAGCTCCCTGCGAAGGGGATCTGACACCTCAGCTTGAAGAGGGAATCGCTCTTTCCGAAGAAGAAGCACTGCCGGAACAAGAGGCTTTACCTGCCGTAGAAGAGGTCGAAGAACAGCCACCTGTTGAGTGATCAGGGATAAAAAAAAGCGGAAGCATGGGAGCTATACCTCTTCTTGAACAAGAAGAGGTATATAAAGAACTCACGGTACGCTTTTTTTTGGGTTGTTGATCCTATTCGTTGCTAGTTTTGCAAAAGCCTCTAAAGCTATTCGAAAAAAAAAATGTAACCTCGACTTTGAACAAGAAGAGGTATAACCATTGCCAAGCAGTCCATTGTGTGCTATTTGGAATGGAGAGCTCATTGCAATACGATATCAGGTAAAGACGCCAACGAATCGTGTTGAATCTATATGAACGAGATACACATTGCAGGAGAATACCATGAAAGAGGCAGGGCAGTCGCTTGGCGGGCTGTTCATTACTGTTGAGGGAGGGGAAGGTTCAGGGAAGTCATCTCTCCTTCGTCGCCTCTCAGAATGGCTTGCCACCCATGATTTTCCGCATATCATGACCCGTGAGCCGGGAGGCACGCCAGTAGCAGAAGAGCTCAGGGCGCTGCTCCTTCATGCCCACAAGGGCAATGGCATGCTCCCACTTACGGAGCTTCTCATCATTCTCGCTGCCCGCCTAGAACACGTTGAAAAAGTCATCTCCCCGGCGCTTCATGCCGGCACCACCGTTCTCTGCGATCGTTTTATAGACTCTACGATGGCATACCAGGCGTATGCCAGGGGATATCCTGCAGACCGTGTCTGGGATCTTGCTCTCGATATTGTTCCACTTCTTCCTGACATGACATTTTATCTTGATGTATCTGCGAAGATCTCTTTATCTCGTGTTGAGCAGCGCCAGCACGGGGTTCGCGATCGGCTTGAGGCAGAAGGCCTTCATTTTCACGAACGTGTCCGTGAGGGGTTTCTGACTATGGCACGTCGATGTCCAGACCGTATTGTTGTTCTCGATGCATCAAGAACAGAAGAGGCTCTTGCTAGGGCCGCTATAGACTTTCTGGCGCATCGCCTTGGCTTTAAGGATGTTTTATGCTAGATACGTCCGATTGTCTAACAGGTGCGGCGCATCTGGAAGGTGCTGACCTTCCATCTGTCCTCAAATGCCGTCTACAGACTCTTGCCGCAAGCGGTAAGGTCGCTCACCTGTGGGTGTTTGTCGCTCCCGTTGCCGATGTAGCGACAGCTATTGCACGCGCTTTTCTGTTAGATTGGCTGAAAGCATCGCCACAGGCATCTTGCCATCCTGATCTGTTGGAGCTGAAGACCAGTGGGAAGGTGGGGCTTCATTCCATTGCCAGTATTCGTCATATGCTCGGGCAGCTCGCTCTTGCTCCCCATGGGTCGACAGGGCGCGCGGTGCTCATTGACGCCGCAGATCGCATGCTCCCTCCCACTGCTAATGCTCTCTTAAAGGCTCTCGAAGAGCCGCCTCCATCTACGGTGATCATTCTCACCTCGTCATCGCCTCATCTGATTCTGCCAACCATTCTCTCAAGGGCGCAGACCATACACTTCCCCGGCGCTCTCAGCGCAGAGTCTGAAGAGATCTCTACGCTCATAGAACTTCTGTGCAGGGGCACTCCTGTT
>CAINFV010000254.1 GCA_903848235.1 Chlamydiia bacterium | reverse complement strand
GAATCTTGTAGGTGAGATGCCTCCACGCGAATCGACAGCAGAGCTGCTAGGCTGTCGTATCTAGACAACCGTTCACAATGGCCTGAAAGGGCTATATGTCCACATTTGTATAGATTTTTAGAAGCGGTTAAATCAGGGAGAGCCTTAGGGACTGGAAAGAAATAACTCAAACGATTCGGCTGGCTGCGACCAATTTGGTTTGTTGACGATCATTACGCGCCAGGGCGCCACGGACGTCGCGCCCATTTTCTCTTTCTGAGGATGGCACGGCGCACGAAGTGGAAGTTTGCATATAGATATTCACCCCCTGAATAGAGAGCATAAAGAGCGGCAGTAAGGACGATCCACATACTCGTCATTCTCAACGTAGCCGTTGAGATAAGCCCTAGAGAATGAGGAATAAGAAGAAGGGTCACAGTAATCGCTCCCATCGCCTGAATCACCGCTTTTACTTTTCCTGATGCTCGAGCAGCGAGAGCAAAACCCCGAAGAGCGCAGACAGTTCGCAAGGTACTAATCACCGAATCTCGATAGATGAATAAAAAGACAATGAGAAGAGGCAAAGAGACAGGAGGCTGCGTAAAAGCAAGAAAAATAGAAATCCTTGAGATGCTGTCCGCCATCGGGTCAAGCACCTTCCCTAAGTCTGTCACCTGATCAAACTTCCGAGCAAGATACCCATCAAGGGCGTCTGATGTCTCAAGAGCCGCCAGTAAGACAAGAAGAACGTAGGGAAGAGCGATCTCTGAGATTCCTAGAGCGGTATGTTCGAGATAGATAACGAGAAAAATGGGACTGATGAAGATCCTGATGAGTGTTGTGACATTAGCCACTGTCAAGATGGTCGGTCCACCAATCGGATGTGCAACGATCTGCTCTAACCGCCGGCCCATCTGACCGTTTGAAAGCGGCGCAACCTTCGATTCTATCCCCATGCTTCCCCTCGAAATTACAGAAACATCCAGTATTAGCCATTTTTTCATTCCGCAAAAGGGGAAAATGCGAGTATGTCTTTGGGTCTCAAAATGGTTTCAAAGAAAGGCGCCTCTATGACTCCTGAAAAAAAAGCATGGGGATTCATCATTCTCCTTGGGTTCGTTAGCTTGCTCGCCGATGTCACCTATGAGGGAGCGCGAAGCGTCCAAGGGCAATATTTGGCTGTCCTTGGTGCAAGCGGTGCTGCTGTCGGCATCATTGCTGGCTTTGGAGAATGTGTAGGATATGGATTCCGCCTCTTCTCAGGATATATGAGTGACAAAACGGGGAGGCAGTGGTTCTTCACATACCTTGGTTACTCGATGAACCTCATCGCCATTCCCCTTCTTGCTCTCACCTCATCATGGCCTTCAGCAGCAGTGCTTCTCATCCTCGAGCGATTTGGGAAAGCTATTCGCACCCCCCCTCGTGATGCCATGCTCTCGTATGCAACGGATCAGACAGGGCGAGGGACAGGGTTTGGAATCCATGAAGCCATGGACCGCTTTGGGGCCGTCATCGGACCTCTCCTCATCTCTTTAGTCCTCCTTCATGCACAGGGCTATCACGTCGTCTTTGCCCTACTTTCCGTGCCCGCTGCGCTTTCATTATATGTCCTCACACGAGCTCGTCATTTTGCCCCTGAACCAAAAGAGTTCGCCATTCCTCTGTTGACACCTTCTGTAAAAGGGTTTTCACGTAAATTCTGGCTGACGATTATCGGCCTTTCCTTCATAGGTGCTGGTACTGTTGACTTCTCACTGATGGGATTCCATCTCCAAAAATCAGCATCCTTTTCTATGACGACGATTCCTCTACTATTCGCTGGTGCTATGGCGGTCAATGGCCTCTCTGCCCTCTGTGTAGGGCGAATGTATGACCTTTTAGGGCTCCCCACACTCATTGCTGCACTAGGCCTTGGAGTCCTAGCCACCCCCCTTGTCTTCCTCGGAGACACCCTCATGGCCTTCATAGGAAGCTTCTTCTGGGGGCTAAGCCTTGCCACGCAAAATTCGATTGGCAAGTCCTTGATTGCAGACCTTGTTCCTGTTGACAAACGCGGCTCTGCCTATGGCATGTTTTACATTGCTTTTGGTATATCCTGGTTCATAGGAAGCGCCTTGATGGGACTGCTCTATGATGTGTCGCTTGGGAGTATGATTGCCTTTTCAGTCATCGCTCAGCTCATTGCTCTCCCCATCCTAGCAAAGGTACGGTCAAGCTAAGAAGTACATATTCTAAAAACAGTGTCTGACACTATCTAGATTTAAAAGACGGCATCCTGTATAATTACGTAAAATTAGTTTGAACAAGCTCGGCGCTCGCTTCTTTTTCATTCTTTTTTTATTTACATGTTTTGTTTGTTTATACACTGAAGCCAGAATGTTTTGAACTGTTTCTCAAATCATTCTTTGTTGATCGCATATCATGGCATCAACGGCTGTAGCCTGGACACCATTCTGATGAAGTTCCCTCGAGAAAAAATTAGAAATATCGCCATCGTCGCTCATATTGACCATGGGAAGACGACACTCCTCGATTCCCTTCTCAAACAATCCCACCTCTTTCGTTCTAATCAAGCTGTCGCCGAACGGATGATGGATTCTTTTGACCAAGAGCGTGAACGTGGTATCACAATCTTCGCAAAACACACATCGGTCGCCTACAAAGACTATAAAATCAATATCATCGATACCCCAGGCCATACAGACTTCTCAGCTGAAGTAGAACGTGTGCTTGGAATGGTTAACTCTGTACTGCTTCTCGTCGATGCTCAAGACGGGCCTATGCCGCAGACACGGTTTGTCCTCTCTCAGGCTCTCAAAGCTGGCCTGAAGCCTATCGTCGTTGTTAATAAGATCGACCGCCCCCATGCCGACGCTGATAAAGCCTTAGAAGCGACTTTTGACCTTTTCATTGAACTTGGGGCAACCGATGAACAGCTCGACTTTGCCCATTGCTATGCCTCAGGGCTCTCTGGATTCGCTGTCCGTAATATCGACGATCCTCGTGTCGACATCGCCCCACTCTTTGATATGATCGTTGAGTCGGTTCCAGCACCAGACGGCGATGAGCATGCTCCGTTTTTATTTCAACCTGCCATGCTCTTTTACGACGAATACCTAGGCCGCCAATCCTGCGGACGAATCCTCAATGGTTCAGTAGCAAAAGGCGCTACGATCACTCATGTCGATAGTCAGGGACGAGAGAAGCGAGCGCAAATCACAAAAATTGAGGGCCACTTAGGGCTGGAGCGTGTTGAACTCAAAGAAGCTTCAACAGGAGACATTGTCATCCTCTCTGGAATTCCAGAAGCGATGATAGGAGACACCTTCTGCGATCCTCAGAATATCGTTCGTCTGCCTCCGATCCATATCACAGAGCCTGTCGTGTCGATCGACATTCGTGTCAATACCAGCCCATTCGTAGGCCGCTCTGGCAAATATGTCACCATGCATAAGTTGCGCGAACGCCTCGAACGCGAACAGAAGATGAATATATCCCTGAAAATCGACCTTTCGTCTTCAGACCAAGAAGTGATCACAGTCGCTGGCCGTGGTGAGCTGCACCTATCGGTACTCATTGAGACGATGCGCCGAGAAGGGTTTGAAATGAGCATTGCCAAGCCTCGCGTCATCCTCAAAGAGGTAGACGGCACCACAGAAGAGCCTATAGAGCGAGCGCTCATCGAAGTTCCAGAGAACTTCGCAGGATGTGTTATTGAAGAACTCGCCAAACGCAAAGGGGAGTTACAACGCCTCGACACGACCGCTGAAGGTCTTACCATCATGGAATTCCTCATCCCAACGCGTGGTCTTATGGGATATCGCAATTCCTTCCTGACTATTACACGAGGCCTTGGGATCTTGACCTCGATTTTTGATCACTATGAGCCCCACAAAGGCGCTATCGTCGGCCGTCGACAAGGCGTCCTTGTCGCCAATTGCGCTGGCAGGACAACGCCATACGCTTCCTTTCAACTTCAAGATCGAGGAAGCTTATTCGTTGCCCCTAACGACGATGTGTATGAAGGGATGATCGTTGGCGAGAACTCTCGAGAAAATGATCTTTCTGTCAATATTACCAAGGAAAAGCAGCTCACCAACGTTCGTGCTGCTGGCAGTGACGAAAATATCATCCTCACTCCCCCGCATCGCTTTACCCTCGAACAGGCAATCGACTACATCCAAGATGATGAGCTTGTCGAAGTCACACCGGCTGTTATCAGGATGAGGAAGAAAACGAAGCCTAAATAGCCCTTCGCTACTTGAGTTGCCAGGCCAAAATTTTTTAAATATATTTTGACCTGGCATCCTTTGTTTTCATGACAAAACATAGACAACAATTTTGAAGTCACCCTACAAAAGGAATAACCGCATGTGCATGTAGGGCAACGTCTATGGAACTTCGACAATCTCTCATACCAACCATTATTTTTTTTGTTTTTTCTGCCACAGCGCTCTTTGGGATATGTGAGATCACTCACGTCAGTCCGAACCATGGCGCGTCAGCAGGCGGTGATATGGTTACGATTTCCGGAACCGGATTTACAGAGGTGACTGAGGTGCTGTTTGGCCAAACACCGGCTACCATTGTCACCAGCTCTGACACAGAAATTACCGTGAAGGCTCCAGAGTCAGTGCCAGGTACTATTCATATTTTAGCGAGTGTAGGATCGGTTACTTCTGACATAACTTCTACTGACCGGTATACGTATCAGGGAAGCTGGTCTGCTTATGTCACCGGAAAAGGACTATACCCTTCGTTTGATCCCTTCAGTTGGCGCATCGACCTTTCTGATCATAGCCTCATAAGCGCCATCCCCTTGGAAAAAAGGGGAACGCCGTATGGGATCGCCATCACCCCTGATGGCAGAACAGCCTATATAGTAAATTCTGGAGACGATGAACCTGGCACCACATTCATTAATACCATCGATCTTGCGCATGATATATCTACAAGCATTGGGTGTCCCGGCCATGAGTTTAGTGATGCTGTTGCGGTCTCCCCGGACGAAATGACACTGTACCCCACGTTCTTTCATGAAAACTCTGTCGGATACATTGATCTTCCCTCTCAGTCTTTCCTTGGAACACTCTTCTCAACGGGAGAAGCTCCTGTGGGGATAGCCATCACCCCTGATGGGAGAAAAATCTATATCGCCAATACCGGTGACGGGACCATTACTGTTTTTACCAAGGGTTAGTAACTGCTCGATAAAATATGGACATATCTGGATAAATCTACCCATTTTGTCCAGGTTTTGACTGGCAAAAAAACCATACTGCACAGCTCCAGATCAAGGCATCTTTGTTTTTTCGTGCTATAGCTCAAACAAAG
>CAINFV010000253.1 GCA_903848235.1 Chlamydiia bacterium | reverse complement strand
TTTGTTTAAACTATAGCACGAAAAAACAAAGATGCCTTGATCTGGAGATGTGCAGTATGTTTTTTTTGCTAGTCAAAATCTGGACAAAAAGGGTAGGTTTATCCAGATATGTCCATATTTTATCGAGCAGTTACTAACCCTACACTCGTACAACGGAGAGTTCATGAGATATAAAAAAGACCCTGACAATTTAATGATATTTATTGAAGGCTCCTAGAAAACGGCTATTTACATGCTCAGCCGCACGTATGACATCTTGTAGTGAGCACGGGACCTGCGTTTGCTGTTGGAGCTTGGCAATAGACTGTTCGAAAACAACATCTTACCTTTCCTTCTTCGACCTGTCCGTAGATAAGAGATTGCTGTCAAAATACAAGCCCTGCTCCACCTGAGCCCAAGCGCTTACAACACTGACCATATCGCCACCATACTGAGAAACCAAATGCAAAGTTTTGGGAAGAATAGAGAATTGTTCGGAGCTTCCCGAAGGATCCGCCCTCAAATCAAATTTCGCTTCGCGAATTTAAAAAAATTAAAATCCTCGAAGCAATGTTCTCTTCCAGTGCCCTATTGAACATTATATGTCCCATTTTAGGAATCAGCTGCAATTCAGCCTCTGGTATCGCCAAAGCCAGAGGTATTCCAGCAACTTGAGGTAATAGAAGAGAATCTGCTTTTCCATGAATGACAAGGGTGGGAGCTTTAATTTTAGCTAAAAGAGAGCTCCTCTCCTTAAGACTGGATATTGTTTTTTCGATGACCGCGACATAGGATGGGTGAAACCTTGCAGTGATGTTGCCACGGAAATACAGATCGCGGGTGTATTCCGTCGCCATCTTCACGTCCAGGGGAAATTCACCGTTCTGCAGGCGCCAGACCTTCAGGAAACCTTCGATACTCTCTTCAAAATTTGACGTTGGATGATTATCGCGAAGCGCTTTCCAAACCCCTTCTGAAAGAGCCTTTTGATGAGGTGAGAGCTGAAAATTATAATCAGCCACCTCTCCAATAGGTCCTGTTGATATAGCTACCAACTTCTTCACACGCTCTGGAGAGGTAGAGGCCAGCCACTGGGCGACATGGCCACCCATCGAACAACTAATGAGATTGGCTTGCTCGACTCCATAGTAATCCAAAATATCAATAACATCGGCAGCAAGATCTTCGAGGTCGTAGGGCTTTTTTGCAAAATCAACAACGGAGGAGAGTCCTACATCCCGTTGATCATAGCGAATAACGAAAAAATTCTTTTTGACAAAAGACTGGCAAAAAGAATCGGTCCAAAAACGGCAAGACGCCCCTGCTCCAGCGATCAGAAGACATACATCATTCTTTTTTTTGCCAAAAGTCTCTGCATAAAGAGAGAGGTTTTCTCTGGTTCTTATTTCCTGACCGAGCGCTCTCATAAAGCATCCTTTACGTAAGAATCAGCCCTGTGTCATCGCCATGATATGCTTGAGAGCTTCTTGCTTCATCTTTGTGAACATACTGGCTAAGCCATTCGCTCTGCCAGGGCTTAAGCTGGCATACAAGCCAAGCTCTTCTAAGTAGGTAGGAGGGCATTTGAGGACGACTTCCGGCGCCTGCCCGCTATAGACCATTGTCAGAATTTGCCCCAACCCTGCCGATATCAACGCATCTGACTCTATGTGAAAGTACGACTTTCCATTTTCAAGCGTTGCCTTCAGATAGGTAATACTCTGGCACCCACGAACACGGCTCTGTTCTGTCTTCTCTTCCGGAGAAAGCGACACTTGCCGCCTCCCTAAGTCCATCAACAGCTGATACTTCTCTTCTGGCGTTGCTGCTGCAGCGAAAAGCTTCTTGACCTCTTCTTGCTTCTGCCGGCATGCCTCAAACATCTCTACCCTCACTGACCGCTATGACCTTCCACTATTGTAGCCCGTTGTTGTTCGAGGATAGCAAGCTCTTTCTGCAAGGCCTTCACAGCATCGAGATTTTGATCTCTCTCCTCAAGGCTTTGACGATAGCCAAAGAAATCATGCGTTGACAGCTGCTGCGCTTGACGGTCAGCATAAACAGCTCTACTTTGATAGATCCGAATGTCTACCTTCACTTCTTTGATATGTGCGTCAATCTCGGCAAGCGACATCTGGCTCACGGGAGGAGCCTTGGTATCACATACCGCAATACTTCCGCATGACACCATGGCTAGGAAAAGAGCTATGAGCAGATGTCTCATAGAAAAAGCCTCTTATACGTCAAAAATCTATTTTTTTTGCGACTGAGATTGACGCTGCATCATCTCTGCTCGTTGTTTTTCAAGATTCTGAAGATGCCCTGTTAAATCATCAGCAATAGACTGACTCTGTTGACTCATCGACTCAGCATTCCGATATCCCATGAAGTCATGAGACAGCAAGCTCTGAGCCTTCTCATCGAACAGAAAGGCTTGATTTTTATATTCTTCGATATATTGCTTGCACAGCTTGATTTGATAATCCAAATCCTCAAGGGATACTGGTGGAGGAGTGATAGGTTCAGCGTTCTCGTCCTGTGCCACGGCAATGCTGCTCAGACACGTTGCTGCTATGACCGCAAGAGTGCGTAAAAAACTCATGATACTATACCTCTTCTTGTTCAAGAATTGGATTTCACGCTTAGAAAAAGCAGTAACCTCGACTTTACAAAGTCGAGGTAACGGGAGGAAGTGACACCCCCCTCCCCTATTTCTTTCACAAAGGGTTATTTCTTTGCGTTTTGTTGCTCTTGCATCTGCGCTCTTTTCTGTTCAAGAGTGACGAGATGTGATTCTAAATCCTTGGCAATGCCTCGACATTCATCTCTGAGTACAGCAAAGTCTCGCGATCCATTATAGTCTTTCGACTGCAGGTCACCAACTTTTCGATCAAACGACTTCGCCATCGCATTGTATTTTTCGATGTTATCCTTCAAAAACAGAATCTGTCTGTCTAGGTCGTGCACTGTCGTCTGTTGCTCAGCTTTTGGCGAAGCTTCTTCTCCATTTGCCATCAAGCCACAACTTGCCATCACCATCATCAACCCACTGCCTATCCATCTCATCGCCAATTCTCCTCTATAAACGTTATCACAGCTAACCTTATGACCTCTTATATCCCATACATACAGGTGACACAATGGAACAAAAGATAGCATTTAGCTCCCTGAACCCTATGACGAGACTGGAATTTCAATCAAGGGATCTTTTTACTTCCGCTAAAAAAAATCGTACGCCCCGTCCATTTTGGATTTTTGAAACGCACTGAAGATCATGCGACACTAGACAGCTTCTGCATCAACCAGCAATCAGCGATGACAAGAGCTGCCATGGCCTCAACGACGCAAGAGCCGCGCACTGCTACACACGGGTCATGACGGGCGGAGGGAGGCGTTGAATAAGAGGTGATCTGCTTTTCCTTTGTCACCGTCGCAATTGGTGTGCGGATACTCGATGTTGGCTTGAAAGCAACCCGAAAAAATAGCGGCATGCCCGTTGAAATGCCTCCAAGCACTCCACCAGCATGATTTGTAGCAGCCACTATCGACTCTTCGCAAATGACCAAAGGATCGTTATGCTCTGAGCCGCTCATTCCAGCTGCTGCAAACCCCTCGCCAATCTCAAAGCCTCTGCTGGCAGGGATGCTGAGCATGGCAAAGGCAAGCTTCGCGGGAAGCTTCTCATACATCGGATCACCAAGACCAGGAGGAAGGTGTTCGATGCGACAGGATACAATTCCACCAACAGAATCCCCTTGATGCCCAATACTCTCTAACAGCGCGTCCACCTGTTCTTGATCTTTTTGCGAACAGACGCTCGGAAGAATGATATTCCCTATCTGCGACAGCCATGCACTCACCCCAATCTTCGCGCTGTGCAATAGCTTTTTGGCAACACTTCCTGCAGCCACACGCGCTGCCGTCTCCCGAGCTGACGCCCTACCGCCCCCACGATGGTCAACATGGCCGTATTTGTGCCAATAAGTCAGGTCTGCATGCCCAGGACGTATCACAGAGCTATCATAGGATGAAGAGTCTACATCTGTATTTGCAATCCACATAGCGATAGGAGCGCCCGTTGTCTTGCCTTCAAAGACACCAGAGAGGATCTGCACTTCATCAGGCTCAGTGCGCTTCGACGTTCCTACGGCTTTTCCTGGAGAGCGCCTGTCAAGTTCCGGCTGGATATCAGCTGCCGACAAGGAAAGGCCGGCGGGACAGCCGTCAACAACACATCCAACACCCTCGCCATGTGACTCGCCAAATGTTGTGACACGGAAGAGAGTCCCAAAACTATTACTTGCCATGTAATCCTCGTATGCACTGAAGAACCCTATGCCCATCATCATCAACAGATTGTTTCTCAACAAGTACTACAGATGTAGCACGTTGAACATAGACAGGATGTCTCTCTTCCCATCGCTGTCGAAGTGAGGACTGCGGTTCCTTTGCATTAACCCACAGAGGATAGGGCGACACATTCTCTGACTCCAACTGTTCTAAGGGTCGGAACAGATACACCACATGAACATCATCAGGAATCTGTTGCAGAGCCTCTAGCGACCCGCCGCCAAGAGCCACCACATATGAAGGGAGACCCGCTATTGGCGATATACACACAGATTCTTCTTTGCGGAACCGCTTTTCGCCAAACGTCGTATATGCCTCTTTGATAGAGGAGAATCCATAACGCGCAAGCAAGACCTCATCTAAGTCAAAAAACTGAACACCAAGGCAGGATGACACCCATCGTCCAAGAGTTGTCTTCCCAGAACCCTGAAAGCCTATGAGGCAGATCTTCATGACGCCACCTCCACATCTCCTCCAAGTGCTCTTAGCGTGGAAAAAAACTGTGAGAAGCTTTTTGCTACACACTCTACGCCGTGCACTACTGTCATCCCATCTGCCGAAAGGGCTGCAACAGATAGCGCCATGGCAATGCGATGGTCAGCACAGCATGACACAGAAGCCCCTCGAAGAGGGCTTTCATAGATTGTCAAGCCATCAGCATGCTCGGTGATAGAAGCTCCCATCTGCTGTAATGTCTCCGCCATCACGTGGATGCGATCTGACTCTTTCTGCCGGCAGACGGCACCGTTGAACAGTCGCGTCTTCCCACGGGCTTTTGTAGCAAGGACCGCCAGAATAGGAAGAGCGTCAACAGCTTCGTTGATGTCAATGTCTATCCCATGCAGATCCTGAGGACCCCTGACCGTCAGGCAATCCCCGGCACAGTCTACAACGCCGCCCATTCTCCTCACATAATCGATAATCACAATGTCATGTTGGACATCATTAAAAGGCACTCCATGAATCTGCACTTCTGAGTCCGTCATCAGACCTGCAACAAGAGGAAATGCCAAAGAACTCGCATCTTTGGGGATACAACGGGAAAAACCTGAAATACGCTGGTTGCCAGGAATAGAAAATACCGAATCCTGGCGCTGTTCTATGGAGACTCCTAAGGAGCGAAGGGCAGATAGCGTCATTGCAAGCCACGGGCGCTCACCCATCTCCTCAACTCGTATCAGAGAACTCCCCCTGATAAAAGGAAGGGTGAGGAGGAGCGCTGAGACAGGCTGAGAGTCGTGTCCATCAACGACACAGCTTCCTGAATGGATAGGCCCTTGCATGCGAAGTGGGGCAAAACCTGGTGTGCCAAGATATGACGCCTCTAGCCCCAGCTGCTGGAGGGCATGCACCAAGGCCCCTAAGGGGCGAGAAGTACGTATGGAACTATCACCTGTAATGACAATAGGATCGCGGCAGAGCGAGCAGAGCGCTGTTCCAAAGCGAAGGGCGAGACCTGAATTCCCAACATCAACAGAAGGCTGAAATAAAGAGCCAAAGGCTCCGCCAATACCCTTCACACACAGCGACGCAGGAGCATGCTCTACGCAGGCTCCAAGAGCCGTAATAACGCGAATCATAGCTTCTGTGTCCGGCGAGAGTAAAGGCTCGTAGATCGTCGACGTTCCATGTGCCATCGCCGCAAGAGCCAAAGAGCGCATGGTATGAGATTTTGACGGAGGCAGAGCGAGGCTACCACGAAGGCACGAAGGCCTTACCACTGCAACCGGCATGACAACTCCTCTTTGAGAAAATCAAACGCCTTCTCTTCGTCGATGTTGCACCACCATCGAAATTGCTTTGCCGCCTGTCGGGCCCATAACT
>CAINFV010000252.1 GCA_903848235.1 Chlamydiia bacterium | reverse complement strand
CTCGATCATTTTTTGATCAAAAACGTCTAGCTCAGGGGTCCTCGGAAGAGGAGCGCCGTCTGAAAATTGTTGACATATAGGATCTGCGATGTTGGGCGTATTATTTGTAATCATAAAGCATACTGTTTTATATTTTTTGTAACTAGAACAATGAAATGTATGCTGATTTAAGATTTTATTCAACTGGTTTTATGAAATTTTGAATTAGCAACTTCAAAATAATTGGCAACGTCTTTTAAAAAATGCAACCGTTCATATACCCCAACGAAGGAGGGGTATATGAACGGTTGCATACAGTTTTTTTGAATCGCCTGTTGAGAATGATTTCTGGATTGTTCCTCATTGAGTTTTCCTGAGGAACGGTTATTAACCTGCTGCTTGGAAAATGGTTGCCACAAACCATGCCACGACAAAATACATATATGTTGCAGAGACATCGTTAAAAGCCGTGACAATAGGCCCTGAGGCAACGGCAGGGTCTATATGAAAGCGAGCGAAAAAAATCGGGGATAGCGTACCGAGAAGAGATGCCGTAAAGCACGCGCCGAGCACTCCGGAGCTGACAATAGTACCTACGAGAATAGGATCTACGAAGGTATGTGGAAGGCCAGCACAATTTAACCCATATGCGGCAAGGCCGCAGATAATCCCAAAGCAGATGCCAATCAGCCCCCCGATTTTCAGCTCACGGGTGATGGCAGCACCGACGGTACCAGCGGAGATCTCCCCTGTTGCCATGCTACGGATTAACACCGTACTGCACTGGATGCCGACATTTCCTGACATCCCAGTGATAAGAGGTACAAAAAAGGGAACTGCCAAAAACCAAGGCTGACCTTGGAAGATCGAAAATCCTGTTGCAGTGAGTATCCCTGCAAACAGCGTGACAATCAGCCATGGAGCGCGTGCGAGAAACCGTCGCCATGTAGGCTCATCTTCTGTCAGCCGTTCTGCCGTACCGCCGATATTCGCAATTGTCTCATCAGCTATCTCCTCCATCATCTCAACCACGTCGCCCTGGGTGATGACACCTATCAGCCGATCTTCAGTGTCGATGACGGGAAGCGCCGAGAGGCGATACCGTTCAAAAAGCTCCACTACTTCATCGCGAGGTGTCTCTGGAGAGACTCTATGGACAACAGGACGCATGAGTTTGCGAAGGGGCACCTCTTCGGAATTGACAAGGAGGTTGCGATCTGGCACATAGCCAAGAAGCTCCATATCATCGCCAAGGACAAACACCCATCCCGTCAGCTCAACGCCAGGATGCTCTCTGATATGTTCTACGACTTTCCCTACCGTGGTATCGAGATGAAAAGCGAAGAACTCGTTGGTCATCAGACGACCTGCCGTATGCCGTCGGTGCTGCTGCAGCGCCGCGATACGGCGAGCCTTCTTCTCATCGAGCAGCTCAAAAACCCGTTTCAGCCGTCGCAGTGGGAGGTCATCGAGGATGGGAACCGCCTCGTCAGGAGGCATGTTCTCAATGAGCTGCTTTATCTCTTCATCTTGAATACCACGGAAGATCGCAATCCGTGTGGGGGATGTGGTATGGATGACGAAAGATGCCTTTGCTTCTGTCTCAGGGAGGTTGCGGTAGACAACAAGGCGAGCGCTTAAGGGAAGGCGTGTTGATGCTATTGCAAGATCAATGGGATCATGCTCGACAGCGATTTTCACGAGATTATGGTGTTGGTATGACCCTGTCTGCTTATGAATAGCTCTTTCAAACTTTTCTAGCAGAGCGTCGTCCATTTGACTTGTCCGCCTATCAAGAAGAGAGCCAATAATAGGCTCCTCATCTTCGGACAACACCTCAGGAGTCAGCTGATCCTCAGACCTTCTTTCCATAGGATCACCATCAAAGAACATTGAAAATTGAGAGTATACCCACTTTTTTTTAGGCCAGCAAGAGAAGAAAGAATTTAAAACAGTGGTAAAAACAAACCTAATCTCGACCGCGCTTCTGCCTTCTAGCAACGCTTTTGCATAAGCTTTTCTACTCTGGACTGATTTTCACTATTCTTCATCCATTCGGCCATAGGCAGCGGCAGGTAGATTCTTTCTCTAGGTCCCGTTGTAGTTCCTCTTGGCAGTTCAGCGCCACGACGACGGCCGCCATGTCCTGTTGTCTTTTTTTCAACGAGTGGGTCGAGATTTCTATTGAGCCCCTGAATTTTTACTCTGGAAAACACTGGTAAAAGATTGACTCCCCTGACCATCATCAGAAAATTCGGTATGCCTAAACAAGGTGCGAGTATATTGAGAAGCAGTCTTCTCTCAACTGAAACGGACGCCTTACTTCCCGCCCATGCATGTGCGAGCTTTACGGCGTCGGGATAAACTCAAGGGCAAATCCATGGATCACATCTTGCGGAAAATCAAACAAGATCTTTTGACAAACATTGACGAGGGTGCACAAAAAAGCTTCCCTCGTTTTTTTAGAAATGAAGTCAAATTCTACGGAGTCAAATCTGGGATAGTCAGAAAAATTGCCAAGGAAAGTTTCAAAAATTTTGATTCTTCAAAAAAAGAAGTTGTCTTTGTTCTTTGCGAACAGCTGTTTCAGTCAGGATTATGCGAAGAAGCATGGATTGCCGCCCATTGGCTCTATTGGATTTCGCACACTTTTATTCCCGAAGATCTTGAAAGGTTTGAGGAGTGGATTGACCGGTACATCGATGATTGGGCAAAATGCGATACCCTCTGTAATCACGCCATGGGATCTTTCATCATGAACCATCCATCGCTGGTGCAGTCATTGAAACAATGGACTTCTTCACCAAATCCCTTCGTACGTAGAGCCTCCGCCGTCTCATTAATAATTCCTGCGAGACAGGGCCACTTTTTGAAGGAAATCTTTCAAATCTCCGACATACTCCTCTTAGATCAAAACGATTTGGTTCAGAAGGGTTATGGGTGGATGCTAAAAGAAGCAAGTCGAAAGCATCCTGATAAAGTATTTTTATATATCATGCAAAAAAAGGAGAGCATGCCTCGCACCGCGTTTCGGTATGCTCTCGAAAAAATGCCCCCAGACCTTCGCAAGATAGCTATGGAGCGGACTAAAAAGTAAGGATGGTTACACTGCACACGGTGCAGCAGGACACCATCCCTTCGTAGGGTCGATACATGAAAATCCATTTTCAGGATTTGTATAGAACACGCTACTCCGTTGCTTCATCTGCCACATTCTCACCTTGTAGGCATGGTAGCCAGTGATGGCATCGGGATTTGCAATATCCCACCAATGCAACAGGTGATTTGACGTTGGCATCGTCAACTGGTCATCGGGATCTACTGGATGCTCTGGGATACGCCCCGGAGGAAGACATGTCCTCCCAGCACCCAGCACCAGGAAAAAAAATCCGTTATAGAGAACAGCCGCTATCCTGCGGAGCAGCTCGTGCGCCGCCCATGTCAATACTTCCCACACCCGTTTCACAGGATACGGTGTGATGCAGCGGAGAATAGCAGAGATGATGTCAATGATAGGCGTTACTACAAAAGAGATGGTGGCAATCACCGAAGACAGTGGGCGCCCTACTAGCGGGACATTGGCAAGGGTCGGGAAAAAGTTCGAGATGAACTCAGGAATTGACATCTTGATATCAACAGGGACTCCTGCCAGTGCCATCTGCACATTTACAAAGCGAGCGCAGTTTTGCGATGCGAAATTAAAGGCAAACCCCTTGTTGTGAGTATTGACATATCTAGCAATAGCGTCAAACCGCTCTTTGGTAATCGGAATCGACGTCACACGCTTTTCTTCTGAGGGCTTCGGCTCTTCGTAGTCTAGAGCACTGGTAAAAGAAAGGGCGGTAGTGAGGAGATTTGTGAGCTTGGTTACCTTTTCCCCGTCAGCAGCCCGCATCTTCGTGCCAAATGAATAGACATACCCATCGGGGGTGATGAGCCGCGATGAGGTATGCTCAGGTGTCATATCATCAAAATTGATTCCCCACCACGTCCTTGGAATACAGCTACGGCCTGTCGTCATCACCTGGAAGATACACCGCTTCTCATGGCCAGGGTCTACCTCTTCTTGATCTTCACCCCAAAACTGTGCCGCTGTACGAGCTATTTGCTCATACGCCTCTGGCTTCAGCCGTGCTATAGGATACATCTCATCGAAATCGGTGTTGTCTTTCGGGATAAAACCATCAGGATGAATGTAGTTCCAGCCGGGGAACTTCTTCTCTGCTTCTGAATAGACTATTCTTTCTTTGAATGCCTCATACGGCAGATACCGCCCTTCAACTTTCAAGAACGCCTTGCCCTCGGCAAAACGAATCGTCAACTCCTCGCCATCAAGCACGCCAGAAGCCTTTTTGAACATCAGAACGGTATAGAGAAGATCGGTAGAGACGACAAAATGCACAGCATCTGGATCTGTCACCACTATCTCTTCTGGAAACCCTGCCTCGACCCATTTCGTCTGCTCTCGCAGCAGCGGTTTTAGCGCATCGCTTTGCAAGCGTGATGACACAGTCTCAATGGCATGGCTGAGCGTCGCTTGCACACGATCCCTTCCAGCGCCGTCTCTATGTGCATTCAGCGATCGTCCCATCTCATCTATAGCAGCTGCCTTAGCAACACACTCTGCCAGCGTACGCGCAACTGCCACAAGACTAGGGTGTTGTTGGTCGAGCTCGTAGAGCGCTCCCTCCAATTGTCGATACACATCCCTGGCTTGCTGCAAAAAGCTATCAAAAGAGACATCGCTTGGTGCCAGTACAGGCATGCGCGAATCAGCACTAGAATGAACAGCGGCAGTCGACATAACGTGTCCTTTTTTTTACCTATGTTGCAACTAATTTTTACTACGTCTTTTTCATGCCAGCAATGGAGAGCGGAAAGTGGCCTTGTCGGGGTCTAAACAGCAAAAGCCATGCTCTGGTTTTATAAAATGGAGCGTTGTCTTCTGCTTCCGCATCCACGCTTTGAGCTTCGTCTCATAGTAAATATGAATAGCATCAGGGGTGAGCAGGTCAGACCAGGAGATAAGCTGCCGAAAAGTCTCTACCTCAGGCAGATCACCATCCAGCGCCCTGCTCTCGGGGACAATGCTCTTCCACGCGCCGAGCACGCAGAGGCCAATGGTATTCCAGAAGAGGGCTTCTACCCTCTGTAAGACACCGGTGACAGCCCACACCGCACACTCACCAATCTTCTTCAACGGATATGGAGTGATAGCTCCGAACACCGACCCTAGAGTGTCAAATACCGTTGAGACGGCACAGGCAACATTTGTTACCAGTGCTGACAGCGGCTTGCCGACAACAGGAATATCGGATATGCGCGGCACAATGCCTGCTAACAGCTCATGGAGCGACGTGCGAATGTTGACGTCCATGCCAGCACACTGCAAGATAACGGAGACAAACCGCACACAGTTTTGCCGTGAGAAGTTAAAACTAATGCCTTTATTGGCACGGTTGACGAAGTCGATGATATGATCGAACCGTTTTTGTGTAATAGGAATCGACGTCATCAGCCTGTCATCGGATGGCCTCGACTCCTCATAGTCTGGTGTTGGCACATTCGAGATCCCCGTCCCCAGGTACGATGATATATGGCTGAGGAATTCCTGATCTGGAAGGCGCATCTTCGTGCCAAACGAATAGACAAGCCCTTCAGGAGTGATAAGACGTGCAGAGCCATGCTCTGGAAAATGCTCCTTGAAATTTTTCGCCCACCAGGCGTTAGGCAGGTAATCTCTACCTGTAGTCATCACCTGGAGGATATACCCCTTAGGGACTCCAGCATCGATCTGTGGCTGCTCACCAGTCCAAAACTGTTCTGCATGCGCTTTGACCTTTTGGTATGCAGCGGGCGTCAGCTGTGCGATAGGATAGATCTCTCCGTATTCAGCCCAGTCTCTTGGGATAAACCCCTGTGGATGGACGTAGTTCCAGCCGACAAAACGCCATTCCTTTTCAGAATACTGAATTCTATCTTTGAAGGCAGTGTAGGGAAGCCACTCCCCTTCTACCTTAAACAATGCCACCCCACCTTCATTGCGGATGTCCATAGCATCGCCATCGAGAATATCGGCGGACTTTTTAAACATTCCAATGGTATAGATCAGCCGCGTTGACACTGCGAAGTCAACAGCCTCTGGGTCACTGCTCACCAGCCGTCTGTCGAAGCCAGCGGCAACCCATTTTTCTTGTTTCTTAAAAAGCTCTCTGAACGGCTCTGACACGAGCTTTAGGCCAATACCCTTCACTGAACTCTCGAGAGCTTTTATCTGTTCTATAACGGACACCTTTTCATCGATAGTCCCCCCGATACCGTCTATCTCTGAAGACAGCCTCTTCAGCTCCTCGCTGACCCTCTTGACACCATCGTTGATGTCAACGAGATGTGGATGGGCCTCCTTCGTCTGAGCATCAAGAGCTTCCGCCTCGTGGTGGATCCTCCCAAGCTGTTCGACAACACCAGAAAAAGCCCCTTCTACACCATCAACTGACAATCCTTTATAGCTCGCCGTCGCTCTGGCACTACCTTCTAGCCACGCAGATGTAACGCTCATAAATTCACCCACATTGTTTTTTTTGGCAGAACGTTATAGAAAGATTGTAAATTGAAGGTAAAGATCCATGCCGAAAAGATAAACGGTGCTCAGTCACTGTACCGTGGCACAAAAAAGCTACAGTGGGGGTGATGTCAGAGCGAGAGCTCTCGCACATGAAGGACAGAAGCCTGTGCTATCACATCGAGGTCATACCCGCCTTCAAGAACAGAGAGAAGCCGTCCGTCACACCACTTCTCAGCGATGCTGCGCACGCACTTCGTCAACACTCCATAGTCTTCTGTCTCAAGAGTCAGTGACGCTATTGGGTCGAGTCTGTGGGCGTCAAAGCCACACGAAATCAGCACGAACTGAGGGCGGAACACATCCATAGCAGCTGGCAGCTCCTCACGATAGTATGTCATCAGAGCTCCTCGTGCCTCAGGGCCTGGTGCGATGAGATGGTTGCAGATGTTTTTGCTTTTCCCATGAAACCCCTCATCGCCGGTCCCTGGATAGCCCCCTTCTTGATGGGTGCTAAAATAATAAACCCCCTTGTCGTCGGCAAACTCCTTCTCGGTGCCATTTCCGTGATGCACATCCCAGTCGATGATGGCAATTCTCTTCAGGCCGTATTCCCGCTGTAGATAGCGTGCTGCAATGGCAACGGTGTTAAAGAGGCAAAACCCCATCCCTCGTGCTCGCTCTGCATGATGTCCTGGAGGGCGTGCTACGAGGAAGGCATTTCGGAATTGTCCTTCCATGATGGCGTCTATCGCATGGATAGCACCTCCTACCATGGCAAGGGCTGCAGCATATGACTCATGGCTGATCTTGACATCTCCTGTCCGAAGGTCGGCCACCTCTCCGTCTCGTAGGGCTTCACACGACTCCTTCACCAAGCGGACATACTCTCTGTCATGACAGAGAAACAGCCACTTCTCGGCGCCAGGAGAGGAGACCCATTCTGTATCCTTTGTCAACAGCCCTGCCTGCCGCAGCGCATTGATGATCGCCGCATAGCGGCTCTTCGCCTCGATATATCGAGGCCCTGTCTCATGCGCCAAGCTCAACGGACTATGCACAATCAGCGTCTGTCCCATCACTACCCCCCTCATGTCGTCAATCTATTTTCTCCTCCTTGTACTAAATTGTTGAAAATAGTTGCAAAGAACATGCGATGTTTTCATAGATAACGAAGCATGATGTTCGATGGTTGAGGTCGATTAAGAAGGAAAGAGATGGCAACAGTACCACCACTAGAAGTACACCCTTTGAGTCCACTGATGCCTGGTGGACCAGGGAGTGGGATAATACCAGTAAGAGGAGCTGCCATGCGTCCAGGTGCGTTGGCTGCCGCCGGTAAAACCCTCAGTGCTGCCCCACCTCCCATAGCAGCAGCAGCAGAAGGATCATCACCTCCAGGGCCCCCTGCACCACTTGCGACGCGACCCCCGCTACCACCGATATTTGATCCAACACTAGGATCATCGGAATTACTCGACAAGATCAAACCTATAAATGCTCAGGTTGCTAGAGATGTGGCAACAAATCCTGGTGCCACCCCACATACAGCAGATGAGAAAGCACTAGAGGATTACGCTCTGGCCGAATTCCAGAGGAATGTGAATGACGGTCTTAGGACCGGGGGTTTTGAGCCCATCTTTACAGAAAACAAGGTAAAGTTTTGTGGCAGAGACATTGTTTTTTTACATGATAGAGTTGTTATCTCTGGCGCTACTGTCGCTGAGGCGCAGCAGTTGATACCCGCCTTACAAGCCGATGCCGCTAATCCAGCAAATGCGGGTAAATACACTTCTGCTCAGAGAGATTTAATTAAGAAACTACAGCTTGCCAGCGCAAAAGATCTTCCCCAGACTGATGTAAATACTGCGAGGGAGGCAGCGAGTGAAGCTGCGAATACATATCTCGGAAAAATATCTGCCCACTCGGAACCAATGCACGTTGTAGAACATGCACGTATAACTGGTGTAGCCAGCGGAATTGTACCTTCTCCACCTGGACCACCCCAAAAAGCCTGGGATCCAATCGTTCCGGCCCAGATGGCAAGCTTGTCAGAAACATTCCGGGGACTTGTGCGAATTGGAGTGGCTCAAATCAAGAGCGCAGCAGGAACTGGAGGTGTACCAGGGTCGGCTCTGCCCCGCGCCCCGGGAATGCGGTCCTCGATTCCACCTCCAGGAGCCAGACCTATAGCACCTTTTGTACCCAGTCTAGCTCCAGCTGAAACGAAATTGTGTACCGATTTAACTTCTATTTTTTTAACGAATCCTAATAATCCCCCTCAACTTCTAGAAAAGTTAACCGCATGGAATGCAGAAGCGATGAAAATCGGAAAAGGGTGGGGAACCCCTTTTGCAGGAGTTATTTCCCATGTATCTAAAATTGTTGAGTGGTTGCAGAATTCTTCGGCCGCTACAAAAAGCGATGCTGAAGCCGCATTAATTAGATTAAAAGCAGAAGTCATTGGGTTTCCCATGACACTTACGTTAGACCATTTATCCGGCAGTTATATACCCCCACCCCCCATCCCTGGCACTACTGCAGAAGTCGCTGCAAGAATTGGTAGGTCACCAGTAGAATTGCTAACCGAATTATCAACGCAAGTTTTTAATAGCACTCATGCGCCAACTATTCTAAGTAATTTAAATAAATGGATCGCTTACGCGAAGCAATTTAACCCTGCTCCCGACACACCTCTTGAGGGCGTATTAACTCGATGTGAAACATTTCAACGTTATTTAACTGCAGTGACAACGAAAGACACAGTCGCCGCGGAGGCTTTAAATCCACAAGCCACGGCTGCTTTAGCAGATTTAAGCGGCCATGGTTTTATTTCCCCACTGATGACTATAGGTTATTTAAGACAAGCCCAACACGCCGAACCCACCCCGCCGGCCCCCCTAGTAGCTGAAGGAAGAGTCGCTACCGGCCTCGGAATGCTGTCCGAGAGCCCCCCACCCCGTCCCCTGGCACGTGGCCAAAGGGAAGAAGAAGCAGGTGCCGCAAGTGCTGCTCAAGTTGTTACTGAGCAGGAAAAGCGTGTGATATCACTTATCGGAACTACGGTTTTTAAAGCAGGGTCGACCGCAAAACAAATTCGAGCGGAAGTAGAAGGATGGATTAGTCAGGCAAAGGGGCTTACCCCTAGAGAAGGGTCTCAACTTCAATTAATTCTTGTTCGATTTATCGGAATTAAACAATTTTTTGACGCGCAAGAAGCCAATAATGATTCTATGGTTGCTAATTTATCACCATTCGTAACTAAATTTTTGGAAGAATTCAAAGTGCGTGCACCTGGCTTTCCTGAGGGCATCACTATTGAAGATTTAAAATT
>CAINFV010000251.1 GCA_903848235.1 Chlamydiia bacterium | reverse complement strand
TTCACCTCACATCTTTGCGCTGATGTAACGAGTAGAGTTAATTTTGCCGGACAGATTATCTTCAGCACGAATTTCGATTTAGAATGGGCCGTCATGCGTGATTACTTTGAAAAACAACCCATGAGAACGATAGAACGTGATGGAGTCGTTATCCAAAGGCCATTTGAGGTTGTTATTGTCGACGAGGTTGATAATTTATTTATTGATAGCGCATTGAGCTCTGCCCGTATTTCAATCCAAGGAAATGATGGGGAGCCTGTGTTATATGCTCCTATTTTTCAATATGTAAAGCAGCATCAGGCACAAATTGAAGAGCTCATCCAAGGTGGTTTTGAAAACCAATCTACCCTAGCTGATCTGTGGAGTAGTGTTGAGGATACCGTACAGTCCGCTGGGCTGAAA
This sequence comes from Chlamydiia bacterium, assembly GCA_903848235.1. Lineage (GTDB taxonomy): Bacteria > Chlamydiota > Chlamydiia > Chlamydiales > FEN-1388 > CAINFV01. The sequence goes on along the minus strand of CAINFV010000251.1, from coordinate 1,864 downwards.
GACGGCCTGTGTGTTCAAAAGCTTACAATGTTGGTGGGCTCGGCTTATACAGCGCTTCATTTTCGTGAAGATGAAGACTATGTTGTTAAGCCTGTAGAGGGTGAGGGTTTTTGTAAAAAAGAGATTGTAATCGTCGACAAGGGAAACACCGGACGGTTGGCTGAGAAAAGCCGTTGGCAACATGGACTTCATCAGTTTTTAGAACTTCGTCATCAGCTGCCAGCACATGAAGAGAGTCTTCTCATCTCATCGTTGTGTCATCCAGTCTATTTTTCATTCTATAAAAAAATTTATGGCCTGACCGGTACAATTGGCATAAAGGTTGAAGAGGATGAAATTCGTGATATGTATCGTGTTGGGTGTTTCAAAATTCCTCCACATCGTAACAGCCAACGGCAGGATCTTCAAGCTGTCGTCTGTCGAACGAGAGGCGATTACGAGAAGACTATCATTGCTGAAATAACAAAGATGATTGCTGCTCAAAGGCCTACCCTTATCCTCCTAGAGACCATTGAACAATCAGAAAATATGCAGTCTTTGTTCAAGAGGCTTTCGATAGATTCGCAGATCCTCAATGCTCGTCAGGCGGAGGATGAAAGCTATCTCATTGCCAAGGCAGGGATGCCGGGGAGCGTCACCATTGCGACGAACACCGCTGGGAGGGGAACTGACATTGCGCTGGCACCAGAAAGCCTCGTTCATGGTGGGCTGCACGTTATTTTCGGGTATATGCCAGACAACGATCGTGTCGAAATGCAAGGTTTTGGGCGGGCTGCTCGGCAGGGACAGCCTGGTTCTACCAGAATGATCATTCTGATAGAAGAAAGCTTGCTTCAAGGCTTGGAGGAGTTTGGATTTCGTTCTTCTGATCTTGATAGTATAGAGTACGCCTTGCTTCGCAGGGTGCGTGATTGTCGTATTAAGAAGGCCTCTTCTTATCGCAGATTTCAGGCGCGTGTCGAAATAGTGAACCAACGGTTTCATCAAAAATTTGTTGCTCAATTTGCTGCCTGGCAGGAGTTTGTTTACAAGAGGAAGCCCCATGCCGTCATTGTGGAAGCGGAGATAAAGAGTAAAAAAGAGTTTGCCACTCGCTTTTACAATAGGCTCGATGAGCTTTTTGCCTCAGTTCGTGCATCAGCGGCCGATACCACCTCTATCCTTGCAAAATATGTATCTGAAATAGAACGCCTGTACGATGCTACAAGACAATTTTGGGAAGAGCCGTTGAATGCAGCTAAAAAATAGTGGGCGTAGGAATTAGGGACTGTGGCTCACGCCCTGTGCCGAAAGTATGACTGTATCGCAATAGGAGATTATGCCCCCCCCATGGCAATGGCATAACCACAGCTATGAGAGGCGAGGCATGAACAATCGATCCCTCATCGGACGGTTTAAAGAGGTTCTCCTATGGACAGCCAAAAAATCTGGAAAGTCTGTATCAAATTCGATGAGAAGGGAACGACTCGCGCCTGTCATGCATGCGGATAGGTGCGTGAAGAAAGGTTGACGTTCACTATACGGAGGAAGGTTCTCCGAGATCGAGGGTTGATAAAAATGTAATAATTTTCTCAAGTAATACGCCGACGGCACAAATGGTCGTATTATCAGAAGAAAAAGGTGTTGTTGTGGCTAATTTCTTTGCGTAACGGATTATTTTAAAAATTTCCTTGCAATTATAGTGAGGGTTGAAAGAAGAGCGAGCCTTGATGAAAATATTTTGCACTGATTCCGGAGCAGTACGTGTCGGAACTAAAATCGGGTCTTCAGCGTAGTCTTGTTCCCAAGAATATCCGTAATCAGAGAGAGAATGAAATATAGCGGTATTAAAGGTCTTGTGAATGTTTCCATCTTCGGCGAACAT
>CAINFV010000250.1 GCA_903848235.1 Chlamydiia bacterium | reverse complement strand
GTCCTGGGTTAGACCATCTATGATAAATGCAAGAAGTCTGAGAGAGAACGAATGCGAAATCGGCGCCCCAAAAATGCTAAAGCCCAGTTTAACACATTTACCACGAAAAAACAAGTAGCCGCGACACACCTCTTCACGTCTCAAAAGAGAGAGTTTGTGGTCTTTTCTTGACACTAGTCAGGACGAAAAAGATCCATCTGGGATACGCTGTTAATATACCTGGACTTGTTCAAGAAAATGTATAAATTGGAGGCTTAGCCTCCGCCTAAAAAGCCGCGCCATTATTTATTTGGATTGAGAACTTATGTTGCATGCCATTTTGAACTTTTTCTCTTTTTGGGACAACGAATCCCAGTGGATTGCCTGGCAGGTTGGTTTTATTATTTTTGGCCTGTTATTCACCAAGTTCCTTGCCGTCGGGCTAGGCTATTTTTCAAAAAAATACGACTCCCCCTCTTTTGACCTGTTTGCTGACGCGGTCCGTCTCCCTGCCTTTTGCGTCGTCTGGTACTTTGTCGCACTGTATACCATCGATCTCCTCACAGAAGATTGGCTCTCCGAGAACACGCAGGGATTTTGGGTTGCTATAACCAACGGCGGCCGCTTGCTATTCCTCGGATGGTTTTTGCTTCGCCTGAAAGATCGGATCTTGAAACGCATGATGGAACAGAGGGCTTTGGAAGGACGCCCCATGGAGGTGTCCTCAGTACAAGGATTGTCAAAAGTTGGAACCATCGTGATTGGAATTATTGTTCTAATTCTTCTCAATGATTTCACAGGATTGAGTCTCTCAACCGTTCTTGCCTTCGGTGGTGTCGGCGGACTCGCCCTGGCCATAGCATCACAAGAAATCGTGTCAAATTTTTTTGGCGGGCTTATGATCCATCTAACCCACCCATTTCAAATCGGCGAGTACATTCAGATACCCTCGCTGAATATAGAAGGCTCTGTAGAAGAGGTTGGCTGGTACCAAACGCGTATTCGCCCCCCGTCAAAAACAGCTGTCTTCGCCCCCAACGCGCTCTTCACCAAAACTCTGCTCATCAATCAAACGCGCATCACCCATCGCCTGTTGAACGAAAAAATTCAGGTCAGAGTCACATCCCTTGACTCCCTTTCCTTGATCATCCAGGATATCAAGGCCTTTTTCTCGTCTAATCCAAGCTTTGATCCCGCCGAATGGTCGGGTGCACGAATTGAGTGCATCGGTCCGATTTCAACACTTGTCCTTACTGGGCTAACCAAAGCCAATACTCTTCAGGAGTTTTATAGCCTGCGCGACGAAGTATTTCTTCAGGTAGCACGGATCATCATCTCCCGTGGAGGCATCATAGCGCTCTATATTCCACAGGCCATCGAGGTGACAACGTAGCTGAGCGATTACCACTCACTCAGAATCATTCTCAGTCGGTCAAACGCTTGTAATGCCGTCGGCCGCTCAGATGGAATCCTTGAAAAAAGCTCGCGAAGCAACATCTTCAAGGCAGCAGACGGGTGGTGAAGAGAGTCGAGCAGTCTAACTCTGGATTGT
>CAINFV010000249.1 GCA_903848235.1 Chlamydiia bacterium | reverse complement strand
GGTGAGACGCCTCCACGCGAATCGACAGCAGAGCTGCTAGGCTGTCGTATCTAGACAACCGTTCACAATGGCCTGAAAGGGCTATATGTCCACAATTGTCCAGATTTTTAGAAGCGGCGAATTCGATGGCCAATTTCAAGGATCTTCTTTTGAATAGGGTCGATTTGGTTGGGTTGAAGACCTTTTGGAGGCAGGGTGGGGATGCCGTCCTTGGCTTCGACACCGATGATGATATATCCCCCGCCCCAGTTGTTGAAATCGTTGGCGAATGCACAGATAGAATGAAGGGAGCTCTCGTCGTTCCAGCCTTCTTTGAATTCGAGCCGTTCCCATTCAATCACGTGGCCAGAGAGAAGTTCTTCTATGTTAATAGGTAAGCTGCTCACTTGATGTCTACCTCTTGATACGTCGATTTTACGGCCTTCTTTGATGCTGGACTGTTCTGTGTTCCGCTCTGGAGATCGTTTTGCATTTTTTGTAGATGTTGGCGCGCAAGCGGCGAGGGTATCGTTTTACCTCTTTCCCATCGATTTACGGTCGCAAATGTGACGCCCAATTGTGAAGCAAACTGCTCCTGAGTCAGCTTCAGAGATAGTCTGAAGGTCCGAATCTGGGTAGAGAGACTATCTTTGAACGACATGATATTTTGTCCTGTCTTTGATAGAACATATGTTATATCACCACAGCAATTCTAACGCCAATGTAATCACAGTACTATCAGAGGAACCATACCTCCATTAGTCGAAAGGGATCCAAAGGATTTTATCTCTTTTGAATCAACACTGCTGTGGGTCAGAAAAAATTGCATAGTTACCACAATTCCCTACTGAACTTCTGCTTCGAGAAAAAAGACTATGACTTCGCACGAACCCAGGATTATTGAGGCGCCAGGCTAAACTACCGCCAGATGCCACATATTTGGTCCCGACTTTGACAGTTTGGGCGTTATCTCACTCGCGCTAAGTAAGTTACGAAAGAAAAATTCAGGCACAACATTTGGGCTCCATCACGGTACGTCTCTCTGTTGGGATCCCCAGGACCCGAAAGATTTGCTCTGCATCTTTTGTAAGCGCTGAAGACATCTTACCCTCACTTTCCTCAGAACCATCATCGAAGATAGTCGTGTGGATTTGGGCTATGGCATGCCGAATTCGATCAGGCGTCAGAGTTGTCTGATTCTTACGAAGAAGTAGTTCCAGGAATCTTTCCAGAAACAAATTCATGAAACATAGAAGGATGTGGCTTTTGATGCGGTCTTCTGTCCAGTGAAACATCGGTCGAGTCTTGAGTGTGCATTTTGCCACTCTGAATGCCTCCTCCACGCGCCATAAATCACGGTACCTTGACAGAGCCTCTTTTACGCCCATCTTAGAACCATTGGAGACGGCGATTCCATGGAATCCGTCCCAAAGAGCATCCTCTTTGATGGCCTCCTCGTCGATTATGACTGCAGACCCTCCTTTGACATCCGTGTATTTTTTGTAGCCAGAGTTGCTGATTATTTTCTTAATTGATGCCTCGCCGTCATTTCCGGAAAGCTTTTTTCTGAGCTTTTCGATTAACCGGTCTCTGTCTTCTTTGTCCTTCCTGGCCCTTGCGGAGGAATGGGTAGCGATCAGCAGCGTATCTTCGTATTGTGGATGAGCCATCGTACGAACTAGGATCTTGTCATTTTCTTCGGGAGGGTCTTGCTGATACAGGGCTGAATAGGTCGAAAGGTCGTTTATTTTTAAGGACTTGGACATGCCTCTCAGCTTAGTGGCAATAACAAATTGAAACGCGGCTCCTTGAAGTGCCTCAACATTTGCCCTGCTTGCCATCCCCCTGTCGCAGATTACGGTAACGTTCTCGATAGAAAAGCGACTCTTTAATGCCTTCAAGACAGGAATAAGCGTTTTCGTTTCGGCTAGATTTCCCTTGAAAACATCATAGGCAATGGGCAGTCCATCCGAATCAACAACAAGAGCGAGAACAATTTGAACCTGGTGATGTTTTTGGTCCTTACTGAAACCAAACTCTCTTATTTCATCCTGAATTGTACTTTCAAAAAAGAGAGTAGTAACGTCGAAAAAAATACAATCGACTTGTTTTTCGGAAGCTCTCTGAGCGGCAATAAATGCCTGTTTTTGTATTTCGTCTCCAAGAGGCTCGATGGCATCCATGGCCCTGTAAACGTGCTGTAGGTCTATCCCGGAGAACCCGTGTTCTTCTTGCCTCGCGAAAGTACGCAGCTTGCTGCTGGGAAGATCGAGTCTTTGAACCAGAATGAGCTTGATTGCTTCCTCGATATCAAGCCGATGCCTTCCCTGGGCCGATCGGACGATGTCGGATAAACCGGTTAGGTCCATCAACTTATCCAGGACGATTCTGAAGCCGTCATAAACCGTTTGTTTATGTCGAAGTTTTCTAACTTCGACCTTGGGGTCAAGCTGAAGCCCCTCTTTCTCAAGTCTCTGAATAAGCTTGTCGGCAAGATCCTTAAGGCGTTCCAGATCCTGCTTATTTTTGATGACACCGAGGTGCGCAACGGTACGTTGTCTCACCTTGTCGCCCTTACGAACCCCCTCGACAATCTGCAAGGTAGGGTGTTTTGCCTTTTTAGAGGTCTTTAGTCGTATGTACATGCACGACTTTATAACTCATTTCTTCCTATGAGTCAATGTATTTTCCATGCACAACATTTGATTGTATAAAGAACTCTACGCAAGCTGTTTAGAGAAGAGGGGTGCTCAAACTGTCAAAGTCAGGTATAAGGTTCCGTACGTACGGTGGTGTGAGAGGACGGGAGCCGTGAGGCTCCCCCCTACTCGATGCTTCGTCGAGATAAACGCTCCCTTTGTCGCCGGCGCTTCGCATATCGCAGCCGCTAGTTTTGCAAAAGCCTTCATTGAACGAGATTTGACGCCATAGATTGGGTTTTAAGGGCTCTTATTGACTCTCTGTGGCGTTGATAGCGATGAGGCAGGCTGGATAGTCGTCTATAACGCAGTCGCCCCGCATACGGAGCTTTTGGAGGATTCCGCTCGTCTGCTTCTCACAGGGAAGCTGCCTGGTCATATGAATAGCATTAGCAAGCATGACATTGAGAGGGACTACTGGG
>CAINFV010000248.1 GCA_903848235.1 Chlamydiia bacterium | reverse complement strand
CAATTTGCTGAGCTTTTTGTGATGCTGGAATGAGATATAAGGAAGGCTGAGCGTCTCTGTGAACTCTGTGCCTCTGTGGTTTGTAATCGTAGCTTGTAATTAGACCTGAGTCTCCATGAATTGGTCTAATCGTCTTTGTGCGTTCTTTGTGAGCTTCGTGCGCTTTGTGGTGAAAATCGTGAACCACAGGGGTTAATCTCTCGGGCTCATGCATGCTTGTACTCTCTGCCCTCAGGAGAGATAATAATAGTTATATTTAAAATAGAACATATAAAGCTACGGCTATCCAGCCATCCCCTCTTATCATAGCCTCAATTCAGATAATGGCCGATATAGCCTTCAAATGGCCATAATTTTCCTGATTTTGGTTTCTTAATTCTGTCCCTAGTTCACGATTCTTATAAGGATTTAAAAAGGTTTCGACCGATGAACTACCATCTTCAATAGTGGCAACCCTGCAGCCCCCAGCGCCCGAAATCCACCCGCCTTCTCCCGGCCTCCAATGCCGGCAAGCCCGCCAACTGCGGTCCGGAGGTGAGTGGAGTGCAATCCCGGTTAAGCTGGATCCTGATAGAGCTGATAGCCAAACCTCTTGGGTTACGGACGGCCACCACAGAGACACAGAGCGCACGGAGGACGCACAGAGAAAAAAAACAAAAATTTAAAGTTGGGCTCGCACGCATGCTATATGTCGGAATTATAGATATGATTATTATAACCCCGTTCTACGGATGGCCACTATGGGGCAAACGTGCACAAAGAGAATCTGGGGTAAATTTCAAGTCATAAAATTTATTATTTTTTTTTAGTAGTCTCTGTGCGTTCTCTGTGAACTCTGTGTCTCTGTGGTGGGAGTTCGTTCGTAGTATGTATAATATGCCGAGGACATTTGGTTCAGTTTGTTCTTCGTGTCTTTGTTCCTTTGTGGTTAAAATCGTAACTCCTGGGGCAGTTATTGAATTACATCTAGAGACGAAACTCTATTGAAATCGCTATCAAATGTGGCTATTTTCTTTATCCCGTAATATTGGCAGGTAGCGACGATAACTGCATCATTGGGAAGCAATCTGTAAGTTGCAACTGATTCCAAAAGAAGTTCTGGGTCCTCGGGCATTGACAAAAGCGTAATCCTGAATTCGACTAAAAAAGATTTTAGCCGCTCAAGAAAGATCCTGGCTGTCTCTTTAAGCTCCTTTTTCAGTTGATCTCTTAACTTAAATCCGTGGCAACCATAGATGAGTGAAAGGCCGATATATGCCGCTTCTTCTAAGATACTTATGGTGATGATCGGATCTTTCGATATTTCAAGGATCTCTCTGGCCCTCTCTGATTTATCTGTTGGGAATAGAAAAGAGATGATGATATTAGTGTCGATCAGTATTGCCAGGTATCTTCCTCCAGATCCAGGATCTCTTCTATGCTTACAACCCTGTCAAGCTTGACGATTCCATAATACTTATCCAGGATCTTCTTTCGCTCCTCTTTTTGCAGCGATTCCTTTGTCTCCATTAATTCGTCAAGCTCCCTTTCGCTCAATGCATTCATTTTGTTTGATCGATCAAGCGACATCAACTTATCCTCTTCTTCTTTGATCAGATTAAGGATCTTCTTCCGGAGATCATTCAAAGGCAGGCCCTCAGGCACATTCACTTTGATCTCGCCCACCATTAATCACCGTATAACTTTAATCGCTTTTAGCCTATAGACCTTTTCATCCAAAATTCATGACAATTTAAGCTTCCAATCCCGTTCACCCTGTCCTGCAGTGCCGGCAAATGCTGCAGCGTCTGTGGCGGACTATAGTCCCGTACCCGAAATGTTCGCCCTTTGCGATTCTCGGGCCAGGCCGTTCTTTCGATCCGGTCCATGTACTACCATCTTCAATAATGGCAACCCTGCAGTCCATAGCGCCCAAAATCCGTGCGCCTTCTCCCGGCCTCCACTGTCGGCAAGCCTGCCAACTGCCGCGGTCCGGAGATGGGTGGAGTGCAATCCCGGTTAAGATGGATCTTGTTAATCTGATAGCCAAACCTCTTGGGTTACGGAATAGAACCACAGAGGCGCAGAGCGCACAGAGGACGAACGGACGGAGACGACTATTGCTCAGATGCAAATATGCTATTCTTTTCAAGTGCTGTAATAAGGTAAATTTCACGTCTCTGTGAACTCTGTGCCTCTGTGGTTAATATTCGTAGCTTGATAATTAAACCCTGGTGGTTACGGAATCAAACCACAGAGGCGCAGAGCGCACGGAGGACGAACGAACGGAGACGACTATTACTCAGACGCAAATATGCTATTCTTTTCAAGTTCTGTAATAAGGTAATTTTCACGTCTCTGTGAACTCTGTGCCTCTGTGGTGGAAACGTCGTTAGCCGCTGGGTTATAACCATTTGGCTGACGATATAAAGTTAATTCATGCGGAGCGAAAATGATCTCCTCTCACTTCTCATCCGCTTGCAGCCCTCATCCTCTCGTGGTTCATGAGCAGGCAGCGGCTGCACAGCGAGCGCACCGTTCCATTGGCGAAGATGCGCTATCTTTCCGCATAGACCCTCTCCGCCCGGTCACAGATCTCCTCCCAGTCATACTTCTTGGCCTCTTCTATGCACCGCCCTCGCATTTTTCCCTTCTTTTGCAGCGTGCGGCAAATTGCCTCGGCTAAAGCCTGCTCTGTAGGCTGGCAGACTGCCCCCGTTTCTTTCGTGACCAGATCCATCACTGCATTCATTCTGTGCTTGACGGTAACCACAGGAAGCCCGCAGGCATTCGCCTCCAGAGCCGCCATGCCGAAGCCCTCTCTGGTGGAAGGTGTTGCGAATATGCGTGAGGATTTCATGAGGGAAAGTGCGTCATTGTAGTCTTCCAGAAAGCCGCAAAACTCCACATTTTCTCCCAGTTCCAGCTCCAGGACCAGGGACTTCAGCCTTCCCATCTCAGGGCCATCGCCCACTATCAGGGCTTTTACATCCGGGACATCTGCTTTCACAGTCTTCAATGCCTTAATGAGTAGATCTACGTTCTTGTGCTCGACCAGCCTTCCCACGTAGATGATATCCGACTGTTTGGCCGACGGATGCACCCGGTTTATTCCCTGCCAATCAATGCCGTTGGGCACAACCTGGACAT
>CAINFV010000247.1 GCA_903848235.1 Chlamydiia bacterium | reverse complement strand
GGCCCGGTTACTTCGTTCTCGATCACGGGCTCGACGTAAGACAAAAAAATTCTTCATGTGCGAAGCGGTGTATCATAGATCTTATATCGGGCACAGGGGAAGCACTTAAGACAGGTTAACACGGATGACGTCGGCAACTGTGTCAGCCCTTTCTCAGTGTCAAATCGGTACACTGCATCGCTCTCCTGAAAAACTGAGAATATATGCCGATTTTCAATGCACTGGATTTCAGCGGGTGGAGAGGCAAGATATCTTGTTATCACGGACTGAACCTTTTTAACGCACTCGTCACATGGATCTTGGGGGCAGAGCACAAGCTCACACGCAGGACTGGAAAGGGGGGCGCCGAGGATCTCTTCTTTCAACACCGTGACAGATTGTGCCAAAGCAATCGCTTTTCTTTGTTTCTCGGGAGTGTCGATAGTGAGCGATTGTGGAATGACATCGCGGCAGCCATTCATTTTGAGAAGTTGATGAAACAGCTTGAATTTCTTCCCTGTGAACCTCGTGTCACTACAATTCACAATTTGGTGGCGTTTCCAAAATGCAATCGCTTTTTTTGTATATTTTCTCTCGAGTGACGGCTCTTTATGGCTACCAAAAGGCTTTCCTTGAAGGCAGGCGCGATCGCAGACCTCAAAAAAATGCTGCTGTTCAGATATCGGATGGAGTAACGAAACAGTAAGCCCATAACAGATCTGCACAAGACAAATACGCTCTGGAGAGGCTAGAGTCCTTCGGACAACTTCTACAATTGACAATCGCTGCGCTCTGTCTGCAGATAAACACTCCGTCATTCCATTGCACCATCCTAATCGCGCATCCTCGAATAGCTTGCCGAGCACAGTGTCAGAAGAGAGAGTGCCAAAAAGCCCTTCTTGAGTACCTCTTTGCACAATACTCTGAAGCTTGCCAAGCCAGGCTTTGTTGCCGAACGAGTCAAGCGTCATCGCCTTTTCCAACTCCCTGCATCCAGTCAAAATTGAACGTATCGGACAGATTGTCATGCCAACCGTGCATTGTTGCTCATTGTTAAAACATCACTCTACGAAAAAAACCCTTGGTTTTTTTCCTTTGACTATTTGCTGTTAGCAAATATACGGTCACCAAAATTTTTTGTTTTTCGTAGCCATTAAAGATAAATATTTCTATAACCTATGCGCAGTGAATAGCCAACGACGACTATTCGCCTGCTTTATTTATGGCTACGGAGCCTGCAGGGGCATACCTGCAGCCTGATGGCTCAACAGTAGCCGATTACTCAAAAGGGAGGAAATTTATGAGCATTCTTCCATACGGACAAGTAAAGAAACTTGTAGATCCAGAATGTTATGCAACAGATGATTCATTTTTTTGTCAAGATATCGGCGACGGTCAGGTACTTAGAGAAGACCTTCCCGTCATCGTTACGATTGGGCAACGGGGCGCAAGTGTACAGCGCATCATGCCTGCCACAGTTCCTAGCGACAGCATGGAATTTGTAAAAAGTGCTGTTCATAGCGTTAAAGATGGTATCAGCCAGCAAGCGTTCTCTGATATAGGCCCTCAAATCCTTCACGGCCACCATCATAGAGGGCATCATCACCATCATCAGAAACCACATCACCACCATCATCATAGGCCACTTCCCCCTGATCACACCGATTCATATACACCATCTACCTACGATGATGTCCCTTCATCATCACAAAAACCTCAAAAATATGAGGTTGACACTGATTCAACATGGGGCACGGAGCCTTACGACAATTCTACAAAATCGTGGAATAAAGGATCTCCAGGTCATTGATCCCTTTATATAGAAAAACATTGGCTCTTAAGCGATTGATTACTCATTAAGGAGGAAATATATGAGCATTATTCCAAGCGTTCAACTAGGGATACCTCTTGCAGGAGCAGAAGGTCATGAACTAGAAGATACATCCGTTTGTCGAGATAGCATCACCAGACAGCTACGGGGAGAAGAACTTCCCATCATCGTTACGATGGGGCAACGAGGCGTCATCGTGCGAAGTATCACGCCTGTCACACCTTGTAGCGACAGCGAGGAATTTGTCAGAGATGCTGTTAGCCGAGTCAAGGAAGATGGCCGCCAGCAAACGCTCTCTGATATGGGCCCTCAAATCCTTCACGGCAGCCATCATGGCTCTAAAAAACATGGTGAGAAGAAAACGCACAAAGGTGATTACTCCCCTGCCTAAAGGCAGAGGCTTCTAGAGCAAACGCCCAGGCCATCTAATCCAAGGGCCAAAATATTTTCAGCGGCATTGAGATCGCGATGCACGCTATATCCACAATTACTACAAGTATGCTGTCTCTGTG
>CAINFV010000246.1 GCA_903848235.1 Chlamydiia bacterium | reverse complement strand
GCTAGTTTTTCCTCAAGCCCTTCGGCCTTCATAAGCGCAATTAATTGACCCCCTGGATCATGAGGGTCCAGCGTAATTATATCCCCTGCCTCTCTAGCATCTGCCAATCGAACCAAAGGGGGTTTTAAAGCCTGTGATATCGATGGTGGCTTCGGGGCGAACTTTTTTTCTATTCGTTGATAAAATGGAGATTCTTGTAGCGACTTACTCAGACTCCCTTTTAATGCAGCCAACTCTGCTGCTAAAGAAAATCTGCCTCTGCATAATCCGACAAGTTGATTTTCCAGTCCTTCAACTTCAGGTTTACGAGTAACAGCTGCATAGGAAAATTCCAAAAGCATTTTTGGAGAAACCCCTGATCCATCACCGAAAATCCCATCTAATATATGCCCGCGGTCTTCTAGAGATTGCGCCTTTATGGCACCTGCCACTACATTATTATACCCAATCCATAAACCAACTTTTTTTAAAGCTGCAATACAACAAGCTGTTTTGTCGTCTATGGTAGAACATCGATCAAAATTTTCTTTAAATGTTTCCCCCTCGGTTTTGACCCCTGATTTTAATTTTGAGTCAAGTGGACTCTGCTTCTCGTCTTCCCCTCTTTTCGATTTCACATCGTAAGCCTCTCCCAAAGGTGGAGGTGTCTCTTTTAAAGCTGCCTGGGATGAAACTGCTTGAGTGAACAGAGCGTGTAATCTACTCTTACCACCTTTTGCACCGCTTACTTCCGTTCCGAGTGCTCTCATAAAAGTATCAAAATATGACTCACCCACAGCGGCAGCAGAACTGGAGTCGCAGTTGTGCACGCCTGAACCGACCGCTAGCACATACTTTTGGGCAATTTTTTCTCTTTCAGTTTCCGTTGCTGCCTGCTGTAATTTCGTGTTCATAGTAGTAAAAAGGGCTTGAGCTTTTCCTGCAGCGTCCTCCCCAACCCCCGCAAACTTATACCTACACCACGCTCCCACTTTCTGAAAAAACGTCGCTTCCTGGTACATAGTTTGTAACTGCCCTACCGTAACGTCACCTACGCTCATACCCCACTCCATCCATAAAATTGATTACACTCCCCGTTCTAAGAAGCCCAGAGAAAGGCAGAATCCCCATGGGCAGAAACAAACCGTATCTGCCGATCAAATCTGCGGGCCTTGCCTTCGGCATCTATCCAACTTTCAACCATCACCGGTATTTATACCTCTTCTTGTTCAAGAATCGGATTTCACGCTTAGAAAAAGCCTCGGGATTTGATAATCAAAAAGGGTCCCATATTGCGATATTGGCCTCTTTTTGATCGTCAAATCGCGAAGCTTTTTCTTAAGCGTCAAACCAATCCTTGAACAAGAAGAGGCATATCTGCACTCTAGGACAAAAATTGATTATTGAGAAAAATATTTTTTGATCCAGTGTGAGAAAATTGGCTCTTACATCGAATGTATTGAAGTGCTAGCATCTTAGGATGGTTTGTTTCATCTAACCATCGGCTGAGTGTTGCTTTTCTGCCTGATAGGCAAAAAAGCATACCCAACCACGTTGAAGAGTTGGTTTTCGACTAAGGCAAAAACCAATTCTTCAACGTGGTTGGGTATATAACTGGTTCTTGGGGGGTTCTCTATGTGCCAAGTCCTCTCTTGGGTACTTGTTCTTCTCTGCTCCCTTTCGTCGTCTCTGCTTTTCTGCGGGAGCGATGAGCAGAATGATGCGCCACCTTATGTAATTGTCCTGTATGGGGCTCCAGGGTCTGGGAGAGCTACTTTCACCGTCCGCCTGTGGAAAGACTTTGCATTCCCCATAATTTCTCTTGCCACATTGCTGACTAACCATGTCCTAGACGGAACGGTGCTCGGCTCGAAGGGACAGGATTACTGTATCAACGGTGGTGATCTGCCACAGGAACTACTACCTGCTATTCTATGCGATCGCCTTTTGCACCCTGACTGCGAAAAGGGTGCACTTTTAGAAGACATGCCATTGACGGCCTCTCAAGTCCTTGATATCAAAAAACAACTATCATCACGATTTCGATTTCTAATCGTAAATATTGATACGAGTGATGAGTATCTTATCCAACGCGTTGAACGACGACTTGTCTGTTATACGTGCGGCTATGTCTATGACGATTCCGAGAGCAATCGGAAACAAAAAACGTACTGTGACATCTGCTCGTCCCCCCTGCAAAGACGACAAGGAGACTCCCCTGAAGTTATCAAGTCACGTCTTGAAGCATATCGAAATCAGGTCTCCCCTCTGTTGAAGATCTATAAAGAAAAAGGGGAGTTACTACAGATCCCTGGGGACAGAAAAGTTGAGGAAATATACAAAGATATTATTCAGACTATTGAGCATGTCACAGGCCTTGCCGCTTCAAAACACCCTTTCGAAGAGCCGCTTCTCGCTCAAGAGTAGGCCATGGCCCATCTCCTCAGACATCAAGATCTCATGATCCCAAAGAATCAGAGGCGCTGTACGCCTCTGATATCACAAGGCCAGTGTCAACCTTATTTTTTTCCTTAGCCCCTAAAACGCTGCACTTCCTGGGAAGCGTGGGAAGGGGATGACATCGCGGATGTTATCAAGGCCGGTGACAAAGCGCAGGAGACGTTCGAAACCAGCGCCGAAGCCAGAGTGAGGGACGGAGCCGTATTTTCGCAGCTCGAGATACCACCAATATGGCTTGGGATCAAGCCCGAACTCTGGAATCTTCTTCTCTATCACATCAAGACGCTCTTCACGTTGGCTTCCGCCAATGATTTCCCCGATTTTCGGAACAAGGACGTCCATAGCCGCCACCGTCTTCTCGTCAGAGTTATCTCGCATGTAAAAAGCTTTTATTTTGCGAGGGTAGTCGGTGAGGATAACAGGTTTTTGGAAGAACTCTTCTGTCAGGTAGCGCTCATGTTCTGACTGTAGGTCAAGACCCCACTCTACAGGGAACTCAAATGTCTTCCCAGATTTTTGAAGGACTCGAACAGCATAGGTATACGAAGCTCTTTCGAATGGTGTGTCGAGGACCTTTTGCAACCGTTCTATGACCCCTGGATCTATAAACTCATTGAAAAACGCCATGTCTTCGGCACAGTTTTCTAGGACGTGCTTGAGGAGGAATTTGATAAAACTCTCGGCGCAGGACATATTGTCTTCTAGTTCTGCAAAGGCCATCTCTGGCTCTATCATCCAAAATTCTGCAAGGTGACGCGCGGTATTCGACTTTTCAGCACGGAACGTAGGGCCAAAGGTATAGACATCTGAGAGAGCACAGGCATACGCTTCAGCGTTCAGCTGCCCAGAGACTGTTAAAAATGTCGGACATCCAAAGAAGTCTTTTGAGAAGTCGATCTGGCCATCTGCTGTCTTCGGAAGGTTGAGCATGTCAAGAGAGGTGACTCTGAACATCTCCCCAGCGCCTTCACAATCAGAGGTGCTGATGATAGGCGGCTGTATATAGAGGAACCCTCGCTGTTGAAAGAAGAGGTGGGTAGCGAATGCCAAGGCATTACGAACGCGGGCGACAGCTCCGAAGGTGTTGGTACGTGGGCGCAGGTGAGCGATCGTTCTCAAAAACTCAAACGAATGGCGTTTTTTTTGCAACGGATAGCCCTCTGGCTCCGCTTCTCCTAAAATTTTTATTGTATTTGCCTGGAGCTCTATAGCCTGGTTCTGCCCAGGGCTTTGAGTAATCACCCCTGTGACACTCATAGAAGCACCGGTGGTTACCTTAGGGATAATCGTATCATAGCCCTTGAGGCCTGCTTCTATGACAATTTGAAGGTTGCCAAATGAAGACCCGTCGTTGAGCTCAACGAAAGTAAGGTTTTTCTGGCTGCGGACAGTTTTTACCCATCCTTTGACCGTATGTTCTTGCCCAATCAGGGCAGTGTGATCAGTCGTGCTTAACAGCTGACGTATTTTTGTGCGCATAGATACAGACCTTATTGCAGGCAATGTTGCTATAACTTTCCCGTTTCTTCAAAAACGTACCATGAAGAAAACAGCTCTTCGTTCCTCACGGAATCTGTCGTTTTAGCCAGGCAATTTCTGTCTTCCAGACATCTAACCCACCAGGAGTCTCAAGATATTTGGGAAGAGAAGCTAGCCGAGGCTCTTTCATGATAGCAGAAAACCCCCCTTTTCCGATCATCCCTTCTCCGATAGGAGCATGTCGGTCTTTACGGGAGGCAAACTCATTGGCAGAGTCATTCAGGTGCATTGCCTTGAGATAGTTGAGGCCAATGACTCTGTCAAACTCATTGAGCGTTGAGGCAAGCGTCTCTTCAGTGCGTATGTCATAGCCAGCAGTGAAGGTATGGCAGGTATCCATGCACACGCCAATAGGAAGCACTCCTTTCACAGCGTCGATGATATAAGCAATCTCTTCGAAGCGCGCCCCGATGACAGACCCTCCTCCTGCCATCGTCTCGATAAGAAGATGCAGCTGATGGCGCTTGTCGAAGCAATCGGCCATCGACAGCAGGGCCTCGCAGATGACATTCAGGCATTCTTCAACAGGGCTGTCGAGGGCAGCTCCTGGGTGAAAGTTGATGTAAGTGATGCCAAGGGCTAGAGAGCGAAGGATCTCCTGGCGAAAAGCCGTCAGGCTTTTCTGGCGGACATCAAGACGCGGAGAGCCGAGGTTGATAAGGTAGCTGCTATGGCTCATGATATGACTGAGGCCAGTGTCTGCAAGTGCCTGATGAAAGAGGATTATCTCATCCTCAGGGACTTGCTTAGAAGCCCATGTACGATGGTTTGCTGTAAATATCTGAATCGTCGTAGCTTCAATCTCTTTTCCCGCTAACAATGCCTTGTGGAGGCCTCCGGCGATAGAGATATGGGCGCCTAGCAATAGAATATCTTTCATACACCTTTCCTCATCTTAGAGTGAGATCCTAGCCTCTTTTAAGGATTCGAGCAACCTCAAGGTCGACAGCTGCAGCAGCTTCTGCAGCAGCGGTTGCTGATCGTTGTGCGGAGGCTTTTTTTGAGGAAGCAGCAGAGATTTTTTTAGATGCATCTTCGACAAGCTTCTCCGCACCCGCGATTTTATCTTTCAGCCCGGGAGATTTAAAAGCCCTAGCAGCAGCAGAGGCGGTCTGTGCTGCCTGTAGTGCTGCCGTTGTAGCTGCTTCTAAGTCTGCTCGAGCGGCAGCCTTTTCTTGCGGAGTACCATAATCAGCAAGCATGGCAGCTTCAGCTTTTGCAGCCAACTCTTTAGCAGCGCTTCTCGCCACATCCGCCGAGGCTTGTGCTGATTTTAGTGTGTCAGCATCTACGCTAACATCAGAGGAAACAGCAGCAGCCACTTCTGCAGCCTTTAGCGCAGCCTCTTGAACAGCACGTATTCCTTCCGCTTCAGCATCGAGAGCTGCTGCAGAGTCTTGTGCGGCAACAGCAGAGGCAGCCTCGGCTTTTTTTGTCAGAGGGTTCTTCTCCGGGTGGTCATCGAGGAGATCTGAAATGAGTTTGTCGACAGGATTTTTAAGATCTAGCTTCCCCAAAAGCTCCGCAAGCTTCGCTCGATGGTCTCCTTCCGATGCCCGCACACCATCTTCGCCGAGTGTATTAACAGGATTTTCGTCCATTCCGTGAGTCATTTCAAAGATCATAATTCCAAGAGCATGTCGGTCATTTGCAAACGATCCTACTTTAGACATCGGAGATCCTGGAGAAGCATAAAGGGCCGTATATCCCACTAAGCCCCTCCCCGGTGTGTCCACTCTGTCAAAATCTGAAAGTCGTGCTGTACCACCTTGTTCTGTCAGTAATACATTTTCCAATTTCATGTCATTATGAACATGCCCCGTCCGATGTAAGCCACTGAGCCCAGAAGCAACTTCAGAACAATATCGCAGCCGTTCGCCACGCTCTTGCGCTAAAGGCGGCTTCTTTGCAACTTTTGATAGATCCCCCCCCCCCCGCAGAATTCCATCTGAGTTACTGTACTCTCTCGATAATCGAACCTTCGATAGCAGACGATATTCGGGTTCTTTTGTTCTGCAAGGAGAAGGCCATAGTATTCGTCTTTTGCCGCTAGCTTCTGACTTCCACGTTTTCCTGTTGCCTCTATGGCAATCCCTTGTTCACGTTGAAGCTCCTCCGGCACACCCATGTTCAGAACCTTAAAAATAGTCTTTCCACCACCTTCTGCTATTTTTGTTCTCGTTGCACGAAGTGTTACCGCTTGTGTTTGAGGATCAACATCGTATCTGACCAACCCCGCCCTGCCAGCAATTGACTTCGTCACCGTAACGAGAGAACTATGGTCTTCTAACGCCCGTTTTCGCACCTGCTCTATCTCCGAGCGCTGCAGGATCCCCGTAGTTTGTCGAATGCCGTATTGACTTTTCATTCTAGCGACGTCTAGCCGAGACAGCCCTGCTGTATCGACCGCTCGAGCTTGCGCATCAGGAGGCAAGTCCGCCACCCTCACGGCTTTCCATTCGCGGGATAATGCTGGCGAAGGCGGCAGTATCTCACCTGGCGACATAGCAAGAGAGTGTCCCACAGCCCCTCTATGGGAACCCATCGACAGTCTGGGAGGCCCTGCTGGCGAGCTATCAACTTCCCGATGGCCTGAGCGATGTGTAGCGATAGATAGCTTCCGTTGCTCATAAACCTGGTTTACATCTGTAATTTCTTTGCGGGCATCTCCTATTGTGACTTTACGTTCTTTTCCTCCAGGAAGTACCATGCGGGGCACTGGAGCCTCAGCGTGCGGTGGACGCAAAAAATCCACAGAGCCTGCACTAGCATCTATACTGTACCTATCACTCATTCTATGAAGCTCCCATCAGCTTTATCAAAAAACGCTTCATCTGTATCTCCATCGTTGTTCAAAATACAAGTTGCTAGACCGGAAATCTAGCAAAGAGTAGGACATTGAAGGAAATGCCTTGTGTCGGCGAGGAGAAACCTAGGATATACCGCTGACAGTTGAAAGTTGGATAGATGCCGAAGAAAAAGTCCGCAGATTCGATCGACAAAAACAGACCCACTACTGGAAGTAGGGGTTGTTTTTGCCGACTCGAAGATGCGGACTTTTTCGATAGCAGGTATCCAACTTTCAAGTGGAAGCGGCATATACCGCTGACAGTTGAAAGTTGCAGTGTTTTTGTCGCGGAAGAGGCTTGAGATTTGACCATCAAAAAAACACCCCATAGTGTACTATTGGATGTTTTTTGATGGCTCAAAGATCGAGACTTTAACGCGGCAAAAAAACTCCAACTTTCAAG
>CAINFV010000245.1 GCA_903848235.1 Chlamydiia bacterium | reverse complement strand
GGTAAAGTGGACCCCAAAGTCAAGACAGCTTTTTCGCCCAAATGGGTTATGTTCTGTTTTTAAAAAAAAACTAAATACTCTTCTTCCTCTTCTGCTGTTCACAGATGTTCGTAAGTTGGCAACTGCTCTTCCTTGACTTGTGGCAGGGAAGGCTTGCGGTTGCCAACTTACGAATGTCTGTGAACAGCCCTCCTTTTCAAACTATCTGTATAGAAACACATCTCTTGGACAACGATAGTCCAATGATTGATGGAGCCTTTCGTTATTGTAAAAGCTAAAATACTTATCAATGCCTTTTCGAGCCTCTTTTACAGAGGAATAGTCCTTTAAGTATATGTCTTCATACTTCAGAGACCGCCACAATCTCTCTACAAATATATTATCAAGCGCACGGCCCTTTCCATCCATGCTGATCTTGATGCCCGCTCTTTCTAATGCACCTGTAAAGGCACTACTGGTGTATTGGACTCCTTGATCCGTATTAAAAATTTCCGGCTTACCAACCTCCAACGCCTCTTCAAGGGCCTCTAAACAAAAACCAGTATCAAGAGTGTTAGAGACCCTCCATGAGAGAACATATCTACTATACCAGTCAATGACAGCAGTGCAGTAAGCAAAACCTCCGTCAAGCCTGATATATGTAATGTCTGTGCTCCATACATGCCCTGGAAAGCCTATTTCTAAATCTCTCAAGAGATAAGGGTATTTTTTATGCTCCGCATCAGCCTTACTCAAGTTTGGCTTTGGATAAATCGCTTCCAAACCCATCAATTGCATTAATCTTTGAATGCGTTTTCTGTTCACTGGATATCCTTGAGCACACAGCCAAGCCGTCATACGTCGGCTACCATAAAAAGGATGAGCTGTGTATTCCCGATCCATAAGGTTCATCAACTTCAGGTTGTATGCCGTTTCTTCTACCGGTTCTAGGTAATATGAGGAACGATTTAGTCCCAAAAGTCGACATTGATGGGAAAGGGAGATCTCCTTGTCGCCAGGATCAACGATAGTCCAGCGATCTTCTATTGCTGAATCCCAAGTTTTTTTTTAAGCCAGTCGATCTCAATTGTCAACTGACCCACTTTTCGTTCCAGGGCCGCCTTTTCAGCCTCAGTAGTTCCGTCTTTTTTCTTGCGCTTCCCAAAAAGAACTTCTGCTCCGTCGACCAACTCTTTCTTCCATTGGCTGACTTGGACTGGGTGGACCCCATATTCTTTTGCGATCTCATTGATTGTTCTATCGCCCTTCAATGCTTCAATGGCAATCTTCTGCTTAAAGATAGCTGTCCGTGGCTTTCCGTTCATGTGCTGGGCCCTCCTTTAGGCCTAAAATTTTAGCACAGAACATAACTTTGAAAGCTGTCTAATTTTTGGGGTCCATTATATTCTCTATCTTCCATCTCGCCCTGCTTCCTCTTGCTATTTGAAACACGTTTTCCTTTGTCACGGGAATGTCGGTGACCCAGGAAAAATGACTTGTTTTGCCCCTTCTGTTGGTCACCTTGCAGTCCACAAAGTTCACCTCAAAATCAGGATGAGAGTTATTCAACGGTATTTTGTTGTAAAAACTCAGCTCTAAAACCTCCCCGCGTAGGGTTACTTTGTGGGTTACCATCTCAACTCCCTTGAGCCATTCAAAAAGACTTGGGTTACCTGTGGGATTCACTCCAACAATGAAATGATGCCCCTTTTCGACCACGGGTCTGAGATACGGGACCTTTGCACTAAGTGCATCGCAGGTAAAAATGGCCTTGAGATGAGGGTGTTCCTTGCAGAAGTGATGAAAAAATCTACCGAAAGCATTCTGCTCACAGTCATTCTTGGTGGATCCATCTCCCTTAGAAATCGGTTCTGGACACAATGGGAACACTTCTCGTTGATCGGGATGAAGCACAACTCCTGATAACATTTGATGGTAGTAGGTGATGGTTCCGTCTTTGTGATGCTTTTCGCAACAATTGCCACAGTGTACTGCGTCGGAAGAGAACATCCCTGTACCATCGCAGGCGATCAACACACAACCATCCAGATACACGTAATCCTCGATTACCTTCCCTCTTTGAATGAGAGCGAAAATCCTGACAAAAGCAGGGCGAATCGATTGTGGATCCAGTGTATCAAGCCGTTCTCTCATGTATGTATCTGAAGGAGCTTCCTTCACTCGGTACAGGGTTCTTAGGTTGTGCTTGACGACGGGATCGTCCAATCCGTTGTCGAACTGCAGAAGTGAGGGGAACTTCAACCCAAAGACAGAGAGTCCTGACATCAAGCAATCTGCCTGCGAAATAGCATGTTTCAATCCTCTGGGATCCTTGGGAAGTGTTGGAATGTCGTCAAATGTGGCTCGGACTTCACGAAGCATACCATTGGCAGACAGGTGTTTCTTCTCGGTAGAATGAATGCTCATGATTTTTCTCCGGATGTGGGAACCATTGATCACAAGGGCCTGACGGGGACGCACACATAGTAAAGAGCAAAAGAGATCACTCGGGGTGAAGCAAAGGTGTCCGAGCCCGGCTGTTTACGAAAAAATAATC
>CAINFV010000244.1 GCA_903848235.1 Chlamydiia bacterium | reverse complement strand
AGGTCAGAGCAATCTCGCCTGTTGTGATACCAAAAGGGTCTTGAATCTTGTAGGTGAGATGCCTCCACGCGAATCGACAGCAGAGCTGCTAGGCTGTCGTATCTAGACAACCGTTCACAATGGCCTGAAAGGGCTATATGTACACATTTGTATAGATTTTTAGAAGCGGCTAACGTGCATTTGAACATTGAAAAGGCTATGGCCCTACTTCGATCATTAGCCGGTCGCGGGGACGCGAAGGCCGAACGCCAAATCGGCCACATTCTCCTACGCGGCCTGTTTATGCAACCTAAAAATCCTGTTGAAGCTGTCCGATGGCTCAATTCAGCAATCTCAGACGGATACCGTAACCCCAAGCGAACGTATGGACCTACCGCTCCTAAAACTCTTCTTGGCAAGCTGTATTTGAAAGGAGATGAGGGAGTTGATCGAGATTCTCCCAGAGGAATACGCCTCCTAACAGAGGCCTCGGCAGATGGAGATCACTGGGCTCAATACATTCTCGGACGCCACTATGTCAATGACGCAGAAGCTTCTGAAAAGACTCTTCAAGAAGGGGTGCGATTATTGATGCAGACCCATGCAACCGATCCCTTTGGCTCTGCAAAAGAACATCTTGGCTATTGCTATCTCCATGGCAAAGGCGTTCTTCAAGATGTACGAGAAGGTGCCAGACTGATGGGACAACGCCATCCAATGACTGAAAATCTCAAAACCGTGGAAGGATAACCTCAAAACAACGTTCCTAGAGGTGCGGAGGGCCTATGTCCTCCGTACCCGTTCTTCTTAATCCTCATGCCTCAAGCAAGAGGAGGCTCTTCTGTCTGCTTTCTTGGGATGGTGAAGGGAAGGTCCTCGCGGAATGAGGCCTTGGTGTCAGTCCCCTCCCCTGAGATTTCAAGACGCCCTGTCACTGTCTCTAATGCTGCGAATTGGGCGAGGATACGCCTGAGGGTGGCGATAATCTCATCGCGGTCCGCAAGAGCATTATAGCGCGGCGCAGCGAGCATCTGCCCTATTTCTGCAAATGGCTGCATGAGAAATGCCGGGTTGACAGACTTCTCACGGCGAAAGCTCTCTTTGACATATGTCTCTAGAATAGCTAGGACTTTCTTGATTGACTCCGTGTCTGAGACGCCGCGTTCCATGGACTTATCGATGAGAGACTTGATGACTTCGGAAAATGCTGCCATCACCTCAACGTCGAGCTCCCATCTGTCGATCTTTCCTTCCGTCTTCTGACACACCTGCGAGAGACTTACTAGGAGGAGAAATCCTAAGGAGGGATGGCTTCCGTGGAATGTCAAGAACAGACGCCCCACAAGGCGAACGGCTTCTTCAAGTGCTGTGGGATTCCCCATGTCGCACGCTTCGCTGACCACCCATGCAAGGCGCTTTGCCGTCTTCGCTTCTGCTACTGAATAGCGATCAAGAAGAGTCTCTTCGTTTTCAGACGCTGGTCGATAGAGAGAGAGATTCGTAATAGATCCAAGCCAGAGGTCGGAAGTCCCCATAATCTTCTGGGTGAAAAGACGCAGGGAGCCCATCCTCCCAGCCTTCATATAAGCAATAATGAGAGAAAACACTGTTTCAAACGACAATGTATGGAGCCGTTCATCATGTATTCGTATCGATTTTCTCATCGTTTCAATGAGCCAGTCGGCGACTCCTTCGGGGAAACGTCGATATTGGAGGCGCAAATAAGCTGCTCGAAGAAGATCAAGGATAGCACCTACGAAAATTGCGCAGATGGCAAAGCTCCATTCAATAGGGATGAGCTGCTGCGAGACGATGATGATCCCTGCAAAAGAGATGATGATAATCCCTGCTGAGTAGAGATACATTCTCCTATCTTTTACATTCGATCGGAGGGCGGCAGCGGAGATGACATTCGTTTCCGATCCTAGCGCTAGGAAAAGGGTCCACACCCAAGGAAGCGCTGAGAAAAACAGGGAAATGGCAAAAAAGAGTTCAAACAGTGTTTCGGGCAATAGCAGCTCTGATAAAAATCCTGGAACGATTTGAATCCCCAGTGCTAATGCAAGAGCAGCGCAGATACCTAAGAGCGTCGCCATGGTGTTTACCCCTTTTAACGAAACTACCGAAAAATCGAAAAACGTACAAATTCCGCTTTGTCGTTCACATTGCCGAATTCGATATTTTATAGCCACTCGAACAGAGCCCTGGAGGCCTAAATTCGCGCATCAACGTTGTAATTAAAAATTACAGTTCTTATTAAAAGATCAACGCTTGTAATAAATGGGGGGAAATTGCCATAAATATCCACGACCAGCGTCCTTTTAACAATTGTTAAGAATAGGTGATAGTATGACAATTAATCTTTCAGATCTTAATGGGCAACTCATGCAATGGCTCGGAATGCTAGACGAGCAAATGGATACCTCAAAACTCAAAGATTCGGTCAAAACCTGCTGCGGCCAAACGTATGAAACTCGAGAAACGGCGATCGGCGCTCTCGCAGATCTGACCGACGTACTGAGCGCTCAAGGTTTTTCACTTGACGATTCTGAGCTTCAAATTCAAATCGCAAAGAAGATCGAAGAGCTTTCAACCGCTCCTATCGCCGCCGCCGCTGCTGTTGCTGCGCACACCGTCGAAAAGAAACAAGAAAGTAAAGTCGACGAAAAGGCGCCTGTTGCTCCAGTCCAAGCTCTGCCAAGTGACCCAAAAGAGCGCAAGATTGCCTTGATCAGACGCGAACAGCAAGAAGTCGCCGAAGAGCTGCATGAAGCAGAAGGGTTAGCCGCCGATGATGAGGAAGTCCGCGCTCTTCGAAGAGCTCATTTTGGCAACTATTCAGAAGCATTAGCACTGTTGCTAGCAAAAGTGGAATCTGCCACAGCCAGCACCCTTCCTCCCGCAGAACTCGTTGAGACAAAGGCTTCTTTAGTAGCAGAAGCACCGAAAGCTGCAACTGTTGTAGAAGAGAAAAAAGCTGAGGAAACAGCACCTGTCCATCAAGAAGAGAAAAAAGCTGCTGTGAAGGAGCGTGCCTCAGCAACTCCTGCCAAAGAAATTGATCCAGAGCTTGCAGCAGAAATGGTTGAAAAAGAACGTGAGATCGACTCTCTTCTAGCTGAGATCACCGGCTTAGAAAAAGACGGTGAAAAAGGGCTCTTAACCCAGCTCCGTGAAACTGTCGAACGCAAAGTAGAAGAACTTGCTCTCTTCAGAGAAGCTCTTTCTTAAACTTCCCTGCACCAAAACCCCTTGACGTTTCGTCAAGGGGCTGGTGCCCCTCGCAACAACATAATAAGTTTCGCCAGTAGCGCTTGAATCGTTTTTTCGCAGATCGCTTCCCGTGTGCCATGAAAGAAAAAACACTCTGATACTTCGTTGTTCGGCATCAAGAACGAAGCACATACCGTTCCCACAGGCGCCTCCTGCGTCCCCCCATCAGGGCCAAAGAATCCACTCACAGCGCAGACTACCTGAACTCCGAAAAGCGCCTTAACCCCTCGTGCCATATACTCAGTCACCTCTGTGCTTACAGCCCCATGCTGTCGAAGAACATCCAGAGGAACGGCAAGCACAGACTCCTTCACCTCATTTTGATAGGCCACAACAGACCCAGAAACAACATCTGAAGACCCAGGAAGAGAGGTGAGCCTTGCAGCAACAGCCCCGCCAGTACACGATTCAGCCGTAGCAATCTTCCAGCCCCTCTTACGAAGAAGCGCGTGCACTACGCCCTCAAGTGTTGTGTCCGATTCTGACAATAGATACTGCCGGAAGGCAGACTGCACTGCTGCTGCAGCATTCTCCAGCACCGGCTCTTCATTTGGGTCAAGGACTGACAGATGCACACGAACGATCTGATAGGAAGGATAAATCCCGACGTGGAGCTGAGGATGCTGTTCTTGTAACACACGAAGAAACGAATCTATCTCATATTCTGAGAGGCCAAGAAATCGAAAGACACGGCATTGGGTTGCCCTCTGAGGGAAAAACTGCGGCAATATCTCAGACACGAGAACATCTTTCATCTCGTGCGGAGGTCCAGGCAATATGAATAGGCGGGCACCGGGGAAAAGCTGTTTATCTTCGAGAAGGATTCCAGGAGCAGTCCCAACAGTATTGCGAAAGATACGAGCACCCTGCGGCTGAAGACTTTGATGTTCGAGCGTCGGGAACTGCTCTCCATAGCGACGGCCAAGCTCTTTGAACAGGGTATCATCCCGTATAAGTGGACGTGAAAACAGCTCTGCAGCAACAGCCTTTGTATTGTCATCACTCGTTGGCCCTAGGCCGCCTGTAGCGATCACATCGCGCCGTGCACGCAGCTCCTGAATAATGACGCGGGCAATATCTTCTGGGCTATCAGAGGTGACGGAATGGCTGACGGGGAGATATCCACGTTGAAAGAGAGCATCGGCGATATAGGTAGAATTGGTGTTAAGGGTCACGCCGTGCAACACTTCGTCACCGATGGCAATGATAGAAATTCCTCGATCCACAGAATGCCTCCCAATGTTCTTTTTAAATTGCTATCACCTTTGCAAAAGCCACTTATGACTGTTCGCGTTTGGAAAAGAATGTCAGAAAGAAAATGGCTCCGGATCCGAGACAAATTGCGATATCTGCCACGTTGAAGACAGGGTAATTCCATCCCCAAAATTGGAAATGGATCATGTCTACGACATGCCCCCAGATAAACGTATCGAAAATGTTCCCACAGGCGCCGGCGAGGATGACTGCCAACGCCGTCCGTACTAGTGGTGCCATCTGCGCCTTCAGATAGATGACTATCAGAGAAGCGACAAAAAAAAGCCTAAAGATAAGCAATGCCATGGGCGTTCCGCCACACAGCCCCCATGCTGCTCCTTGGTTATAGGTCAGCGTCCACAGGAGATCGATCCCTAAAAAGGATCCTACTTGGAGCGAGACCCCGGGAAGGAGCCACCAGAGAGCTGCGTATTTGACCACCCTATCTGCGACGAAAATAGCAAGTGCTATGCTGATATCAACGACCCAATGCCGACCGTTCTTTGTCATCACAGAAGGCCGCGCTCGAGTTTCTCTTGAGCTTTTACAGTCGTCGCTGCATACGGCATTGCCTCAAGCCGTGCTTTGGAAATCTCTTCTCCAGAGATATCGCAGATGCCATAGGTGCCTTCATGAATTTTCTCTAAGGCTCTTTCTACATTCCGCAACACCTGAAACTCCTGACTTGTCAATTCCAAGCTCACCTTACGATCAAAATCATCAGTCCCTTGATCTGCTTGATGCTGGGAATATCCTGTCGACTCATCTGGCTTCTTCACCTCAGCCGTGCTCAGCTGAAGAGAAGTGGTGAGTTTGTCTCGCATTTCTTCGAGACGTTTTTTAAACCGGCTTATCTCGGCCTTTGTCAGATGCATACCAATCCTTCAGTTTCTTAACATTCATTCAACGCCTCAAAGAGTGAGGCAGGGCCCATTTTTTGCCCGCTCTTTTCTGATTTTTTTCCCTAGTACTCCATACCATAAAAAAAATATCCGCTCGTCTCTCCCGAAAGTCCAGTAGATATGCTAATCAGGGAATTTTGAGTACAGAACAAAATGAAAGAAAATTTCTCCTCACCAGAAATAAGAAGGAAATAACGGTGAGGATAGCAGGGGGGGGGAAATTGGCCAGAACTGGAGTCGAACCAGCGACACAAGGATTTTCAGTCCTCTGCTCTACCACCTGAGCTATCTGGCCTTAGCCATCAAATACTGCTGCCAACAAAGGTTGACAGGGGAAGAGTATCTATTTTCCGTCTTTTCTTTCAATGGAAGAGTCTTCAACCCCGGGTTCAACGATTCTTCGACAACTGAAGCAGGTCCTCTTCAATAGCTATAGCTTCGGCCATCTGCAGATCATCGATCTTCACCTGTGCACCTTCATTTTCTAGTGCAGAAGCAGGTTTTTGGGCGAGAATCGCCCATAGCGGATTCTGCCTCATTCGCACCGTGCTCTTCTTTTGCAAGACGGGGATCCATCGACGATATCGATCCGTAGGCTCTTGTATAAAGGGAAGATAGTGCTCTTGATACCATCCTTTGACTTCCAGCTGTACATCATCTAATGAATCATGAAACAAAGGGTCTATTTTCTGTTGTAGCCGGCCATCTGCCGCTTCTTCCTCTGAGCTTCCCTGCTTGCGCATTCCAGGAATGACAATGTCAGCTTTCACGCCAAGCCTCTGCGGAGAATATCCTGACACTGTGTAAAAGCGACCAACGGTATATCGTAGAGGAACATTCTCCCAGACATCCTTTTCCCCCTTATCGGTAACAGTCTGCATTTGAATCGATCCCTTGCCATATGTCTGAGGATCTCCGACAATAATAGCCCGTCCATAGTCTTTGAGCGCCTGGCTCACGATTTCAGCCGCTGATGCTGTATCCTTCGATGTCAACACCACCATAGGCCCTGAAAAAACAATGTCTGGATCTATGTCTCGAAAGACAAGGCGGGAGCCATCAGCATAGCACGCCATCATGACAACACCGGTTTTTATAAACTCACCGACAACACGGACAGCTTCAGTGATATAGCCGCCTCCATTATCTCGAAGGTCTAAGATGACACCTGCTATAGGCCCTTGCGATGAAGCCTCTGCCAATGCCGCTTTCACATCTTCGGAGCTAGAAACACCTGGCGCCCCTCGATAAAAGGAATGAAGCCTCAGAATGACAATTGTTCCATAAGGCGTGGCTAACTTTTTAGCCTCTACACGCCCCTCGAGAACGGTATACTGAGATCTGGGGATACTCACCGTCAGCATCTGTTCCCCTTTTCCCTGCACTGCCGCTCTCTTCAGTGCACAGAGAGCAAACCCCTTCTTCTCACCGTTCAGCAGCTCGTTGATTTCCGATACCGACATCTCAGAGCAAGGCTTCCTATCAATCGATACGATCCTGTCGCTGACGAAAATCCCCCCAAGGAGGTCTGCCGGAGACCCCCGCACGATTTTCTTCACAAAGCATCCAGTATCGTCAATATATGGAACTACACCGGTACCAAACGACTCTTTTGTCAGGCGCTCGCGAATATCGCGAGCCCCCTTCTCTCCCATCACGTCCGAATGCATGTCTAGGGATGATAAAATCGTTTTGAGAATAACGCGCGCTGCCGCCGACCGTTTTTCTTTCAGTGCTCTAGGGCTGGTGTCAAGTGCTAGCCAGCTGCTCTCATGCGCTTCTAACTGCCGTTCTGCTACAGCTACAGCACTCTGCACTCGTTTGCTGTCGCTTTCAGCATCCGTTGGCAGCCGATCCGTAATCAGTCGCACATATTTATGAAAGAGGCGCGAGGTAAGATCGTTGCGATCAGCAGCATAATGATCATAGCTGCGCGAAGGCCCAGTTCTGATCTTGTCAATCGTCTGACTATCAGTAAAAAAAAACCCCTTGCGAATAGTACGACTGCGAAGTATGGCAGCACGACAGAGGTCAAGCATCGAATAATACGCTGTGAAAATATTCTGCTGATACTCTGAGAGGAACCGTTTTCCATTCTGAGGAGTTACGAAAGGGGCGACTTCGCTCTCCAAGAGATAGATTTTTTCGGGATCAAAAAGCGAGAAAAGCTTCTCACGCGATCTCAGCAGCACCTCTTCATCTATCGACTTCTTGCCGGGGTTGAAAGCCGCTAATTCATGCAACAGTTTTGGAAGATCGGCTAAGTCTAACTGCTGCGTCGCCTCAGAAGAGGCCGTTACGGGCGCAGCACAAAAGGCATGTTCTCCGCACAAGAGCACACAGCATGCAAGAATAACCCACCAGTTCATGAATCGCCCCTTTTTTACCCCATGTTGGCACCTTCAACTCATATACGAAGCGTAAAGATTTGTCTATAGCAGAGAGGTATTTTCCCTCAGCGAGCTAAAACTCTTTGAGCGGAAGTGCCGTGGCGTGATAGCATATTGCCACTTAGTTTCCCAGATGGGTATTGCCTCATTAGGGTGTTATTTAGAAAAGGATAGTCTCGTATGCCAACGATCAATCAGTTGGTCCGCTCACCCCGTTCGCCGAAGAAATGGAAAAGCCGTTCTCCGGCATTGCGCGCATGTCCGCAAAAACGTGGTGTTTGCGTTCAAGTGAAAACAAAGACGCCGAAAAAGCCTAACTCAGCGCTCCGAAAGGTAGCATGGGTTCGGTTATCCACTGGGCAAGAAGTCATTGCCTATATCGGTGGTGAAGGCCATAACCTTCAAGAGCACAGCATTGTTCTCGTCCGTGGTGGACGGGTACGAGATCTTCCTGGGGTCCGCTACCATATCGTTCGTGGTGTCCACGATACGGCACCGGTAAAGGATCGTAGACAGGGAAGATCGAAATACGGCGCAAAGCTGCCGAAGTAAGGAAGGGTTTTCTTCCATCCTTCATTGTCGCATTGCATTGATCTGTGATGTGATGAGGAGACGGCAGAAAACCATTTGTCCAGTTGTTTGGACTCTTTCTGAAGTTATTCGAAAACTGAAGAGAACATGAGAAGCTATGTCAAGAAGACGAAGAGCTGCCCCCCGTCCGATAGATCCAGACCCACGGTTTGGAAGTCTTATCCTTGAAAAATTCATCAATAAAGTTATGATGGGCGGCAAGAAAAGCACTGCCCGCCGAATTGTATACAATGCTTTAGAGTCATTTGCCAAACGCGCAAAAATCGAAAACTGTCTCGAAGCCTTTGAGATTGCTCTTGGCAATGCCAAGCCACAACTCGAAGTCAAATCGCGACGTATTGGTGGCGCTACATATCAAGTGCCGGTAGAAATACCAGCACCACGACAGTTATCGTTGGCAATGCGATGGATTATCACCCATTCGCGAGCACGACCTGGGAAAGCTATGGAAGAGGCGTTAGCCCTCGAGCTGGGCGATTGTTTCAACAATCAAGGGACTACAATTAAGAAAAAGGAAGACACCCATCGTATGGCCGAGGCAAACAAGGCCTTTGCTCATTATAAATGGTGATCTTTAGGATTATAGAAGACTATGGCAAGACCTCTAAACGAGAAGTTATCAAACGTTCGTAACATTGGCATCGTAGCACATATCGATGCTGGGAAGACGACGACCTCAGAGCGTATCCTCTATTACACTGGCCGTACGCATAAGCTCGGCGAAGTGCATGAAGGCGCTGCGACCATGGATTGGATGGTGCAGGAGCAGGAGCGTGGTATCACTATTACCTCTGCTGCAACGACCGTCTTCTGGCGTTCCCGACAAGGGAGAAAGCAGAAAGAGGAAGGCACCCTCGCTCGTATTAACCTGATTGACACTCCAGGCCACGTGGACTTCACCATTGAAGTAGAACGTTCCCTGCGTGTCCTTGACGGTGCTGTCACTGTGATCTGCGCCGTTGGTGGTGTAGAGCCGCAGTCAGAAACTGTCTGGCGTCAGGCTGACAAGTATGGTGTTCCTCGTATCGTCTTCGTCAACAAGATGGACCGAACAGGGGCCGACTTCTTTGATGCTCTTCATAGTTTACGTGAGAAGCTAGGTGCCAATGCATGGCCCGTCCACTGCCCCATTGGAGCAGAAGGCAACTTTAAAGGGATGGTTGACCTGATCCGCATGAAGGCATTGTACTTCCATGATGAGACGCTCGGCGCTGACTGGGAAGAAGAGGATGTTCCTGCAGATCTTCTCGAAAAATGTATAAAAATGCGTCACGAGCTCCTCGAAGATCTGGCAACGCTCGACGAACAGCTCCTCGAAAAAGTTCTCGAAGATCCAGACACAGTGACTGAAGAAGAGATCCATCGTGCGATGCGCAAGGCGGTCTGCTCCAATAAGATCATTCCTGTCATGTGTGGTTCTGCCTTTAAGAACAAAGGCGTGCAGCAGCTGCTTGATGCTGTTGTCGATTGGCTTCCATCTCCTATGGACCGTGGTTCTGTACGCGCTTTTGAGCCGTCGACACACGTCGAAGAGATGGCGCCTCCTGATGACAATGCTCCTCTGGCAGCCCTTGCCTTTAAGATTGTCTCTGACCCCTATGTAGGTCGTATCACCTATATTCGTATCTATAGCGGCACCTTGGTCAAGGGAACGACGATTTTAAACGCCACCAAAGATACCAAAGAGCGTATCTCTCGTCTCCTTGAGATGCATGCTAACCAGCGAAAAGAACGCGATGAGTTCTATGCTGGTGACATTGCTGCTGTCGTAGGGCCGAAGAGTGCGACAACTGGCGATACCATCTGCTCACTAGAACATCCTCTTGTCTTAGAGAAGATGGAGTTCCCAGAGCCTGTTATCTCTATGGCCATTGAGCCAAAGTCCAAAGGCGATCGAGAAAAGCTTGCCTTTGCTCTCTCAGCGCTGTCTGATGAAGATCCGACATTCCGTGTCAGCACCAACGAAGAGACCGGGCAGACGATCATCCGTGGTATGGGTGAGCTTCACCTTGATATCCTCTATGATCGGATGCGTCGCGAGTTTGGTGTCGAAGCAAACGTCGGCGCCCCTCAGGTTGCCTATAAAGAGACGATTTTTGCTCCTGCCACTGCGCAGACGAAGTTTGTCAAGCAGTCTGGCGGCCGCGGGCAGTATGCTCACGTTGAGATTGAGATCGAGCCGAACGAACGGGGTAAAGGCAACGAAGTTGTCAGTAAGATCGTCGGTGGTGTCATCCCAAGAGAGTACATAGCTCCGACGATTAAAGGGATTGAAGAAGGTCTGGCTAATGGTGTTCTCGCTGGCTATCCGCTGGTCGACGTCATTGTCCGTATTGTCTTTGGTTCCTATCACGAAGTTGACTCCAGCGAGTTAGCCTTTAAGATTTGCGGATCGATGTCGATTCGCGAAGCCGCGAAAAAGGGAACGCCGGAGCTTCTTGAACCTATCATGCGTGTTGACGTAACGACACCAGAGGCCAATGTTGGCGATGTTCTTGGTGACATTTCACGTCGACGCGGTCGTGTTCTTGGGCAGGATGCTGCCAAGGGTGGGGCGGCGGTAATCCACGCTCATGTACCGTTAAGCGAGATGTTTGGATATTCCACACAGCTTCGCTCACTTTCATCTGGTCGTGCTACCTATGTGATGGAGCCTGACCATTTCGAAAAAGTTCCTGCAAAGATCAAAGAAGAAATCGTGAAGAAGTAATCATGGCCAAACAAGAAAAAGCTCCAAAGCAAGAAAAGCAATTGCCACCGAAGACACAAGAGAAGCAAGCGCCGAAAGCCGTGCGTCAGAAGATTCGCATCCGGCTCAAAGCGTATGACCAGCGACTCCTTGATCGGTCAACGATGGATATTGTAGAAACGGCAAAGCGCACTGGCGCTGCTGTTGTAGGTCCTATCCCGCTTCCTACGAAGCGTGAGATCTACACGGTGCTTCGTTCTCCGAACATCGACCGTAAGTCACGTGAGCAGTTTGAGATCAGAACTCACAAGCGCCTCGTTGATATCTTAAGCCCAACGGCAAAGACCATCGACGCGTTGAAGACTCTCAGCCTTCCCGCTGGCGTTGATATCAAGATCCGCGCTGCGTAAGGACTTTTTCTGACATTTAGAAATGAGAGGCACAGTGAACGTATGTTTTCTATGCCTCTCTCTGTTTCTTATGCCTGGAATATTTTTTTTGCTGCTTCTGATACACTTATTTGCACTGAAGTGATGTTTTTTAGTTCGGTCAGCTGTTTTCTCTCATCACTTGTAAGGTGTACAAATATTCTTTTCAGAACATTTACAGCTTTATTACACTCGTCTGGATCAGAAAGTCTTGTGACAAGTTTTTTCGCAAATTTAAAAGGATCTAGAACAAGTTTTGCTTCTTCTAGATCAGCTCCTTCCAGATTCGCCTCATCAATCAAGTTCTGAAGTGCTATGCGGGATTTTGGAGTAAGAAACCGAGACATTGTTTCTAGATCTTGTAACGCGCCCTCTCTCGTTGCTGGGTCTTTAAGTTTGCCAACGACAGCTCGTGCCGGCTCCATGATCTCTTTTTCATAGGCGGTTTTCAACTTATAGATACTTCCTTTTGTATCACTTCCTGAGACAAGCATTCCATCACTAGTAAACTCACATTTCTCTTCAAGATCAATGACAGCCACCAGATCTGATGAGAACGGAACTCCCTGCTTTTCAAAAATTGATTTATCGCCTAATGATTTAGTCGCTTGATCTACTTTTCCTAGGATTCTCATCGAGGGGATAAATTTGCACATCGCCAAATCTGTGCTCGGCATTGGCTTTACTTTCTTGAGGTGCTCCGAAAGATCTGTCGTTTGACGTATTATCCCCTGTGGAATTGATGCCTCAAGCCCCCCTCTGATCTGTGCCATTTCTGATGCAATTTCCTCGACGACTTCCCCTTCAGCGTAATGTGTATTCTCTTTCACGTGTTCAAAATCGAAATCGAAGGGCATAAGAAATGGCACCAGCGGCATCGGGGGATGCGCTCCCAAGCGCTCCCTCTGATAGGCTCTCGCCCTTCCGAAACTAAATTCCGCCGACAAAAGGCCATTGAGATTATCCAATCGGCTCCTATAAGAATCGAAGCGATGCTCCTTTTGAGGAATAAGTTTTGATACCAGAGCATCATTGAGTGTGCCAATTATCATCGAGAGAGCTGTCAAGTTACCATTTTCACGGCATTCCTCAGCAACAGCAAGCCAAAATTGACATTTTTTTTGCGCCGTTTCCAAATCTGGGGCAGAAAGAATGTCTGATACGACATAATTTTTTATTTCAATGCCAGCTCTGCTAAGCTGTTGATTGTATTTTGAGGATTGCGCTAATCGGATGTCGGCAATGGAATCATTGAGAAATGCTGCCGCTGTGTGTGCAAAAAGATCTCCTGCAATTATTTTAACCGCCTTGGATGATCGCTCTCCTTCGTCTACCCCTTCCCGAATCATTCCTAACGACGACACTGGTGAGAAGGGCGGTTCGGTTACATACATTTCAGGTTTTTTTAGTTCTGCTTTTATTTCAACGCTAACATTTTCATCACTAGCCGCACGACCGAGATTTTCAGCTATCGTAACCACTCGCTTCCCTACTTCCTCCACGGAAACTGAGGTCCCTCGCTGCTCTCTTAGCAGATCTTTCACACAGTCCGCACAGGCTGTAATCTCTTCATCTCCAACTACTTCTTTCGAGATTTCTATCAATGTATCAAAAAGCTGGATCCTATTTTCAAAATAAGGGGATATTCGGGCCGTAGATTTACTTTTAAAAGCTTTCACCATATTCATAGCATCAATTAGAGGAGTAGGAGGGAGAGGCACCTCTATTGCCTGTACGGCCTCGCCTCCCTGCTTTTTCGTTTTTACTTCTCTACTCGCTTTGTCTAATGACGCTTTTTTCTCCTTGGCCGCTTTAAATTTGATCTGATAATCCTCCATCAACGCTTGTTCCATCACCAATGCTTCATGATCTTCTTTAGAAAGTGATGCCTCCGCCCCCTGAGGACGAAGCGCCATTTGGAACGCCCATTTTTGCTCCTCCTCCCGTAGTGCCCTTTGTAAGCTTTTTTTCACGTCCCCGTTGGGAAGAGCCGACACTGATTCTTTAAGCTTTTGTTTGCCGCGCAGCGAAACGTTTCTAAAGCAGGTTCTGAATTCCTGAAGCGCCTTGCCTTTCATTTCTGCCTCTTCAGACTGAAGGGCGAGCATTGTGGTAGAACTTGCTATCCCCAGCTCTATTAATTTTGTTTCGCACTGATCGCTGAGCGCATCAAGTGTGCCCAAGGTAGCCGAATCCTGTGGATATTTTATTGATCTCAAGGCGTCGATTTGATGGCGGACGGAATAAATATCATTGGGAGTTGCCTTTTCCTCTCCCAATAACGCCCCCAGACGGTCTATTTCCGCT
>CAINFV010000243.1 GCA_903848235.1 Chlamydiia bacterium | reverse complement strand
GGCAGGCTCTTATACCAATACCTTTTGTAGGTGCTTTTGCTGGATCGGCAGCCGGCTCGTTGGTAATAATGGGAAAAAATGGAGCTGTTTCTGTGGTTAGATCAATATTTAGTTAAGACGTCTAGCTCGAGTTTACACATTATGCACGGACCTCTGACACAAGGCGATACAACTGTGCTTCACCGCCGCTCTTGGACATTGCTCGAGACACGTTTTGGCTTAAGATACGCTCTGAGGGCAGCATCAAATTTCTCTGACGAGCACTTCTGTCCGCAGGTGAAGAGGTCGACAAAGCAGGCGTTATATTCTGGATAGGTATGAATGCTAGCATGGCTCTCTGACAGTAGGAGGACCATAGTATATCCATCTCCTGGAAATGTATAGTCCGACATGCCAAGCACGGTGGCGCCCGAGGCTAATGTCGCTTGTTTCATTGCCGCTGCTAACTGGCAAGTGTTAATGAGGGCAGCATGGTCGCAGTCATAATACTGTGCCGTGAGGTGGCGCCCAAAAAAATGGTAGGGCTCTTGTGTCGATGGCTCTACCGAGGGAAGCAAAACACAGGAAAAAAGAAGGGTATATATACCAAAGGCCGCAATGGCTTTATGGAAATAGATAGAGGATTTCACTGGCCTGCACTTGCTCATGATTTTTTTTAAACACCGATCTGAGTTTTGACAATAGCAGCAAGCTGTTCTGCATACTGATGGACCAGACTTCGTTTGGGTCCTTCTACCATGATACGGAGGATAGGCTCTGTCCCTGAGTAGCGGACGAGAAGGCGTCCTGTTGAGCCAAGAGACTGTTCGACCTCTGTGATATATTGCGAGAGCCCTTCGATAGAGTCAATCGGGGGCTTGGAGCGCACGTAGACGTTCAGGCATATCTGTGGAAATTTTTTAAAAGCCCCTGCTAGCTCCGAGAGCTTGCTACCAGTCTCTATCATGATGCGGAGTACTTGAAGGGCTGAGACAAGGCCGTCGCCAGTAGTATTATGTTCGAGGAAGATAATATGACCGCTAGACTCCCCGCCGAGGTTCGTATCGGATTTGAGCATCTCTTGGAGGACGTAGCGATCACCGACCTGCGATGTGATGACCTCTATTCCCATGTCACGAAGAGCGGTGACATACCCTAGATTACTCATAAGGGTGGTGACGACACGTGGAGACTGGAGCATCCCCTTATAAAACATGTCTTTGGCACAGATGGCGAGGATGGCATCGCCATCGACGATCTGCGCATTCTCGTCGACCATGATGACGCGGTCTGCATCGCCGTCAAGAGCAATGCCGACATCTGCTCGGTGGTCGATGACAGCTTTCTGGACGTTCTCAGGGTGAAGAGCACCGCAACCGTCGTTGATGTTCAGGCCGTTTGGGTTGTTGGCATAGACATGGACATCAGCATCGAGCTCGCGGAAGACAAGAGGAGCCACCTTATAGGCTGCGCCATTGGCGCAGTCGAGAGCGAGGACTAGATTTTTGAGGGAAAGCTTTCGGGGAAATGTAGCTTTGATAAATTCAATATAGCGGCCATCGGCATCGTTGATACGAACGTTCTTTCCTATCTCATGCTCTTTTGGCAGGTCTTCCTCGAACGCTTCCGGCCCTCTGGCAATCAGCGCCTCCATATCGCGCTCCCAGCTTTCTGGGGGCTTGAAGCCCTCTGACGAAAAGAATTTAATGCCGTTGTCATAGAAGGGGTTATGAGAGGCAGAGATGACAATGCCAAAGTCCGCACGGTACGCTCTGGTGATAAATGCTACGGCAGGTGTGGGGAGGGGGCCGAGCATATAGGTGTCAACGCCCATCGAGCAGAGCCCTGAGACCAAAGCATTCTCATACATATAGCATGAGAGGCGGGTATCCTTGCCGATAACCACGCGATGCTTGCCTGGCAGTGAGCGAAATCCCTTTCCTACGGCTCGGCCGAGGGCAAGGGCGAGTTCTACTGTCATCGGGAAGAGGTTCGCGCGTCCGCGGACGCCGTCAGTGCCAAATAATTTTGGAATTGCTGTTCCTTTCATCGCTTTTTCTCGCCGCTCGAAATTTCAGGTGCCGTTGCCCGAAGCTTATGCCCCCTCAGAATATTATTGCAACGCAACCGTTTTCAAACTACAATACGTTTTTATGGTTATAGCTTCAGCATAAGTTGTGCAACTTAAAACATATCATCGCTCAGAGCATCCGATCGACCACAGCAACGTCGATCAGCATGCCCTTTCTACTGTCATGACCCTGCAGCAGGCAGGTCATACCGCCTATCTTGTCGGTGGGAGTGTCCGGGATCTTCTCTTGGGCCTTCACCCGAAGGATTTTGATATCTCTACTTCTGCCAAACCAGAAGAGATTAAAAAAATCTTTCATAGGCAGTGTCTGCTTATTGGCCGCAGGTTTCGGCTCGCTCACATTAGGTTCGGAACAAAGATCTTTGAAGTCTCCACCTTCCGTGCCGGCGATCCAACGTCATCGTCCCTGATCGTCCATGACAATCGGTGGGGCTCTGAAGAAGAAGACGTGATGAGACGCGACTTCACGATAAACGCTCTGTTCTACGACCCATCGAAAGAGCTGATCCTCGATTACGTAAATGGTGTCGAAGATATTAAGAAGGGGCTCTTAAAAACGATTGGCGATCCAGAAACTCGTTTTCGCCAGGATCCAGTTCGGATGATCCGACTGTTGAAATTCCAAGCCCGTTTTGGCTTTCGCTGTGATGACAACGCCCTTGTTGCAATGAAGAGATGCCGCCACGATATTTTAAAAAGTGCTCAGGCTCGGATCTTAGAAGAAATCCTAAAGATGCTCGAATCTACCAAGGCAGCACCTTTCTTCCGTCTGCTGACCGACTTTGGCTTTGTAGAACTCCTTTTCCCTTGTTTCCACCATTTTTTTGCCGACCCGACGAACGACATTGCTTCGAGGTATCTACAAGCTGTTGATGAGATGACCTCTCGGCTGAATCATCCAAAGCTCGACCGCGCATCGCTTCTTGCCGCTATCGTTTTTCCAATCTTGGAAGAAGAGCTCTTCTTATTGTCACAAGATCGGCAGTCTTCGACCTCTATGAAAGAGATCATCCATCTAGCCGAGACGCTGCTCCATGGCATCAGCACCTCATCCTTTGTTCATTTTCCGAAGAGGCTCCTTGCGAACGTATTTCTTATCATCGTCAATCAATTTCGGATGACACCTCTGCAAGGCCCTCCTCGGCTCCATGCCCGCTTTCATTCTCAAGAGGATTTCCTTCTCTCTTTAGACCTCTTACGCCTTCGCGCCCTTGTCAACCCCAGGTTAGGGCCAATCTGCGACAGCTGGGAAGCAAAGAGACCTTAACTCGACTTTACAAATTTTTGAATCCATCTTCGGTGAGAAGCTTCCCACAGCTAAATGAATTTCTC
>CAINFV010000242.1 GCA_903848235.1 Chlamydiia bacterium | reverse complement strand
CATACATCCCATTCAAGACTGACCCCTGCCATCCCTTTTTTTAGTAGATAACCCGCAGGCTGACGAGACGAAGCCATGCATGACATAGGACAGCAGAAGCGCCGGATTATACAGCACTCTTTGCTTTTGATGATATCGAAAAGTCGAGATAGGGCAATTGTTCGAAAAAATCATTCCATAGTGTACGGCACCGATAACACCGCCGCCTCCAGCGAATCATCCTACGCATAGAAAGCCTCGCGGGAGTGCTTCTTGGGCATCTCCGTCAGCCTCTGCTACGTTAACCTGGTCCTGCATTTTCAGGGCCCAGCTACCGTTCAGCCACCTGTCCGTGACATCCTCATGCCTTCGAATCTTCGCCCACATCTACTCTCCCAGGCAGAAATTCGCCGGCCACAGCCCTTCCTCGCGCTCCTCCAGTCCGCTCTTCTCCAGCCGCCTCTGTTTCATCTCCTTCACCTCACCGGGTCGGGCGCGGAAGACCTCCGCCAGGATCTCCTTGGCCGTCTCCAACCCTATGGCGCCAGTGCTGACCGCCCGCCTGGGCTCAACGCCCCTGGCCTCCTGCCACCATGGCCTCCTCATGAGTTCGCTTTTCGCGTACTTTGGCCACCGGCATCTTCGCCTCAGCCTTTCGCCTGAACTCTCGTCTGCTAACTGTAGATGCAGAACACCCCGTCGGGCAGCTCGGCCATTTTCTGTAGGTGAATGTCCAGCGTGAGCGAGTAGAGCAGAATAGTGGCCTCACTGTAGGTCTGCTTCAGCGGTAGCTACGATGTTTAATCGTTATTCTATCCAGCTTCGAAACCAATGACTTCCTTGATAAGGTCGTCAGTCATTTCTTTTGTCTGGAAAAATTGGCCTGATCGGTCGCCTGTTGTTTCATCCATATACAGACTTCTATTCACCTCGACCATAATGGATGAGACTCTTTTATCTTTGCCAAGATGCATTAGTGGCACATAGGTCCCGGAAAAGGGTTTGTCTATGGCTACCTTTATTCCATTTGCTTCGTAGAATGACCGTACCAAGGCTATCAAATCCTCTGGAGTGTGGAACGGATCCGTGCCGATACAAATATCTGGTCTATCGATGGATTGATCCAATTCGCAAGGTAGAGGGTTTGAAGGAAATGAGTGGCAATCTATGATTAGACATCGTTCAAATCGTTCCAGCATTTCTTGCACCTCATTTCTCAAAGCCTCATGATACGGCCTAAAATAAGTAGAAAGCATTTCTTCCTTTTCTTTTGCGGATAGTTCTTTTCTTAGCATTTGCTGGCAAGCCGTTTTTGTATAAATGGCCCCCATTCCTCTTGGGCTCATTACTTCATCTTCCTCATTTTCAAATCGTTCAGGATCAACTACCAGCCTACTATAGTTATTC
This sequence comes from Chlamydiia bacterium, assembly GCA_903848235.1. Classification (GTDB taxonomy): domain Bacteria; phylum Chlamydiota; class Chlamydiia; order Chlamydiales; family FEN-1388; genus CAINFV01. The sequence goes on along the minus strand of CAINFV010000242.1, from coordinate 231 downwards.
ACCATCGCCAAACCACCTGAGGCGGCAATTCCTGCAAAAAGCTCCGGCGTATAGCTGTCAGTCATCAAAATCAATTCTTTCTTGAGGCCCGCGTCGCTCAGCAAAAGAGAGTGTCGCACGTCTTGTGGGATGAAGGTGGAACCATGTGGCACATGAGCTATCATAGGAATTGTTGGCTTTCCGTTCGAGATAATACTGAATGGTTTCTTGCTCATCTGGTTAATCAATTGT
>CAINFV010000241.1 GCA_903848235.1 Chlamydiia bacterium | reverse complement strand
TGACAGTTGAAAGTTGAGGTTTTTTGTCGCGGAAAAGGCTCGAGATTTGACCATCAAAAAACACCCCATAGTGTACTATTGGATGTTTTTTGATGGCTCAAAGATCGAGGCTTTAACGCGGCAAAAAACTCCAACTTTCAAGTGGAAGCGGTATATATGCCGCCCGACGAACTCCCACCTTTTGTGAAAAGAGGGAAATAGGATACCATATAGAGGCAGTTTTTTTTCGCACTGGTAGCTCAGCTGGATAGAGTATCTGGCTACGAACCAGAGGGTCAGAGGTTCGAATCCTCTCCAGTGCAATGGAAGGCAGAGAATTTTTTTCTCTGCCTTTTGTTTATACCTTTTCTCGTTCCAACTGTTTTTCCTTCTCCTGGAATGTGGATGACACAACTGCGTCTCAATTTTCCATAGTGATATGTCATGAGCATTTCTATACAAAGCATCCCTTCCGGCCCTTTTCAGACGAATGCCTATCTTCTCATGTCTTCTTCTGACGCCGTTGTCGTCGACCCCTCACCTCGGAGCACCCCCAAGCTCGAAGCTCTTCTAAAAGAGCAGCAGAAAACTCTGTCTGCCATTTGGATTACTCATTCCCATTGGGATCATACAGCGGATTGCCATGCGCTATTGGCACATCATGATATCCCTGTCCTCGTCCACCGTTTTGACGCTGAGAATCTGATCCACCCGGGAAGCGATGGCATTCCTTCCTGGATTCCTATCAAACCTCTTGCATCAGCAACACTTCTCAATGATGGCGATGTACTCCACGTTGGAAACAGCTCATGGATCGTTCTTCATACTCCAGGACACTCTCCTGGAAGTATCTGTTTGTATAATGCTGAAGAGGGAATTCTACTGACAGGAGACACCCTTTTTAAAGGGACCATGGGCAATATTTCCTTTCCGACTTCCTCGCCATTTCTCATGGGGCAGACACTTCAGAAACTCTGTTCGCTCCCCAAGGCGACACGAGTGTTGCCAGGTCACGGTCCTGCGACGACGATCGGTGCTGAACAATCGTGGATGGCCGTCAGCGCAGAGCAGCTTCAAGACAAAGAACCCAGTTAATTATATCTATTTAACTTGAATAAAAAAAATAGAGCGGCATATAACAATCACTATTATTTACACTAATAACATTGGGAATAATCATGTCAGGAACAATCTCCCCATTGTTCGATCTCGACGTTTGCTTGTCGATACCAAAGCCAACAAAATCCTTGATTCATGTTGTTGCAGAACAATGCAATAAGGATGCGCAAGGAAAATTAAGCCTCTCTTACCCATCCTCATATCACCTCTCTATATGCGTGGCCAAAGGAGTCACGAAAGAGCAAGCTGACGCCATAGACGCAGCGGTCAAAAGACTTCATTTTGAAAATTTTACCGCCAGCATGTGTAAGCCGCATGCCTTTGGCAAACATGGTGAATGTGTCGTCTTCAATGCAAAGAGTATTCGTCATGGCCAGGGCGGACAAGGGCAATCGGAAGGCAAATTTATAGCGCTTCACGACCAAATAAAGGAAGTCGCAGAAAGAACGTTGGGAATACCAGTCGAGGAAGAATTTGGTTTCGCCCCTCATTGTACGATTGCCATTCTCAAACCCGGCATGAGAACAGTATCAGATGCAGATTTCAGCTCCATCCCACATATTGAATGGATCATCACTCAACAGCAGCTGGCTATCAAGCTACGCCTCCATCGCCAAGAAGAAGCTACCCCCCTTCACGAGGAATCAGAAGCACCTGTGGCAGCCCCACGTCCCCATTTTCTTTTCGAATATAGACCTGCTCCTGCCATGGGAAGCTTTCAGGAAGGGTTGCGAGAAGAGTCCTCAGATGACGATGAAGATCATCCCCCGGCCGCTCGCCGGTTAAAACGCCCCCCTGTTCCCCCAACACCAGCGAATTCTCCCCTCAAAGGCTATCCTCCTTTATCAGATCCAGCTTCTTCGCAGGCAGCAGCACTCTCTAAACTTCTCAAAGCTATTGAGAGCAAGAAAAAGGTGTTGCAAGAACTTGAGGAAACACGTCGTGGGCTGATGCAAGAAGGCCATCATGATCTTTCCCATCTACAAGACGAGATTGAGATAACGATCGCCGTCATAGAGTCCCTGCAAGAGCAGCTTAGCGCTATCCGTATCAGCAAGCGTCCCAAACAGTAATCCCGCGCTCTCCCCCTTCTTCTTGGTTTTTTCCCCATGAAGAAGGGAGCGGCAGTTCTTTCTAGACAAGCGCTATAGGCGCCATAAGCGTGCGGAAGAATTCTGCACGAGCGTTGTAGAGCTGTGGCGTGGAGTAGAGCTCTGGATTGATTTTTTTCGCAAGATGCGCACGGCGGCAGTCGAAGAACAATTCGTTAATCGCTTCTATCGTTATCCCCTGTACCCATCCCAGCTCAACCCCAAATTTTATCTGGCTAATGGCACGAAGTGCTTCGCTTGTATCTATGGTAAAAGAATGCTGCAGGGTACCGATAGCACGGCTGATATGGTCAATGAAGAGCGTATCTTTCTCTCCTTTTATCTTTGTACGTAACGACGCCTCTTCGGCCACAATTTTTTGAACTGTATTGCGGATAGAGGCGAGGATTGCTTCTTCTGCAACCCCTGTTGTCCACCGATTCCTGATCACCAGAAGGTCGCCGATAAGGTCTTCAGGATTTCCTTGAAGAGAAGTGAAGAGAAGCCCCTCCTGATGTTCTCCAGCTAGCGTCTTGTGATACCCTCCACTGGAAACCAGAGCTGGGATATGGACATACGCATTGACGATCAGCCCAGTGCCAGACTGGCAAGGGTCTGAGGTGAGATATCCAAACTGATTGGAGAAAGAGAATGGCAGATGCTTTTCAATACCTTTTTCAATCTCTCCTAAGCGCTGTAATGCCTTTTCTAGTTCCCCTGAAGGCTCTACAAGATGAAGTTCTAGATGATCATTGGCATTTATTTGAATGAGGATCGTTCCTGACTGCTCAGTGACAAAATCCTGGCCGTGTTGATTATCACGGACAGGTTCGAATAGCAGGAAGTGCTCCGTCAGAAATTCCCTGTCTATTGGATGAAGAGCATCGAGAGGAAGAATTTGAACACCGGCAAGCGAAGGAACCTCTTTGAGAGGCCCCGTCACAAGCTCTGAGACAAGACGCCGTTTTTCGGTATCAAGCTGCCGAGGAAAATTAAATTTATCGATATTTCTGTGAAGGGTGAGGGTAGTTGCCAGCCATATAGAATTGGTATTTTTCTCCCATGACGCGGCAAAGGTCGGTGGGCTGACAAACTTACCTAGGTTCTCCGCCATTCTTTTTCTCCTCTGGGCCTTTTGACTTTTCTTCTATCTCTCGTATCTGATCCCTCAGCAAGGCCGCCTGTTCATAGTCTTCACGGCCAAGCGTCTCATGGAGCGCCTGCTGGAGGGAAAGCAGTTTTAAAGAAGGGTCTATCTGTTGCTGCTGCCCAGGAGAGCGGCCGACGTGCAATGACTCTCCTTTTTTCTGATGACCGAACTTTGGCGGAAGACGTTCGAGCTGAACGAGCTCATGGACCACTTCATCTCCGAAGATCTCATAGCATAGCGGACATCCGAGAGGAGACCCCATCTTCACCTCGTCAAGGGTAAGGCCACATCCGCCACACACAAGGGAAGCAGAAGTCTTGCCAGAAAGCTGTGGTGCCGCCCCCCCGCCCCGCATTTTTTGGCTCAGGACAGGGCACTCCTCGCACATCGCAATGCGAGAGATGTTCTTCCCAACGATCTCTGTATATATCACTTTGATTGGACGTCGACATTCGCCAGAACATTCCAGAGAACGCTCTGGAAGGGCGTGCTCTTGCGGCTTTTCTTCTTGTTCTTCTTCCATGGAAATAACCTCTCGACAACCGATCGGGTTCGTAAAAAAAAGTGAACCCATGTTCACCTTAGCCAAAAAAAAGATAAAACACTATGGCAGTGTAAAAATCCCGATCAGCGATAGGAAGGTCGCGCATCATGAGTCAGCCGAAAATTGCTAAAGTCCAGCTAAAGAGAGATATCCCATTTGAGTTGGGATTCAAAACATGGGTACGCGAAACGTACATTCTTCAGGATATTTTCCACTCAAGAGCCCTTGAAGGATGCCTATGGAATGCGCGATACCAAAATCTGCTTCGGAAACGAGCAACCAGATAGTTTGATCGATGAATTTTATCGACGCATCCGGATCCAGGCATTTCCTTATCTTCGCAACGATCTGCAACCATTCCCAGCTCGTCGCCTCAGGTAGAGGTTCCACGTCAATCTTTGAAAGAAATTCTTTTTCTCCGTAAAAAAGACGAAAGAGAAGGAGTCCAAACAATCGATTTTGAGGGGCAGTGGCAAGCTCATCGATCATAGCCATGTGAGCCCGAGGGACTTCACCGACAAGCCTAGCTCCAATAATTTCTTGCGACTCCGACCGAAGAAGCTCAATGTTTTGAGGATAAATGCTCAGATAAAAATCTGAGATTTTTTCCAGATACCCCTTCGCAATGGCGCAGGCAACCACAAGTCGATCTCTTTTTTCTTGGGTATTTGTTGGGATTTTCAGCAACACTTCGACTGTTTCCATTTCGCCTTGATCCATGATACTAAGGCTATGCAGCAACCCATTGAAATCCTCAACTTCTAGCAAGCAATGTCGTGGACTCTTGAGTTGAAGACGTTCTTCTGCCCGCCCTTGATCACGACCTTTGGCGACCTCAAGCAATTGCCGCAACTCGCCGTCGACAACCAGTCGTGAATCAAGGCGAGCTTCTTCTTGAGGCTTGGAGAATCCGATATGCCGCTGCAGATCGACACGAGCGGCCTGTCTGAAGGCCGAAGGAACTCCTCTCTGCCAAACATCACCAGGCCGTACTGCAAGCACCGCTCCGCCTTCACCTGAAAGAACATCGAGCCTATTACGCAATCCGTCAACTTCATCCCCATTCAGATGGATTAGCGTTTGACCTTGGAGATCGAGAGCCTGGACACGTCCCCTTATCTGCTCTACCATATCTGATTCTGAGCGAGTTTCTTTTGGTGGAGAAGAAAGAATTCCCCACAGGCCAATAGCAGGAATTTTCTGGGGAGTTGGCGCTGTTAATGTATCAAGAAAATCTGTATCAATGGCACCTGCTCTATGAGCACTTAAACTCTGAAGCGAATCAGCCATAAGGGCCTCCACTACGGGAAATCCGTTTTTAAAACTACGACAGTTTTCATACGTTAAAGTATCGGCACAGCATACCATCGACCGCGATTAAAAAATATATTCAACAATCTCTGCAAAAATAATCCATGTTCATTTATTTATCGGAAATGCACGAAAATCACGCTTGCCATCAGCAACGGCGCTTGCCGCACTTTTTTTCTCTTATAAAAATAATAGATGTAGTATAATTATAATTTTTCCAATTCTGTGATTCAGATGAATATTAATAGCACCACAAGCAAGACATCAAACAAGAACCCCCTCTTTCTGCTACTCAGTATCTATACGATCTGTGCAGCATCATATGTCATCACCCCACTTATCCCCATTTACTGTATTGAATCTCTGTCCAACGGCGGACTAGCGTGGTCAAAGGCCGAAACATTCTCAATCTTCGGCACCTTTCTGGCACTCATTTACATCTCTCCATTTATTGGAGGCCTCCTTGGCGACCTCATCTTAGGTAAGCCGGTTACCGCCCTTCTCGGATATGGGCTGATGGGAAGCGGCCTTGTCATGCTCAACATGAACACATCACACAACGGAGTATCCCTCGCTCTTCTTACGCTCGGCCTTGGCATAGGATTTGTCAAAGTAAATCTCACGGCAGCCATAGGAAAACTTCCACTTACGATACGTCAGAGGGGCTATGAATATTACTATGTGGCCTCATGCATGGGCTTTGTCAGTGGAGGCCTTCTCTCAAACCCCATTTTCAACGCCTTTCAAATGCCCGGCGTTATGACAACCGCTCTTGTATTCACAGGAATCAGCATCTGTCTGTTCTTAATTTATTTTGGCAAAGGGATTGTCAGCCTCTCTGCCGAAGAGCCCTCATCGCCTCCTCACCCCGTATCGACATCAACGCACTCCGGCGCCACGATCTCCTTTTTCATCTTGATTCTCCTGGGCGTCCCTTTCTTTGTCTGCTCCAATCAACTTGCCACAGGAATGCCAGTTTTCCTCCATCAATGCGTCAACCGCACTCTTGGCAGTTGGACCATCCCCACGCTGTGGTTTGGCGCCATTGGCTCTTTGACGATGACGTTACTCTCCCCATATCATCGAAAGGCATGGATCAATGCCCACTTTTTTTCAGAGAGAATAGAACCTCTTAAGCTCTCTGTAGGATTTACCATCATTGCCGCCTCTTTTGCTACGACGGCCATCTTTGCCACTGTTTCCTCATCGACGCCAGCTCTCTCTGGAGTGCCCCTGCTCTTCTGTGTCCATGTGACCTGCTTTATTGCCGACTTCCACGTTCGCCCAGTCCTCTTTTCGGCAGCAACAGCACTCATCCCCACCCGCTACCATACGCTCTCTACAGCGCTCGTCTATGCCTGCATTGGCCTTGGAGGGAAACTCGCCGGAACACTGGCGTCGTTCGTCGACACCATCGGCTTTCCAGTGATTTTTTTCATCTGCTCTTTGGTCGCCACGGTCTGCGGCATCATCTCTTTTGTGTGGTGGAAGAAAACGTCGCAAATGTCCTATAGCTCTCCTGCAGGAGAAGAGGCACAGACGCCACCACCAGCCAGCGGCAGCATTGCATCGTAGTTTGTGAGTTAAGAATGACCGAATGGCCGCCAAGACATAAGTCACCTAGGCGGCCATTCGTTTAGACTGCAGAATACCCTACAGGCGTTTACTTTCTTCCGCCTTTAAAGGCAGCTCGTGTTTCATCGACAACAGCACGAGCTTTTTCTACCCGAGTTTTAAGGGCTACATATTCTTCTTGCACACTTGTAAAATCAAAGGCTTCTCCAAGTTTTGACCCTGCTCTTGGCGCTACATTGCCACTAATGAAGCTAGCAATCGTTTCAAATCTTCGAGCCTGTTCTTTCAGACTTTCCATTGCCTTTGCCACTTTATCTTTAGCCGCTACAAGTGAATCTTTTTGTTTTTCAAGTGTTTTTATCTCCTCGCTCAGCCCTTCCAGCTTTTTTCCCTTCGCGAGTTTTTTCGCACCATGCTTCTCTTCGATTTGCTTATCAAGCTTTCCGATGCGATTCCCAAGATCTGTTTCAAGAAGTCTTAAATCATTTGATATAAACTCAGTTCTCTTCTCCACTGATTCAGCATCAGCGACTATTTTGGCTAAATATGAGTCTTCATGGCCTGGCGCGTGGTGTGCCAAAATTCCCGGAATAGTACATAGTTTTTTCGCTTCTGCCGGATTTTCTTCGGCCGCTTTTTGCATAGCGCATCCAAGACGATACCTCACCATGTATCGCACAAAATTTGTCTTTCCGAATGCCGCATCTGGCCACTTTGCAAAACGTTTTCGTAACGCCCCTACAATTTGATCAGCATATGAAACCTTCGCACTTCCCACTAATTCCTTCGCGACTACCACCACCTCTGCTTCTGGCGCCACTTCCTCTTCTTTCAGTTTTTCTGAAAGCATCATAGTGTCTTTAAAAGTTTCGCACTCTTCACCTTGGTAATATTTGCTCCATTTTTCTACCAATGAGTTATAGGTCTTTACAGCCGTTAGCACCTTTTCAGCATCATTGGGAGATATATCCTTACTTAAACGAGCGAACCGTAATGCCCTGACTAACATCCTTCGTAACAGAGCAAAATCTCGCACTAGCGATGGCCCGTCTTCTACTACCTCGCCCTCTAGTTTTTTTAGTATGTCAGTCCCTTGTATTACCAACGAACCATCACACTTCTCATCTTTTTGAGGAGCTAGGGCTGAAAATCTCTGTGCAAGCTCTCCTAATTCATCTTCAACAGCTTTAACATCTGTGCGAAAGAATTTATGTCCCTTTACTACTACTCCTTCCTCCATCACCGGTTTTTTCTCTGTCCTGAGAATAGAAGATTTTAATTCGGAAAAGAAAACGGCTACTGTTTCAACGAACCCTGTAAAAGGGGAATGAGAGGGTGTCGACATTCTTTCATCTTTAGGCCTCTCTACCTCTCCTGCTCGTTTGCTGGGCAATTCTTCTTGCACTGCAGGGAGCTTGATCGGAAGGGCCCCTCTCAATGCCTCAAGTTCTTTCTTTTCTTTCTTATACCGCCGTTCGACGTCCTGAATCATCCCCATTTCTAGTATCGACCTTTCAACTCGGTTGCCTGTTGCAGGCGCTTCACTCTCCACTCTCCAAATTTCTGCTGTAGGTCTAGGAGCTTTCTGTTCTCTTTTTGCTTCCGCTGTTATACGATCGAATTCCTGTTGCTTTTTCAACTCATGAGTTTTTAAAAATTTAGAACAACATGTTTCGATCGTTGCATTGTATTTCTCGCCTAAGGTTAATAGCTTACTGTATTCTTCCGAAGACAGACTTCTAGCAATATCCTGCATAAAATGTTTTACTTCAAGAATACTGGCTCTTACTTCATCCGTATACTCTTGTATTGTAGAAAAGCTGTCTAAAATTTTTGATACTTCAGCATGAACTGTTTCAAATTCTTTTTTCTTCTCAAACTCACTCTTCAATACTGCAAGTTTACAATTCAGAATAGTTTCTGGGGGGAAAGAAAGCCTTTCGCGAATTACTGATGGCGTTAATCTATAATATTCTTCTTTTATTTTTTCAGTTGCATGTTCCAGAAAATCTGCTACCACGCTCTCATATAACTCCATCAGTTCCGGAAGCCCACTTCTGTCCGGAGTTCGTGAGCGTACGTACAATAGACCATCCATCACGTTCCCTAAACTTTCTATGGTTCTAGACAAACTTGCGGACTGTATTTGCTTACGAATGTCACCCAGACGTCGTTCCACTATTTCAGGCGACTTAAAATCTTTTTCCGATAATTTTTCCTCTGTCTTCATCGATTCTTCTGGGACAGGAAATTTTGCGGTAGCTCTACGCACCTGGGATATTTCATCTGGAAGATCTTCTCTGTCTGTCCAATCTTTTACAGAAAATTGGCATTCCAATTGTTTTCTATCTTTTCCCGTTTTCTGCTCTAAAAACATGCTGAGAAATTTATCGTATTTGCCTATGCACACCGACAAGGTATTTTTTACATCTTGAGGTATTGCCCCCTTTCGCGACCGCATAAATGCTCTATCCAAAATGAAATGCAATTTTTTGATTCCTTGCTCTAGCGCTGTACGGTCAGATTCGGTAATTTTTTCTTTTCCTAGTGTGATTTTCTTAACAATCGAATCGACAGTCCTCAAAGTCGACTGCCCAGTCTCGATTTCAGAACTATGTTCCTTCAGTATCTTCTGAATTCTCTCATCTGAAGGTTTTGGAACGACTTCAAAGCATGCAAAAGCCGTCACTAATGAATCAATTGGATCCGGAATTGCCGATAATGATTCCATGATAACCGTCCTTTTTATTACTCAGCCTCTTTTGATAGAGCCTGGCCCTAGACAAACAAGCGGCTAAGGGTTCGGGTGCTTCATATGATTTAGCATGTACACCCTTTTCTCTGAAAATTCAACAAGATCTTTGTCGTTTAGCTTGCATTTTGCTGTTGAAAAAGAGTGAGAAGCAGGTCAACAAAGGTCAGACAAAACGTGCATGACCCGAGTCGGTAACAGAAAGCGCTCCTTCTAGGACATTTCCGTACCTATCGTGGACGATGGTGCCTTCAAAAAAGCAGTTGGGTGCAAGTATATGAGGAAACAAAAGTCGGATGAAGCCAATGAGATTGTACTGACTCACCTGATCAACGGGAACCCAGCGGAGAATTCCCTCGTCACATGCAGACAGATCAGTGTGGGATGCTGTTGCCGAATAGACAAAGAGAAGCCAGGAAGAATTCTCTAGAGTGAGAATGGTTTTCACCACGCCATGAAGATGCAGATCCATCACCTCAAGCCGCTTCTAAAAATCTATACAAATGTTGACATATAGCCCTTTCAGGCCATTGTGAACGGTTGTCTAGATACGACAGCCTAGCAGCTCTGCTGTCGATTCGCGTGGAGGCATCTCACC
>CAINFV010000240.1 GCA_903848235.1 Chlamydiia bacterium | reverse complement strand
GGTGAGATGCCTTCACGCGAATCGACAGCAGAGCTGCTAGGCTGTCGTATCTAGACAACCGTTCACAATGGCCTGAAAGGGCTATATGTCCACATTTGTATAGATTTTTAGAAGCGGTGCGGGAACAAAAACGATTTTTCTAGGGACATCGATTTCTACGGCACTTGCCATCGCTCCATCCGGAGATATGGTCTATGTGGTAGCACGTAATAACAAGGTATATGTCATTGATACATCAACTGACACGTTAAAGGATCCTATCGTTACCACTGCTGAGGATCTTGGGGGAATCGCCATCAGCCCTGATGGAAGATTCGTTTATGTCACAGATCTGGCTACATCTTTCGCATTTCAAATTACCGCCTCCACTCAGAAGATTGTTCCTATCGATTGCGGAGGGTATCTGCAGAAGTCTGGCATAGCCATCACGCCAGACGGCAAAACGGCATATATCGTTAGCGCACAAGCAAGGATCGTCATCGTCATCGATCTGACGCAAGACCTACCAGTGTCTGTAGACACGATTCATTTCCCCGAAAGCTCTGAACTATATATGATCGCCATCACCCCTGACCCATCTCCTGCTGCTGATTTTACAGCGACACCTATGGCAGCCACAACGCCTACGGTCTTTGATGCATCACGTTCAATGTCCGCCGTTGGCACCATTGCGAAGTATGTCTGGAATTTTGGGGATGAATCCCCAGAACTGACGACCGAAGAGCCGCTGATTTCACATGCGTATCTGCGGAGTGGGACATATGACGTAACACTAATAGTGACAAACTCCGCAGGAACCTCAGTCAGCCAAACATTTACAGGCCAGACAGTCAGCAATGCAGGTTCATTTGAAAACGCCCGTCGCATCACGTCAATCGCCATACCATCCCCTGCTAAGCGTCCAAAACGCCCCTCACATTTTCACGGGAAATTAGGGAAGCATTGTCGCCGCCTGTATATGAAAACGCATTGGAAAAAAAGCCGCTCTGAAGATGTCGTGGGATTTGAAATATATAAGAACAACAGACTCCTATACACCACCACAAAGCTCCACTTTACAAAGACTCTTCATCCAAAAGACTATTACAAGCACCATCTCTACGGCTATAAAGAGTATTTGAAAAGCCACTATAAACTTCGAGCCGTAACATCAGCAGGCTCCAAAAGCAAATTTAGACATCTAAGCAAGGTGTATGCCGGTAACAGTTGAAAGTTGCATTTCTGAAGCAACGAATGTGACAAAAGGCAGGATGTCTCTCTCAACGCTGGCTCGTTCTAAAGCACTCATATACTCGTCGCGACGAGCTACATGAATAATGGTCCATGGATACCCCCCGGAGGCGAGCATGGCGTTCATCAGAAAACGACCCATACGGCCATTGCCGTCCATATAGGGATGTATATATACAAAAATAAAGTGGCCGAGGATGGCTCGTACGGCTGGGTGTTCTTCCTCTTGAAGAAGTTGAAAAAGAGTTTCCATCGCAGCAGATAAAGCTTCTTTTGGTGGCGGCGTGTGTCGAGAGGAGCGAATGTACACCTGCTGTCGTCTATATCCAAAAAGGTCTGATGCCGAAAGAATCCCGGATTGTACTAATGGATGAAATAGCTTTTGATACCATCTTGGAAGGTCTTTTGTTACAATAAGACCGGAGTTTCCATCCCGAATAATTTTTTCGACAGAGTCTTTCACTTCAAGAAAAGCCTCGTAGTATCCACGTGCTGCTAAGGCGTCATAATGCTGTCGATCGGTTATGTCGTGTTCAGGATGCCACTTGGCCTCCCGTACCTTCTGGATAATGTTTTCAGTAACTCGATATCCCTCTATTAAAAGCGAATTGTAGGCATCCTGCACATATGTTTCCGTGATGCTTTTGAGATATTTTTTGATATCAGAAGGGATACCCGGGGGAGCAGGAAAGTGAGCAAGAACTACGGGACGTAACTCTTCCCATAAAGCATGCACCCGAGCTACATACGGCGAGGAATATGCCCTGTAAGAAGAAACTGGGATTTCCCTGGCAAAAGGATTGGTTTCTTGAACGTTAACACCTATATCCTTCAATCCTTTTTTGATGGCGTCTCCCATTTCGGCGTTGTTCAAAGCTCTATAGGCACCAATAAGCCGTCCTGCTGCATTTTTAAACCTATTCTCGACTAGGACGTGAAGAAGTTCTGAAGGATCATGGAAAAGCTGAAGGGCAATTTTTGCATCATCAGACGATAGCTGAAAATAGGCTGGAGACACCTTGCATATTGCATATGCCAGAGGCATAACCTGAAGGCCACGAACAGTCTCTCGAAATAGCGGCAAGCGTTGAGGATCGGCATACACAAGAAGCGATGTATCGAATGGCAATTGTATCGGAGATCCGCTTCCGTTTTGAGCCATAACGATGACCTGTTTTGGGATAGTGGTGCTTCCTACATGAACATCTAAAGAACATTCGGCGGACAGGCAATACTCCAGGCCGTAATTATGTCCCAAGTAGCTATTGAGAAAGTCCCAAAAATTGGCATACCAGGCAGTCGAATCACCCTTTTCTAGGTCAGGTCGAATGGCGAGGTACCAGCCGCGGATGATTTCTTCCAACCAATGGTGTTGCACGAGAATTTCACGGTCAGCCCGAGCAAGCTCGCTTGTGTGAATGATGGAGGATCCCTTTTTCTTCAAGAGTGCTTGAAGACGAGAGAGCGGCTTTTCTATACAATTGTGTGTCATAGAGCCTCAATATTTTCTCGTTTTTCACGCTACCGTTTTCTCGTTTTTCATGCTACTGCCTTCTCGTTTTTCATGTAATAATCATCTGAAAAAAAAGGGGGGGCTAGTAACTGCTCGATAAAATATGGACATATCTCAGCGATTCCCGCTGGGTTCAATGAATCACTCGTCAAAATAAAAATTAAGATCAAAAAAAACCAAGACAAAGTTACCCCCTATAATCACAAGGTTAGGTTTTTTCAAAATGATACGGGCTTACTCAAGAAACATCGGACATCTTGTTACTTCATGATGTGTCCAAAATCTCTCCTTGAGCTATTGATT
>CAINFV010000239.1 GCA_903848235.1 Chlamydiia bacterium | reverse complement strand
TTTTTCAACTGAACATTATAATTCTCTAGGCCGGATTTTTGGAGAGCCCAGAGCTGGGTACATACCGTTTTCAATTGAAAGTCGCATACCTGCCATCGAAAAAGTCCGCATCTTCGAGTCGGTAAAAACAACCCCTAATTCTAGTAGCAGGTCTGTTTTTGCCGATCGAATCTGCGGACTTTTTCTTCGGCATCTATCCAACTTTCAAGGGGAAGCGGTATAGACGAGATCAAGCAAAAAAAGCTTTTCTGCAAGCTTGCAAAAATCCTATGATCGACTGCTGTCTCAACATACATTGCAAAAGCCGTAATCGCATCAACTCGAGAACTTAGGAAGTTAGGAAATTCCAACCTTCTTTTAGACTATTCACACACAAGCCCCCCTCTCTTATCAACTCACAAACATCGCAACTTCTAAAGTTCCAACCTTTCGAAGAGCTGAACATCAGAGGCTTTTGCAAAACTAGCGGCTGCGATATGCGAAGCGCCAGTGACGAAGGGAGAGACTATCTCTACGAAGCCAATAGCGCTAGCTATTGGTGAGGAGAGGCAAACTCTCCCTTCAAGCCGCCGCGAGCAGAGCGCGCCCGCTAGTTTTTCAAAAGTCTCATCATCCAAAGAATCTAGGCAGGTTCTTCAGGCCAGCCTCTTACTTGTTAGCATAGTCGGGCAACAACTCATCTTGCGGTGTCCGTAACTCCTCAACAGCTCTCTTTCCTACCAACAATCACAACACTCAGGGCCTGCTTTGAACACCCAGCGCTCCAACTATCGACAGTCGCATTGCGAGACAAAATCGACACTTACGAACACTCCAACATCGCCTGAAGAAGAGGAAGTATATATATATAACTCTTCTTCTCTTCGGTGCTGTGGGAGATGTCAATAGCCGCAAAAAGCGCGCCCATCGATCAAAAGTCGTGTATGGAGTCCGCTTTTGAGCAATGCAACTCTTCGACTACGCACAATCGAAAGAGATATACAAGAGCTCTCAACAGATAGTCGTCAAGTTGCAGACAGAAGGATCTCCAGTGGAATGCATGAGTTACGAACACTCCAACACCGCCTGAAGAAGACGATAGATATATAGATAGATTATTCTTCTCTTATTCGTTGTGGATGATGTTGATAGGTGCCAAAAGACCCTGTTTGCTATGGTGTGATAGAGGAATCCATATCACACGCTTTGTTAGACGAGGGGGCTCTTTGCCATGGAAGAAAACAGTTTCTCTGTACCGACGTTTTTTGATCTCTCTTCATTCGAACATCGAGCGGTGTTCGATGGGTGTTCATATGTATGGCAAGTCTTGCAAAAGCTTGAGGGATATCTGCTGCGCCAGCCGCTTGGAGAAAATAACTCAGCCCACCAAGAATATGCCTACCTTGTCAATCCTGAACTGATTTCTATCGGCGAAGGAACTGTAGTAGAACCCGGCGCCTATATCCGAGGACCGTGCATCATCGGCCGCAACTGTCAGATTCGCCATGGATCATACATCCGGGGCAATGTTCTCATCGGAGATCGATGTGTCGTTGGACATGCAACGGAGTTGAAGCACTCAATCCTCTTAAATCACGCCAGGGCCGCTCATTTTGCCTTCGTTGGGGATTCAGTGCTTGGGAATGACGTTAACCTCGGGGCGGGGGTGAAGTGTGCGAATTTACGGCTTGACGGATGCCCTGTCTTTGTTCGATATCATCAACAATCGATATCGACGGGGCTGCGGAAATTCGGCTCTATCGTCGGCGATGGCTGTCAGATTGGTTGTAATGTGGTCATGAATCCAGGTACACTCCTAGGAAAACATGCCAAGTGTTATCCATGTGCTAACATCGGCGGCGTGATAGAAGAGGGGCGTCTTGTGAAGCTGGGATCCTCGGTCTCTATTGTAGAGGACCTCTAACCACAAAGAAGAGAAGTTGTATGGCCAACGATAGTTCAGGTTTTTCAAAAAAACCAAATAGCCCAATGGATTCATTTGCTAGGGTTGCCCTCCAAATTCTTGAGCCGTATCGAAAACGGTTTGACTCGAGCTTCCTTAGCGTCCTTCCATCGCTTGGAGAAGATTCTACTGTGCGTCAGGCCATTGCCTATGCCATGCAATCAGGGGGAAAACGCTTGCGTCCAGCCATCGTCTGGATGGTGGCGGAAGCTCTTCACTCACCGATTGCTGTCGATCTTGCTGCCGTGGCTGTTGAATTCTTCCACATCTCCTCGTTGATCACCGATGATCTGCCATGTATGGATAATGATGACTTCCGCCGAGGTGTTGCAACAACGCACAAGGCGTTTTCTGAAGCCACCGCTATTATGGCAAGCTTTGCCCTGACATCGGCCGGCTTTGAACTCATGGCACGGACCCCCATTCCACAAGAGCGCCAGGGGGCGGTGTTGCACGCGGCATTTTCGACAGCAAGTCGTGCTATTGGCCTTAATGGCCTGATCGGTGGCCAGCAGTTTGATTTAAGACCGCAGGGATTTGATGAGAAGTCGATTAATACAATCATGGACCTTAAGACGGGTGCGCTCTTCGAGGTCTGCTTTGTCTTAGGATGGCTTTTTGGCGGCGGCGTTGTTGCCAAGCTCGATGATCTGCATCGCCTGGCAACACATTTTGGAAGGGCCTTCCAAATCATGGACGATCTCGACGACATAGAGCAGGATAAAGAGGCTGGCAAAAAGGTCAACTACGCCCTTCTCTTTGGTGTCGAAGAGGCTCGCAACAGCGTTCGGTCACATGTAGAAGGCTTTTGCGCTCTGGCGGATGAACTTAGCTTAGGAGAGTCTCCCCTTGTCACCCTCGCATCAGCAATGCGCATCGTTGTTGGGTAAGGTCTTAAGTCTCTAACAGGCGTTTACTACTGCGCTCTTTGTTGAATGGCATCACGAACGGCCTCTATAACAGCTCTGAGCTGTGTGGGGCGGCTTAACAGCTTGTATCGCTGCATCCTCATTTCTAAAATTCGTTTTGCTATGTTGATAGATAGAGGGCCATCGCTTGCCCGATGCATGAGGACCTCTTTTCGTAAGCTATGAGCTGCGACGAAGGTTCCAGAGCGGCCAATACCAGCGGCACAGTGGACAAAGATCGGATAAGAGCTTCCTGGGTGAGCATCGTCTAGCAGAGCGAGAAATCTATGGAATAAAGCAGGGTCTGGGGCTCCGTGGTCCGGCCAATTTTTATAGTGAAGATGGGTGATGATCCTACAATCGTCATGGTATGAGATCTTAAAGACCCGACGGATGATGCGTTGTTCTACGAGGAGAGGGCTGTAGCCCTCGTCTTCTTCGCTGATCATTTCGATCTTCCATCGGCGCACGGTTTTCGGAAATCGCGAGCTATCCCAATATGCCCCATCTGTTGGAGTGACAAGGGCGGCGATGGTTCTGACATCTGCTTCAACGATTGCTTGCCAAAAGATGTCTTCTGTAGGCTCTATGGGAGCTTCTCCGACGATATAGGTCTGCTCAGGGGTTAAAACGTCACTGGCGCTGATATAAAACCCTTCGAGATGGCGAAGAGATCGTGTTTCGTCGAA
Organism: Chlamydiia bacterium; assembly: GCA_903848235.1. Classification (GTDB taxonomy): domain Bacteria; phylum Chlamydiota; class Chlamydiia; order Chlamydiales; family FEN-1388; genus CAINFV01. The sequence continues at coordinate 5,246 of CAINFV010000239.1, read as the reverse complement.
CGGAACGCAGCCGATATGGACGTTTTTTCCGACGTGTTCTGGTCGAAGGCCATATGTGGCTGGTTTTTTGACATATTTAGACGCTTCATGGAGTGTTGAGAGGAGTTTTTGGTAGTTGAGTTTCGCGACTTCCTTGTTGAACTGTTTTACTGGAATCGTCTGTTTGTCTAGCCACGCACGGATGTCAGGGGGAAGGAGTTGTAGGTCCCGTTCTACTAGGGCGTTGAAGGCGGTGCGTCTTTCAAAAGAATTTACAGCGCTGAGCGATCCGAACAAAAAGAAGATACAAATGAAGAAGGCGTGCTCTAGATATCGCATAGAAGCTCTTCCTGGCTTTTTGGAAAAGCGAGCATATTGATACGCTCGCTTCATGAAAAAGATCGTTATTCGGTCTCTGGAGTTTCTTCTGTGTCGCTTCTTGGAGCTAGATTCGTTGGAGCCTTCTCTTTGCAAGCGGCAAGAAGTTCATTTTCGATCTCGTCGAGGAGCTTAGCGTTCTTCTTGAGCTCATCGCGAACGGTATCTCGGCCTTGACCGAGGCGTTGTCCTTTGTAACTAAACCAAGCGCCTTTTTTCTCAATGACGTTCATCTCGGAGGCGAGGTCGAGGATTGACCCTGCACGAGAGATGCCTTCGGCAAAGAGAATGTCAAATTCAGCGACCCTGAAAGGAGGCGCCATTTTATTTTTTACGATTTTTGCTTTGACGCGGTTGCCGATTTCAATATTGTCAGCCCCTTTGATCCCAGCTGTTTTTCGAAGGTCAATCCGTACTGACGAGTAGAACTTCAGTGCGCGTCCCCCTGTCGTTGTTTCTGGATTGCCATACATCACGCCGATCTTTTCACGGATTTGGTTGATGAAAATGGCACAGGTATTGCTCTTGGAAAGAGCTGCTGTGAGCTTCCGTAACGCTTGCGACATCATTCGTGCCTGAAGGCCGACAAAAGAATCCCCGATCTCCCCTTCGAGTTCTGCTTTTGGGAGGAGGGCGGCGACAGAGTCGATGACAATGACGTCGATGGCATTTGATCTAGCAAGAGTTTCGGCAATGTTTAACGCTTCTTCACCGCTATCAGGCTGCGAGATAAGCAGCTCATTGATGTTAGCTCCGATCCTTGTAGCATATCCAGGGTCTAGGGCATGCTCTGCGTCGATATAGGCTGCGATACCACCATTTTTCTGTGCATTCGCCACGATGTGGAGTGCTAGTGTTGATTTTCCAGACGACTCAGGGCCGAAAATCTCCACTACCCTTCCTCGAGGAACGCCGCCGATACCAAGCGCCATGTCGATGGTGATGGCACCGGTCTTAATACAGCTGATCTCTCTATTTTCAGAATGCTTTCCCAGCGACATGATCGCGCCATCGCCAAATTGTTTCTTAATATGGCTTAAAGCAAGATCAAGCGCTCGTTTCTTTTCAATATCTATCTGTGGCATACTTTCTCCCTCTCAATGATTTCGTTGTGAGTATATGGCTTTTCTGTGATCTCGAGAAGATCGAAGAGTTCTGAAGGCATCTCTTTTTGAAGGAAGAGCGATGGATAATAGAGCTAAAAGTTTTTCGCTCATCAGTAAAATGATAGCACTTTCAGTAGGAGTTTTTATGGCGGTTCAGCTGGTTTCGTGTGCGGCTGCTTATGCCGAAGCGAAGAGCGCGCCGGCGATGGAGGCCGAACAATGGATGATACAAGAGAGAAGCCCGGCGACGCTCTTTGTTAAAAGCGATGGAGCGTTGACACCGCATGTCATTACGCTTCTGAAACTTGATGGTCTGTACGAACAGAGCGACGATCTGGCTCGTGCTACGGCAAAGACACAGGAGTGCTGGCTTTCTGTTGTTCAGGGGAGAGGGAACAAAGAGAGAGCGGATCTGAAAGATGGCGTGAGAAGAGGTGACATTCGTCAGGAGGTCGAAGAATGCGCAGATTCGATGGGCCTTTTTGCAGAAAGGGCGCCGGCCTTGGACCGCTATACCTATGGGGCCTGCCATGGGGCATTTCTCGACGGCGTACGACGAAATCTATTCCAGCTCGTAGCGGCCTGGAAGAGAGGAATACGATTTGATTCCCTCGTTTTTCTCACTGGTGAACGTTATTTACGAAAGCAGCAAGGCGGCGAAGATGCTGTTGAAAAGCTGTGCGATGAGAAGAGTTCTATCCTTCCCTTTAAAAAGGGATGGAAGATGCCAGAGGATGCTGTCTATGACACTGAGTATGACATGGTAAAGCTTGTCTGGAGTCAGACCGATATCCCAGAAGATATGGCGCAAGCCTTATCCGCGAAGGTAGTCTTTGTGAATGCTCCCAAGGGGCAAAACGCTCGTCCTTCAACAAAAGACGCTATCCGTACCTGGTTACAAGAATGCCATCCACGGCCAGGGACGATTCTGGCGTGTAGCTATCCTCTTCTGTGGGCATATCAACAGCTTGCAGGCGAGACGGCTTTGCGTGACTCTGGCATGGCCTTGGATACTATTGCTCCGGCACTCTCTGATAAAGAACGGGCGGTGCAAAGAGAGAGAATGGTTTCTTTGGTATTTGATACCGTTACAAAATGCTTATATGAGATTTCGCAGCAGCAAGCTGGTGTAGTAAAAGTGAAGGAGAAGAACAGGATGGCTAGTGTTGTGTATGACGTATGTAACGTCGATCGTATGTACGATAGAGGATATTTGTATTCATTGCCCAGGACGGTGTTAGAAGGTTTTCTTTCAGGGAAGGCTTTTGATAATAAAGAAGCGTATACGGAAGAAGAATCGCAGAGATTGCGACATGACATAAATGAGCTGTTTCAAAAAATTCTATCCATCAATCCTGTTAAGGCAAAGGAAGCTGTTATCACGGCTGGAGCTCCTGGTTCAGGGAAAACGGTGTTAATGCGTCAAGAATTGGCAAAAGCTCATGAATCGGGCAGAAATTTTGCATACCTTTGTCCTGATGATGTGTGCCTACAAAATCAAACAAGATCTTTTCAAGCTGATCTTCTAAAGGGCGATGGATCTCGGGAGGCGCGTCTAGCTGCCTACAATAAATGGCGACCAGGGTCAAATGCCGCAACACATCTGATTTTGGGAAATCTTATTCGCGAACAGTATGCATTCTATTTTGGCAGTACTTCATCAGGTCCTGCTACAGGTAAATCCTTCGAGTTCTTTAAGAAACAGCGGTATCAGATTCGGCTGATCCATGTCACAGCACCGGACGATGTTCGATGGGCATCTATTCAGGAACGGGACACCCGTTTTGTTCAAACGACCGAAGATGATGTGCGACAAAAAGGACTGTTATTGCCGCAGCGTATACATGATACATTCCTGGCGTATGCAGATCGGATCGATTTTTATTATCGTAGTGGTGTCAGTGAAGATGCTCAAGTAGCTGCTACATGGACTCGTAATGCTGATCCTTCTGAAACCTTAGGAACATTGCAGATCGTTTCCAGGCCTCACTATGAGCAGATCAAAGCTATTCACAATGCAGCTACAGAAGTTTTACACCGACCAGATCTACGATGGGAGGCAACGGTAGAGAAGCAATCAACCATTTCGGCTTGAGTGTAGCCTAGTAACCTCGGGCTAGGGATGTTGCTCCTCAGCACACTGTCGTACCGCTGTATAAATCGCTTCTATTTGTACAGCGGTGCTGACGACATATGGCCGTTGCATGCGAAGTTCGACGATTCTTTTGGGGATGTTGACGGTTGCTGGATGGAGGGCGTGGATTTCTTTGCATAAGCTATGCGATGCGACGAATGTTCCTGAGCGGCCAAGACCGGCCGAACAGTGGACAAGAATCGAAGATGAAGCGACAGGGTGGATCTTGCTGATCAAATGAAGGAACCTATGGAATAAAATAGGTTCTGGAGCTCCATTGTCAGGCCAGTTCTCATAGTGGATATGACTGATCGTTCTCGTCTCTTTAGATTCTTCATGAGTTGCCTGAAAGGTTCTCCTGACAATACGCTGAATAGGTATTGCTTCACTTGTATCTACTACCTCTTCGCCGTCCTTTTCCTCTATTTTCCATCCGAACATGACAGTGGGAAATCGGTTCTTTCCCCAGTATGCTGGGTTTCTGCCGCCGGCGTCAGATGGCATGGAAAGCATGACAATGGTGGATATGTTTGCTTCGATGATGGCATGCCAAAAGTCCGGCAATGTCGTTTCAAGAGGGCCTTGGCTGATGATATACTCTTGCAGAGGAGTGAGGACGTCATTGGCGCTGAGGTAAAAGTTGTCGATGTGCCGCAGAGTTCGGGTCTCGTCGATGGCTGGAATTTTAGTATGTGCATTTTTTTCTCTGTTTCCTTCCATGGAACCTACGGAGGATGATTTTTTGATATGCTTTGAGATTCTGCCGAGCATCTCTTTGATCTGTTCATAGTCACCGGAGATTGCTCGAGGGTCGATCGGTACTGTTTGTGTGTCAAGCCATCGCAGGAGGTGTCTTGGGATGCTTTTAGTATCTTTTTCTGTCAGAGCTTCAAAAGATTTAATGCGTTCACTATCGCTCATGGCGCCGAGACTGCTTGCTATGAGCAGAGCTAGTACTTGAAGACCGAACCATGCAATTCTCATTTTTTATAACCAAATATAAAAAGTTGTTTACTTCCGATTGATAAACTGATGATAGATGTGTATATGACAGAAGAAAAGAAGACAAGGGGGGGCATATGTCCATCGGATCAGTGGAAGGACTGCTGCATGAGGTGTATAGGGTGGCTCAGGCCGATGCAGAGTCACAAGGTGTCTATCTGAAAGCAGGTCACGTGTTGTCGGCAGTTCGCCAGGTCATGCCGTACGTTCCCTCAGGTGCCCATTCTGATATTGCTGTTTTTGAATATGCCATAGGCATCATCCGCTCTCTGAACGATCGCCAGCTTAAAAAACCTGAGATAGAAGCTGTGGTAACCGCTCTGAAGCGATGGGAGAACCTGACGAAGACGTCGAAAGAGACTCAATCTGTAGTACGAACCGTCGCGAGTAAGTTTTTTTACGTGCCGCCGCTTCACGCGGGGAATGAACGCAAATAAGCGAGCCATGAAGGTGATCCCCTTATTTCATATGCTCATTATTATTTCTGATCAATTTCGTTTATAGTTATAATCAAACATAACATGCTTATCGAAAATATTACTTTATTATTAAAAAGGATTCTCTATGTCTTTTCAGGCTTTAGATAACGTGCCCGCTTTCGGTGGTGCCTCCGTACCCGCAGCTGCCGCAGATGTTTCTGACGACAG
>CAINFV010000238.1 GCA_903848235.1 Chlamydiia bacterium | reverse complement strand
GTAACGTCCGGTCTGATGATAGTAGTAAATTCGATTTTGAAAACAAAAGAAGTAGTAGAGCCTCCACAAGAACCCTTCGTGAGGACAAGGCCTGAAGATAACGGCGACGCCACGTATACGTTCGAGTTTTTTAACGAGAGCGTAGCTAAGCACAATTCCTTACGTCCGCATCCATCCTTCTTTTCCGCCTAACGGGCGGAATTTCCCTTTCCTTCGAACGACCTTTTTCTTTTCACTGGCTTTCTCATCCTCAATCTTCTCTTCCAAAAGCGCCTCAGTCTCTGGCTGTTCTTTTACCGCCACATACATTCGTTCTTTTGCTGCTTCACACACCGATTGAAGATGTTTTAACTTGTCGAGAGTCTTTTTATCGTCCTCTGAAAATGGGATCTTATTCACATCTACTGATCCTCCTGTGACGGAAGAAAATAGATTGAGCAGCTCATGCTGATCCTGATTCAACAAATCGATAGCATTCCGTACCTCTTCAAGCTGTTTGAAGACATCAACAAACGACACGCCTTCTTTTAGCTGTTTGCCCTCGCATTCAAGAGCAAACTTCACCAATTCCTCCAAACGATTAACAACTTCAGGAATGGATATTGGACCGGCAGGAATTGGTTGCAGTGGAGGCATCTGTTCTCCTTGAACAGGAGAGGGATCTTTTTGCTGGATAGCCTCTCGTGAGGTCTCTTCTTTGTTACGTATGCCCATATGCTCGAATCTCACTTTCATTCAAACTTAGAAACTCAATAGCATCTCCTCAGAGTGCCCTCCGCCGCGGCCTTTTCCCACAAACCTTTAGCGCCTGTGATCGTACGGTATGAGGCAACGAGGACTACCATCAAACTCTACTCTTCCCTATTGGCCATACATGAAAAGCGAATTCTAAAAAAGAAAATTGCGCAAATCCATATCAATTGAACCATCAGATATGGGTATGCAGAGCCGAGGCAGCCGCCTCTTGCGCCTGATGATAGGTTGGCGAAAAAGCAGGATCCCCTTCATACAAAATTGCGCTTAGATGGGAGATACGAAGAGCTCCTGGCCAGGCAAGAGCTACAAGAGGAGCGTGGATAAAGAAATTATACCCATTTAATTGAGACACAGCTCCGGGCAAGGGCTTTGATGCTTTGCATTCAATGACGAGAAGCGGAGACAGCGCACCCCGATCCAAGAAAAAGCAGACAATGTCCATTCTGCGCCGTGGAACAGGTCGACGACAACATCCTACAAGGCTCTGTAACGGCACTTCCACTCCGATCAGCGACCGAGGACACCCAAACGCCCCTATCAGATGGGAAAGCAGGTGCTGGCGAACGCGCTCTTCTGGTGTGTCCTGCACAGGAATAGATCGCACTAGACACACCAGCTTAGAGCTCATCGACTACGCTTCCGGCTCGATAATTCCGTAGTTTCCATCATGACGTCGATAGATAACCTTCAGGCGCCTGTCTGATTCTGCACGGAACACCATCACTGATTCACCAGACAGCTCCATCTTCATCACAGCTTCCGAATCATCGAGGATTTTCAGCCTTCCAATTTCAGTAGCTACGATACGATGAGGAAGTGCTACTTCGTCACTTCCGCCCACCTCTTCAAGTTCTGTCTCTTGTTCGCGTGGAGCCTCAATGACTTGGACGGGGATCTCTTTGATAGGATGCCCCTTTTTATGGTGGTCATGAAGTTTTCTTTTGTATCGACGAAGCTGTTGAGCAAGCTTTGATGCCGCTTGGTCAATTGAAGCATACATATCTGTCGTCGATGCACGGCAGCAAATCACTGTGTGACCATACTTCATGATGATCTCACAGAGGTGACTCAACTTTTGAATATCCATGGTGACGTTCACATCAAGAATGTGGTCACCAAAATGATCTAATTTTGAGATGCGGTCCATTGCATGTTGTTTCATCCCATCGGTGACATGCATATGTCGACCGGTGACCGTGACATTATAGCCTTGGTCAAATTCTGCCATTTTTTCCTTGCGACTGGTCATGGATGCCTCCAACCTCTTCTTTGTTTGCCATGGCCTTGCTTCACGCAAGCACCATGGCCTTGTATGACACTACTCGACTCCTGTACTACGGCATTCTACGTATACACCCCAAATTTTTCTACCTTCGTAGACCATTGCATACAGATTTTTTCTCTCTTAGAGAGAAATCGTGGATTGGAGGAACAAACGGATCTCCTAGCAGAGGCTGGTTCTTCGAAATTTCAGTGAAATTCTCTTAGGAGTCGAAAAGAAGTGCGGGTACTTAGATTTGAACTAAGGACCTCGACATTATCAGTGTCGCGCTCTAACCAACTGAGCTATACCCGCATATGATGGAGGTTAGGAGGTTCGAACTCCTGACCTTCTGAATGCAAATCAGACGCTCTACCAACTGAGCTAAACCCCCAAAAAACCTAGAGGGAGAAACGCTCCCCTCTCACTGGATCAAAGAAAGATCCTCGATGGTTGCTCCAGCGAAGATACCGAACTTTGCACTTTTTGAGCAATCCATTCTATGGAAAGAACACTATTTGTTGTAAATATAAAATAATAATTGGTAAAAGGCAAATTGGATATTCACCTGATGATGGAGGGTTTTTCCATGAGCACCTGTCATTCGCTGGAGTCACCACAGGAGTTCCAGTCAGTTTCACATCTTTCTCTCGCAGATGAAGTGTCTGTCGGAAGCTCTTGGCACGGCCGGAGAGTTGTTTCCGTAAAAGAACGCAACCCCAACGAGCGCCGCAAACCAACAGCCAATGAAGAACTCCTTCAAAAACTTCTCCGTCGCTCTCTACTCAACCTTTCGAAAAATTTATCCCAAGACTCATACAAGAAAGAAATTTGAGGTCGTATGCCTTTCACTCTTCCCTTACAAGCAAAAGCCCCTGATTTTTCTCTTCAGGCAACTGATGACAAGATCTACACTCTTCAAAGCTTTGCCACCTCACCGATCCTCGTCATCTTCTTCACCTGCAACCACTGTCCCTATGTCATCGCCTCGGATGAAACGACACGACATATTGCCCTCCAATATAAGGATAAAGGCGTTGCCTTTGTCGCTATCAATTCCAATACGCCAGAACTCTATGAAGAAGACTCCTTTGATCATATGGTTGACAGGATGAAGCTCAACGCATTCCCCTGGGTCTACCTTGTAGACAGAACGCAAGAGGTTGCCCGTGCCTACGGAGCCTTGCGAACACCCCATTTTTACGTCTTTGACGCTAAACGCCGTCTTGTCTATTGCGGACGCGAGGTTGAAGATCCAATGCATCCGACGAGAAAGTCGCGGAATGACCTCGACGAGGCCATCAAAGATGTCCTTACCGGAAAATCTGTGCGCATCCCTCTGACAAACCCCGTGGGCTGTACGGTGAAGTGGAAAGGACATGATGCTCACTGGATGCCAGATGATGCGTGCGACTTAGTACTGAAAAAAAAGTAAAACAAATACCGTCAGATTGATACAATGGG
>CAINFV010000237.1 GCA_903848235.1 Chlamydiia bacterium | reverse complement strand
GTGGGCTGAGATGACCAGTGGTATGATGCATCCTCCCAGGTTCACGGCCAGATAGAGGGAGTGGAATGTCGTGGGAAAGCTCTGTGGATAAAGGCTCATCACTGTCAAGTACCAGGCCGGGTAAGCAGTGATAGGTGCGCTCATGAGAGGCAGATCCACCAGGCTCCCCAGAATGGAGCCGAAAACGGCCAGGGATGCATTCCAGTGGCTGAAGCCCACCATCTCGAAGGCGGTCTCAGAGAGACGCAAAAAGAGGTAGACGAAGATTATGGGCACAGCTAATATGAGCAGCAGAATGATGATGGCCACAGGCAGGAAGAAAATTTCGAACAAGCTTTCGCTCCAGGATGATTGCTTCACGGCGAATATATCTGTAAAGGTTAATAGAGCTTTCCGGCGTGCACAATGTTTATGGCCTGAGCGGAATTTTGCGAAAAAGGTACAATTCGAGGTGATTTAGCATGACTATTCTTACCGGCAGCGAGGCCCGGGGCCTGGTCGAATCCATGATCGACCCTGAAACGCAGACCCAGATGTGCGGCGTAGAGTTGACGCTGCAGAAGATCGAGCGCTTCACAACCGCTGGAGCTGTCGCTTTCGACAATAAAGAGCGAAAGCTGCCCGAGACCGAGCCCGTGAATTTCGATGAAATGGGCTGGATCGAGCTTTTAGCTGGCTCCTACCTGGTCACTTTCAACGAGATTGTCAATATCCCTACGGATGTGACGGCCATGGCCAGAGCTCGCTCCACGCTCCTCCGCTGCGGTGCCACCCTGGAGACGGCCCTCTGGGACCCGGGCTACCGGGGACGCAGCCAGAGTTTGCTCGTGGTCTACAATCCGCTGGGCCTGCGTCTGAAGAAGAATGCCCGGCTGATGCAGCTAGTCTTTCTGCGGCTGGAGAAGGAGGCGGAAAAGCTGTACTCCGGGAAGTACCAGGGAGAAAATATCTGAGACCTGGGTTCTTGACGGTAGTGTGGGACCGCTTTGATGTAAAATTAGCGTCAAGAGCCGACGTGTTGTGAACGAGATAACAACACGTCATTTCTTCACAAGATATTTAATAATTAGCCCTGTATCCCCAAATCGTCGAAACATAAGGAGGTACACAGAGCCATGAATGTGGTAGACCTACCGGAGTTTATAAGATATTCAAAAAATAAGCCGCTACGCTACGATTTTTCCTGGGTATAGTAAAAACTATTAGAATTGGGTGACAGTTTAAGGCCCCCACTCCAAAATCCTGCGCCCAACAAACACTTTATGCACGTTTTTGTTTTCTTTGTCGGACCGTTGCATTGGGTGGGAGAGAATGGTAGACTTTCTGGACACTTCAAAAAAACCTGATGGACATTATGTCGCATGGACCCGACCTAGCAGGCAATCTATTCAGGTCACAAGGAGTATGGAAAGAGAAGAACCCGAAGGTTAGTGTGGCCCGGGAAAAAAACGAACAACTTGGGAGTATGAACGATCTTTCCGGGCCAATTGGATATAGTGCTGCATTGTTTATGAAGGCTGTGGGACAGAAGGCCAGGGCCAAGGAATTTAAATTTTATAATTTGAATCCATATAAAAAATAGAAAGAGTTATATCTTTTTTAATCTATGTTATAGAAGCATGTCAAAATCCTCAGACAAGATAACGGCCGGAAGAGAAAATAAGAAGGCCGAAGCAGATCAAAAAGCTGCTGACAAAAAAGTGACGATCAGCAAAGAAACTGAGAGTAAATCCGTATAAAAGCAACAGCACAAAAGGTGTCTCCGTCGTTGTAGGTGCCACAGACGCTGTAAACTCTGGTGGGTAGTTACACTTACCTGTAACAACATTTGATCGATCTCTCTATTGATCGACTGAGAAGGCCAGCCTGGACATTTTCTGGCTCAAGGACGAAAGCTTGGAGGATTCCGATAACTGCCTGCGCCCGAGGTGCTGGCGGCGGAGATTGTGGAGAGCCTGGAGACGGCGCTGGAGGAGTTCAGGGCGATTTATGAAGAGCTGGGGGAGAAACCTGCTGAGGCGAAGCTATCTTGATGAGTAGGTTAGGGCGATCGATGGGCATGGTGGCTTTGAGGTCTGGAAGTGGGCGACATCCAAGGACCTGGCGGATGTTGCGGGAAGAAGGACAGGCTAAAAGCTGGTGGCAGTTCCGGCAACGAGAAAGAAGGTACCTGGATGGGTTTACGGCTACAACTAGAGAATGGCGAGATCAAGGAATACCACACCGCGTATGGAGTAGATTTACATCCCACAAAATCTGAATATTCTTATAAATTCGAAAAATGGGTTACCAAATGCGGAAGAACATGGTACTATAAACCCGAGCCTCACCAAGAATGCGATCATCTGGATTGCGCAATTTACCTCGTAGCTGAACATTTGCGGGCGAATAAGTGGTCTAGACGTTTTTTTGCTGCTATGGTAGTAATTTCTTTCGTTATTACAGTCATAGCAGATCTAAAAGGAATAAGTTGGCTTGCAGCAGTCTCATTTCTTTATTTAGTACCCTTCTCCATAGGGGCAATTTTTTCTTTAAATTGGCGATCAAAACGGATTATCGGGCGTTTTCTTGCTGCTATTGCGGTAATATTTTTCGCTTTTGTAGTCATAGAAGAGATAAGATTCGAAATTGGGTTTGTAAAATACACCTTTATGATTTCAATAATCTCGGCCTTCCTGGCGATTTGTTTTTGGGGCTCTCGTCCCGGAGTTGAAGAACGTTTGGATGAGCTGAACGAATTTAAGAATAATGGAACGATCAAAGGTATCAAGGCCCGTCAAATCTCTGAAGACCCACACTCGCTAAATGCTCCTGTTGGCAGGCTAGAATAGGAGGACCAAGGATGGTGGTGCGATTACAGACTGCAGATGGAAAAATCAAGAGATACAGGGTGACTCAAGTGCTATTTGTGCCGTGTGGTGACGGAGGTTCCTGTATCGATAAATACGTCACGAAATGTGGACGAGAATGGAAACCCGGAACAGAGAGCCAAGCATGCGATCATCTAGACTGTGCAATTTACGTAGCAGAATCTGACAGGAAGGAAAAACCAGACGTATTTATATTTTTGATTGTACTCGCCGCCGCCGTTATGATTATTGGGTTTGTCATCGGATGCAGGCAAATGGGTGGTTTTGCGATTATGATCTCAGGAGCCCTGACTCTATTAGCATTTTGGTTTTTATTTGGCGGACTTAGAGAAGGAAAGCGATTCAAAGAATTAACCGAATTTAAAGACAAGGGTACGATCAACGGTATTACCGCTTGGCAGATTTTTGGAGATCAGGAAAAAACGAAGGCAAGGCACTGGTGGCAGTTCTGGCGATGAGGAGGACCAAGGATGGCGGTTCAGCTACAAATAGCAGAGGGGAAGATCAAGAAGTACAAGACCGTATATGAGGTAGGTAATTTTACTGGAGACCTTTACTATTATACTGATAAATGGGTTGCCAATTGCGGACGAGAATGGAAAGATAAGCCCAAGGAGGGCGAAGAATGTGATCATCTGGATTGTGCGATATACTTGGCAGAACAACAAAACGATGGTGGTCCAAAGGCCTTTGTGTTTCTTATTGTGATCGCCATAGCTATGGCTATACTTCTATATGTGATAGATCAGAGGATAGAGCTTGTTTACATGCTCATATTTCCGGGAGTTATAACTCTGGTAGCATTTCATATTTTAATCGTCGGAATTATAGCAGGAAAGCGATTCGATGAGCTAACAGAATATAGAGACAAGGGGACAATCAACGGCACTAAGGCTAGCCAAATCTTTGATGTATCATAACCGCAAGACGCCTCTTTCTTAGCTCCAAGAAAATTATTTCCTGTAATGCCCTATAATCGGCTTTCTCTTTCTATGATCAATCCTTAGACCTTGCTGGAGATCTTCTTAATTGGCTCTTCGCCATTTCCAGTGGCTAACCTCAGGCTATTTTGGTTTTTCCGTTGGTAATTCGTCTCCGTGCGTACTCTGTGAACTTTGTGTCTCTGTGGTTGAAACGTCGTTCGCCACTGGTTTATGACCAATGGTCACGAACTACCATCACAGAGGCACAGAGCGCACGGAGGACTCACAGAGGGCTCTACGATCTATTAGCCACTCGATACAGCGAGGAACCTCTTAATTGCACTCGACCGATACAACTCCCAACAAATACAGGAAAGCTCTTGAAAAATCTATATCAATAGAATGATTTACTGATTAATTATATGCCCAAACCCGGACTCGAACCGGGGACATTCAGATCTTCAGTCTGACGCTCTCCCAACTGAGCTACTTGGGC
>CAINFV010000236.1 GCA_903848235.1 Chlamydiia bacterium | reverse complement strand
TTGTGATCTATTAATAAAGCTTGATAGCGTTCGAATAAAAGATTCGAACAGGTACTATATTGCTGAAACCTTACATAAAGGACAATGGTTATTTTTCAAAAGACAATAATATATTTGAAGACTATGATGAAATCTTTGAGACTGGCATAGACATGGATAAAGACGAACATGTGATGAAGCCTGGGCTGGCAATCGTGCTCGGCAAGGAGGTCGAAAGGTTGGTCATAAATCCATTGACTGGAAAACCGTATGACATTTTGGAAGACAAGGATTCGGTGAAGATAGGGTTCTCATTCAGGAGACCAGAAAGGAAGAATTATGCTCCACCGATAGATCCATCTACCGGCAAGCCATATGAAATTGACAAGAAAAAAAATCTGAAGAACCACTTAGCTTCATGCCCGAAGAGAAACATGAGATTATCTTCAAGAAGCCAAAACCGCCAGAGGCCAAACGCGAACCTTGAAGGAAAATTAACCGCAGAGGTCTAAAAGGGGTCAGACCTAGGGTGTTAAAAACTTGCCACTTTTCTTAGGTTTTCTGGAAATAACTTCACCGAGGAATTCTTAAAATTTGTATTTATGAGACTAAAAGCCCTTTTCCTTTTTGACAAAAAACTCTCTCCGATATTCTGCCTGAGCCAATCGTCCACATCTTTCGCCGGCACGCTTTCCATGGCTGTTCTCACTTCTGCCGCATCGAATTTCCCCGTGAACACGGGTATTGCCAGCACCGCTCTTCCAACCTCTTTCATGGGAGTTTTTCCAGAAAACCCCTTATATCTTCCGAAGACTGATTCAATTATGTCGGAGGAGCCAAGTAAAATCTGGTCATCCCCGATGCCTGCGGTTTCTACCTCGATGTAGTCCATTATTTCCTTCTTCAGTGTGCGCAATCTTTTGGTCGATAAGACTATCCCCGAGGAAAGTTTCTCGAATCGCATTGGTGTGTCTTTTCTTAATCCGTTCTTTTTTATCTCCCCCTTCATCAGGTCCAGCATGTCGAGCATGCTTCTCCATTCCGGCAGCGAACCGGCGAATTCCCCTATCCACCCGAGCTTCTCATCAAATAGCTTCGCTCCTCCGGCATCAACCTTGCGCTTGCGAAAATCCAATGCCTTCCCGAGCCAATTCATATATATGTCCAGATTGAGCCACCTTGCCTTGTCCTTCGGTTTCGGAGGGACCATGAATCCCAGCGGGGTGAACAGGATATCTCTCTTGGCCATCCACATTTTCTTGGTGAGCGCCTTCCACCTCGAATCATTTTTGAGATGATGTTTCATGAGAATCGCCGCCTTGTGTGTTGCATCGTATGTATGCCTTGCTCCGGAATTCCTCCCTATAAAATCCGCAACTCCCTTCTTTATGCTGCTGCCTTTGTCAGATACGATCTGGACGGGAGTCCCCGCCTTTTCCGCAACTATCAAAAGAGTTTTCTCCACGCTAGAAGCTGTGGCCTTCTCCACTATCGAGATGTCCAGCACACTCATGTCCTCGTGGCTGAGGCGGCATTTCTTCTCCACGAATTTTTTCATAGTTACTCCAAGGACTACAAGACATTTTTTCGTTCCGTAATCTATAGTGTGGTCCAGGATGAATATCCAATCCTTTCTTTTCTCCGGTGGCTTGCGCAACCTGTAAATGCCGAGACGCATTATCCAGTTTTGGACGACCACGTGGCACGGGACACCGCCGTCGAACCACGCGGAGAACAAGTCCAGCGCCCTGCCGGTTCCCCTGAGTGACAGCAACCCGAACACGACAAGCCGGATCGAGAGGATGATTGTATCCAGAGAATAATGGAATCCGCATGGGGTGGAACTGACTCCGGCTAATGGCTCATTTTTTTTTTGAGTCCCAAACCGAGCAGAGACTTCTCGTTTTCGGCTGATTCTAGACGGTCTTCAAGCGCCGTCAGCTTTTTCCTTAGAGATAGAGCTTCCTCCCTCCACTTGCTCCGGCTCGCACGAATATCCCTTGTCTCGACTCTTTTCTTTTCGATCATGGAACTGCGCTCCAACTTCCTCTCCTTCTCTTCGCCATCCTCTTTTTTAGACTGCGCCTCTGGCTTCCTTCCGATCGAGCGCATCTTCTCGCGATACAGAATTTCATTATAGATTCTCGCCGCCCCATCAACGCCCTTCTCCCTGCTCAACGCAACCATTTCAAATCCTATCTCGATGGTGAGATCGCGGAATCTCTTGTAGTTTTCCGCCATCCTGCCAGCCATTACGGTATCGGCCTCCTTTACAAACATGCTGGAGCTTTTGCCCTTCGCACCGTAGCTGAGCTGGAAATACGGACCATGCTTCCTCGGATTCTTTTTATCCTTGCAACGGCATCCGGACATCCCGCAGACATTGAACTGACGGCTGATTGAACCTGGAAGAATGGCACCAATGTCTAAAAGTTTCCTCACCAACATCTTCAGTTTTTTCATCCTTCCCTTTATTTTAGTTATAATTGATAGCATTATAATGCTATCGTAACTTACTCTATAAAAAAAGCCTGTCAAGCAAATATCAAAAAATAGTACAAGGCCCTGAATCTACTGCACAACAATATTTAAAAGAGTACAAAACTCGTAAAGAAGCTATTTCAGCTTTAGAGTATGGAATAACA
>CAINFV010000235.1 GCA_903848235.1 Chlamydiia bacterium | reverse complement strand
TTTGTTTAAACTATAGCACGAAAAAACAAAGATGCCTTGATCTGGAGATGTGCAGTATGTTTTTTTTGCTAGTCAAAATCTGGACAAAAAGGGTAGGTTTATCCAGATATGTCCATATTTTATCGAGCAGTTACTAACCCCGGTTCGCAAACACCTCTGATATGGCTACTTTCAGTCTGTCAGGCTGTATCTCATGGTGTCGTAGGATCGTCCACAGATCATAAAAATCCTTCATTCGTGTATTGATCAGGGCAAGTTTTACAATAGCCTCTAACTTTTCGGCGATAACCGTCTCTAGTGTATACCCCCACAAAGTGGGCTCGGGCATTCCCAAGAGTGTAGGGTATTGAATTTTTTGAGCCTTAGGAATGATGATATCATTAAACCCAATGTCGATAAGAACAGGCATTTTGGTTGTAAACAATTTTGCAGAAAAACTGGCGCTTACGCCGTTGTAGTCTCCGGTAGTTTGTGTGTTTTGGAGAATGAGGTTCTGCGTGTCAAATGCTATAGCATCTTCCTCGTAGGGAATTGCAGCAACGTCAGAGATGATTCCTTGTAAATTTTGAATCTGATTTGATGTTCGAGCAAGCAGATCGATGTCCATGGTGGCGCGGTGGCTCATAGAATCCCACACTTTCAGCATGAGACCTCCTTTGAGAAAAAATTTCTCAGCATAGGAGCTCCTGCTCAGACGGTACAAAAATCGCTCTATTGCATAATATCGAAGGATTTCATCGAAGGGACGGTTTCTGATTTTCGAAAGATTCTTTAATCGTTGACGTATCGATTCGCCAAGGTTCTTTTTCGGGTTTTCAGTTGATTTACCCACTGACGATTGCCTCCATAATCGGTTTTAAGATTTTCTTGACACGAAATAATTTTGCATATTCAAAAAGCTTCTCAAGATCTGCTTTTTCGCTCTGCCAATACATCCTCAGTGCCTCTAGAACGATATCCATTCCGACTTTATTTCGGAACTTAACGCAATCGATAAGTGTTTTTTCGGCGTCAAAAATTCTAATGGTGCAGCCGTTGACAGTGTGTTCTTCAACCCCCGTCGTTAGAAGTCTCTCAGTGAACCAAAAATATCGCATGGGGGGGTAAGAAATCAGCGGTTTATGAGCAGAGCGGGGTAAGGCGACGTGGACGAAATGTGGTATTTGAGTGGTGATTTCATGAAATGCCAAGGCTGAAATCAGACATATGACCCCCCTGGGGATTTTTTTCGCTACACAAACAAAGTCTGGAAACGAAGGTTCCGGCATTTCGATAAGACGATACAGCCCTCTACAGATAGTTTCTAGGTCCCCTCTGTCGCGTAATGTATACAGTTCTCGACGATGCATACCAAGGGCCATGGCTTCTGACATAGTGAGAACGCCTCCCGCCTTTCGAAAAGCTGCAACAGCTGTGTCAAGGTTTGATTTTTTCTTCATGGCACAAAACCTCGGACTATTTTATCTATATCCGTAATATTGTACCAAAATTCCAGTTATGTCAAGAAAATAGATCTGATGGATAAACAGGCGCTTAATTGGTGAGTCCTTATGAATCCATGTCGAGCTAAGGAGTCAAGTTTAAATAATCTAGACAATCTGGCCGGCTGCGACCGATTGATCTGCGCGCGACCGTTCCTCGCCCATAGCACGCTATGGGGGCTTGTCTCGATCGTTCGTATCTCAATGATCTCGCTCGCCCAGATTGTCTAGTTTATTTAAATTTGACTCCTAAGGCCATTCTGCATCGACAAACTGTCCTTTATCAGAGATGAGTTCGTCGTCGAGGAAGATCTTCCCAGACTGCCTCATGTCGGTGACAAGGTCCCAGTGAAGAGCTGACTGATTGGTATTCCCTGTCTCAGGATAGCCTTTCCCTAAAGCTAAATGGAAAGTCCCGCCGATCTTCTCATCGAATAAGATATTCCTCGTCCCCGTCGAAATTGCATAGTTCGTTCCTAGTGCTATTTCCCCAACATATCGGCTGCCAGGATCGAGATCGATCATGGACTGGAGGAAAGCATCATTTTCTTTTGCTGATGCCTTGACGACAGCTCCCTTCTCAAACGTTAACTCAATCCCCGATACTTCGACCTGTTTCATAATTGTTGGGAACGTGATACGGACAGTTCCGTTGACACCGCCGTTGGGGGCAGAAAGATTTGGCCCTGTGAACACTTCTCCATCTGGAAAGTTAGTCTTTCCAGCGTTATTCACCCATCGCATCCCTTGAATGTCGACTTCAAGACAGGTGCCTTCATCATTTTCAAAGCGAAGTATAGTGCCCGTAGAGAGTCTATCGGCGAGTTTTTGCTGCCTTTGGGCAAGCGCTTTCCATTGTGCCACGGGATCTGTTCTGTCGAGGAAGCAGGCAGCAGCAGTGAGCTTTTGATAGTCGAGAGTCCCCATGTTCGCCTCTTGGGCTAGTGCAGGGGATGGAAATTGGGTCAGACACCAAGAAAAATTTCCTTCATGGCGTCGCCGAATAATCGTATCGACGACAGGGGAGTATCCCTTCGAATAAAGCACCTGCCGTTCTTTGGGATATTGAGACAGTGCTCTGGTGTTCGTAGCGCTTGAAATAATGAGGTATTTATCACACGTCGATACAGCATTCAGCCAGAGAGCTGGTGTGCGTTCGAGCTGATCGTCATGGCCTCGCGCAAAGAGCATCTCTTTGTGATGCCCTGAAATACACAGATAGTCGCAAAAAGCGCCAACATCAACCCCTTCTTGCATGCAAGCATTGATAAGAGGCATTGCCTCAACATCTCCTGCAATGACAAAATGTTGCCGAGGGGCTACTTCTAGGCAGTAGTGCACCAGGACGCGAGCCCATTTTGAATAGAATTGTTCCATGAGCCTAATTTACGTTTCGAGTACTGAGTTTAAATGAAGCAGGTAGGGATCAAGAGGCTTTTTCGTTCCCCACGTATCCTCTAGAGGTGTGGTGACAAGCTCTCCTTTCACCTCGCCAACCATGACGTTGGACTTGCCTTCTGTCAAAACGTCGATAGCATAGGCTCCGAGCTTTGTGGCAAGGATTCTGTCGCTTGCCGTAGGGGATCCGCCGCGCTGAATGTGGCCAAGAACCACGACTCGATATTCGCTTCCACACAGCAGTTTGAGCTTTGTTGCGATTTCAAAGGCATTTCCCTCATGGTTTCCTTCAGCAACGATTAAAATGCTGGATGTTTTTCCACGCTGCTTCCCTTGCATCAGGCGTCTATGGATCTCGGAGAGTTCCGTGTGAATTTCAGGAACCATAATCTCCTCGGCACCTCCTGATAGGCCCGCTGCGAGGGCTATAAACCCAGCTTCTCGCCCCATGACTTCTACGAGGAAATACCTCTCCTGTGCATCAGCGGTATCTCGAATTTTATCGATTGCTTCGACGGCCGTGTTCACAGCGGTGTCATAGCCAATCGTGAAATCAGTTCCGAAGATATCGTTATCAATGGTCCCAGGGACACCGATAATCTGGCCGTCCCAGATCTTCGCGAGTGCCACAGCTCCTCGAAATGAGCCGTCGCCGCCAATGACGATCAGGCCTTGGATGCCAAAAGCCTCTAGCGTTCTTTTTGCCTGCTGCAGCCCATCGTCTGTCTCAAATTCTTTACATCGCGATGCTCGGAGAATCGTCCCTCCGCGCTGAATAATATTTGACACAGAGCGAGATCCCATTTCATCGAGCTCTCCATAGATCAGTCCTCGATATCCTCGACGCACGCCAAATACGGTCCAGTTTTGGATTTTTGCTACTCGTACTGAGCTA
>CAINFV010000234.1 GCA_903848235.1 Chlamydiia bacterium | reverse complement strand
CCGTTGATTTTGACCGTAAAAAACGGTTACTTCACCTTTAGCACACTCTCCTCGAAATTCGTCCCGAAATAAAAACATTTTTTTGACTTCATTGTGGATGCTTTCTTTGTTGGAAAAAAGCAGGCAAGTGATCGCAAATGGGGGGGAATCCTTTAAAGGGATTGGTCTTTGTTTTCGATTCGACAAGTTTCGCTCATTTAGAGTTCATCAGGAATGACGATTACAAAGACAAAAGAAGAAAAGCTGAAAACTTCAAAGTTTTCACAAGAAATCGGGTGGAAAGAAAAGTCCAAAATTCAAGGAGAACGTTACAGGTAGAAACAGCAATTCTCTGACCGCGCGCGTGGGGGGGGGGGTTGCCCCATGCGAAGCAATAAAATAGGTACGGTGTAGATATAGAGGCAGGAAATAGTAGAGACAGTGGGATTGGAGGGGATGTAGATAGTAGTGATGAAGTGTAGTGGCAGTAGTGTTGAGAGAGAGGTGAGGGAGTGGGGGTAGGAGGGGCTCGTATTCTATAATTTGCTGTGAGTGACATAGGAGGCGACGTTAGGAGGGTTGCGCTTTCCAATTACTAGTTGTTTATTTCCATAGGCCTCAAAATAATGACGGTTGTAAAATATTTGAGGGGGAATTGCTAGAAGCAGTTTCCATCTAGGATTGGGATGTAAGCTAGGCAAGGCTAAGGTGAGGACAGGGCCTAAGGCTTTGTGCTTAATATTGATTTTATTGGGGTTGAGGATGGGTTTGAGTAGAGATGCTCGCGATGGTAGATTGGTCATGGCAAGGGCAAATATTCTAGGAGGGTAGCCTCTAGCTCTAAGGCGTTCAGCGAAGAGTAGAGTAAGAGAGACGAAGTCTGAGTGAGTAGAGCATTTCACACGATATCGCTTCAATTCTTCAAACACCCAATTATAGAAGACAGACAGGTTGTGTGCAGAGAGGAAAGGAATATATTGGTATTTATTGGCTGGTTTCTGATAGATTGTGTAGGAGGTGGAGCCATTCACAACGTGGAGGGAAAGGTCAAGGAAGATGCCATTAGGTCCGATAGTGACTGCTTCTAATTTGATAGATGGGCATACAGCATTAAATTGTGCAATGAAATCTGAGGCGGCGGATTCAGAGATTAAAGCACATATGTCATCTATATAGCGTTGATAGAGTGTGCAGGGAGTAGTAGAAAGGATAGGAAGCTCTATGGCGGCTAGGAAGAGTTGGGCAAAAGTGACAGCGACAGGTGTGCCCATCGCTGTACCTTTAATTTGTTTGTACGTAGTATTAGCAAATGAGATATAGTTGTTATATAACACCCAGTTCATCAGGTCAAGGCAGAATACGAGGTCCTTGGGAGGGATTAACTTGTGAATCTGATTTAGATGGTTGAGTAGGGAAGACACTTTCTCGAGCCCAAAATCCAGGGGGATGTTTGGGTAGAGAGAAGTGACGTCCGCACACAGAATGATATCAGTCGGTGCTTGCTTTGTGAAGGTGAGCAGTCGAATGAAGTCGTTTGAGGAACGACATATAGTGTTTAAGAATTTAAGGAAAGGGCTGAGGCAGTGGTCTACATACTTCGATGCAGGATATGTGAGAGAGCTGCATGAGGAGACAATGGGTCTGCCGGGGGGTTTTGCTTGGTTCTTATGTACTTTGGGAAGGCAATAAAAGAGTGAGATTCTGCAGGTTTCTGGGTTCTCATATTGCAGCAAAGATTTAGAGAGGGGAGTTAGGTCGATGCTATTTTCTACAAACATACGTCCCGCGGAGAGAATTATTTTACGTAATTTGTCAACGACTACTTTGTGTGTGTATTTAGGGACAGGTTGGTATGTAAGGGCATCGTTCAAATGGGTCATACACATGTCAATGTAGTCTACTCTGTTGAGGATACATAGGCCGAGATTTTTATCAGCAGGCTTCATGACAATGTGATTCTGACGACGCAAGTGAAGGAGAGTTTTGTACAGGAGGGTGTCTATTTCGTTAAGTCGAATGCGGGATGAGAGAATGGTCTCTGTGGCTACGATTGTGATTTTGTCTATGTACAGTTGTAAGGAGGCCGAGTAGTTAGGGCTGGGATTGGGAATCCAAGGGGTCTTCGTATGATTGAAAGGAATCGTAGGATCGGCAGTAGGTATAGATTTAAAGTACATGGCTAGTTCTAGGGTTCGGTGGAGTTTAGCTATGGATTTTAGTATGGGAGGGAGAAGAGTGGCGGGATTTGTACAAGGGGATGGGATGAAATTGAGGCCGAGGCCAAGGACTAAAGATTCTAAGGGAGAAAGGGCATAGTCTGACAGATTGAATACTCCTTTATTTGTGATGCAGGAGTACTTATCTATAGCTAGTTGCTCTAGCGTCTTCGGCGGGTTTCCTTGGTTTTCGCGGTATCGCGGTCTCCGTGGCGCGGGCTCTGCCCTCTTGGTTGCCGGGGCGAACGAGATCTGTCGACTTCGGCAGGTCTTTTCGGCTGTTCTCTCTTCGCAGACGACTCTCTGGTGTTTCCGGACGATGGTGCGGAGTGACGGTCCGAGGTCCGAGCTCCGTTTTTCTGGAGCAGTGAAACTGTAGCCGCCAATTGAGTGACGAGCTTGAAGAGGTCTGCAATGTTGGGTGCTGCTGCTGGTTCTGGTTCTACGATCATCGGAACTGCTGCTGCTTTGGCTCTGCTTCTGGTCTCGAGTGCTGACTTCTGGAGCATCATCTTCGAGATCACTTGTTTGAGCATGTCTGGTTGCGATGCTAGTTCAGGGAGCTGGGTGATGAAGCTTGCGCGGATGTTGTCGGTCTGATTCATCTGCAAAGCCTCATTTTCCAATTTTCCTACGTTCTCCTGATAAGTCGCGATTCGCAATGCAAGTATTTCATTCTTAGCTGCAAGAAGAATTGTTTGCTCTTTGCTGTGGAGGTCTGCTACGATGTTCGCTGAGAATGTCTTCGGAAGAGCAACTTCTTTGAAAACAAAACTCAGGTCTTTCGGCAGTGTCCCCGCGCTCTGGTGTGCCAACAGCTTGATCAAGCTATTCTTTCGTTGAATTAGGTTGAACTCTGCAATACGCAGCTGCCGGATTTGTGCACTAATGGTGTCTTCCAAGACATTAGTGGTGCGGTCCATTGTTTCTGAGAAATAAATGGTCCGTGATTGGATCTTCTTGCAGAAAAATACTCTTTGTGGATGCTTTCTTTGTTGGAAAAAAGCAGGCAAGTGATCGCAAATGGGGGGAATCCTTTAAAGGGATTGGTCTTTGTTTTCGATTCGACAAGTTTCGCTCATTAGAGTTCATCAGGAATGACGATTACAAAGACAAAAGAAGAAAAGCTGAAAACTTCAAAATTTTCACAAGAAATCGGGTGGAAAGAAAAGTCCAAAATTCAAGGAGAACGTTACAGGTAGAAACAGCAATT
>CAINFV010000233.1 GCA_903848235.1 Chlamydiia bacterium | reverse complement strand
TTCGGCGCTACGCACCTTCCAGGAGTTTGAGGGCGGATCGAAAGAGAAGTAGGGCTTTGATCCGAAAATGCCTTTTCTCAACCCCAGGAAATTGGGTCGTGTACTCATATCATTGAATTGGTATCCTGAATGCCATTAGCTCCTTGATAGTCCATACATGATCAGTCAGTCCTTCTGCCATCGCAGGTGTTCTTTGCATCCATTTCTTCCTTCCTTGATCAATTCTTCGCCGAAGTGACTTATGCGGCTTGACAAAGTTGTACCAAGCTTGGAAAAAGTCCAGGGCATGAGTATGCCTCCCCAAGATCTTGCTGCAATTCATGCTCTTGCGTATGAATCGAGCCAATGAATTGCGAATTGTGAGATTCAGCCGCTCGATATATGCCGTATTGATCTTTCCTCCAGAATCGGCACCAAGTAAGTGCATTACATCTTTCGGATCGCCATAAACAACACGTTGTATTACCTCAACGAGTCGTCCTTTCTCTCTTTTCTTGCACACCTTTGCGTACTTCAGGTTTGGGTAAGGAACCAGTATCGGATCAGGCTTTCTTCCGATTCCGCAGTAAGGCGGCGTTTCAAAAAAGCCATAAACATTGAGAAGCCCTTCCTCGAAAGGATCCCAGTTATCTGAAGTAAATACAGGAATAGGCGAATCAATTGCGCGACGTCTTTCAATATCGCCAAATAATTCGACACAATCCTCTGCAGTTCTCTTTCCTTCATGATGACTCAAAAAAAGTCGAGTGTCAGGTTTTATTGCAGTAAGGCTGTAGACATCACCGCATTCTTTCGAATCGTTGACAGCGACGTTTTTCTCCTTTTTTTATATACGACCAGATCTCATCAACCTGCACGCGATCTAGGCGAAGTTCTTTCAAAAAATAATCCGTCACTTCTCTGCAGTGCTTGCCAGCGAGATCAACCCACTTGCATATTGTGCCCTTATCATGCCCCGAAATCCGCGCAGCTCCCCGAATGCTTCCCTTCTCTGGAATCAGAGCTAGTGTTCGGCAGACCTCATCAATCGGAGTGTTAAGGCCGAAGAACGGCGTTCCATGAGTTTCGCTGAAGCAATGGCCGCAAGTTCTGCACTTGAGAAGCGCTCTGTTATCCTTCCCATATCGTTCTTTCAAAACTATGTTTCCTGCACCTTTTTTTCCGAAGTCGGGACAATCCTTCTGCCAGCACCAAAATAGTGAAACATCAAGATTCGAATTCATCGCTACCCCAACTTATTAATTGATGAGGTAGTATTAAAATCTTTCAGTTAAGAAAGTACACGACCCTAAAACCCAGCACCCTGAAAATTGCCTCCGCCGGAGTCCAGCACCACCTGACACTCTGGCCCGACCAGATGCGACCAAGAGCACAAGACGAATCAAGTGAGGCATTTCTCCAAGCACTGCTCTTTTTCCTCTCTCCCTCATCTATTTAAGTGCATAGTTCCAAACATAAGAATGATATCAGATATCTAGATAAAAAGGAGGTCAAATGAATCGATTTGCGGATCTGAGCGAGAAAATATTGCCTTTGCTCAGGCCATACGTTAAGCGCATTGCAGTTTTCGGTTCTTTTGCTCGGGGCGAGGAGACGCCAGAAAGCGATATCGATCTACTGGTGGAACTAAAAGCCCCAGAGAAGCGTCCCCGACTTGGTTTAGCATGGTTTGGTTTGGAAGAAGAACTAAGCCGTGTTCTGGGAAGAGAGGTAGAATTGATAGCTGAAGGCTCTCTAAGCCCATATTTGCGACCCTATGCAGAAAAGGACCTGGTTCTGCTCTATGAAGAAAGATGATTCAGTCTATTTGCACCATATCATGGATGCGTTTGTGCAAATAGAGCGCTACACAGATGGCGTCTCTCATGATGATTTTATGGAGAACAGGTTACTTCAAGATGGTGTCATAAGACAGCTAGAGGTAATGGGAGAAGCAGCTCGCAATCTCACTGAGGATCTACGTAAT
>CAINFV010000232.1 GCA_903848235.1 Chlamydiia bacterium | reverse complement strand
GCTTCGGTTAAGACGGCCTGGTTTTCCATCGCCATCTTCGTCTGCATCTCTTGCACCTGTTGCGCTTGTTGCGCCTGCGCTGCCATGCGGTCTTTCATCTTCTTCTTGCCATGGAGATTGGACGCGTCGATTAACTCCTCGTCGGTGACATTGACACCCATCATTTTCAAAGCGCTAAGTTGCAGGTACTCAGTTTGCTGTTGGGTATCCGTCAGAACACCCTCTTCCACGACAACGTCATACTTAGCAAACGTTTTACTATAAAATTCGTCTGATGGTTTCTTTTTGGTGATGAGTTCGATTTTCTCTGGGGTATATTTCAATTGAATCAGCTTGAGGACTTTGCGCCCGAGCAGCTTCTGAGAATCCCGCAGTCCATCGAAGATGTCTTGCAGGTTCACAAGGCCAGCGCTTTGGCGCATCTTGGCAAGCATGCCAGCGGTCTCTATCTTGTCATTGTCGGCCATGCCGAATAGTTCGGAGTTAACACCTGCAATCTCCATGATGTCTTTCTCGAATTCCTGCTCGAGTTGGAACATGGCGGGAGGGATGTCAGCGGGGTTGAGGCGCTGGATGTCCGTCATCTGGGCTTCTGGCTTCAGGAATATGACCTGGCCTTGGCCTGTTTTGTAGAGAGATGTTGGGTTAGAGACGGAGTTCGTCTTGGCTATCCATCCGCTATTAAGCTGATTATCGATGATATCAACCATCTTGGAGCGGCGTTTGTTGAGTTCTGTTTGCGGGTCTCGCACGATTCTGACGAGTGATTGCACTTTCCAAGTGAAAAGGTCGTAGGATGGCTCGAAAATGGCCATAAACGGCACAAAAGGATATTCATTGAGGCCGAAGGGGTCTTTTCCATAGTGTAATAATTCTCCTTCTACGATGATTCCCAACTCCACCGTCTTGACGGGCTTGCGAATCACTTCTAGTTGAGGGTATAGCTGCCTAAATAACTGAAGGCGTTTCTTGTCGCCATCCCATTCTTTCGTCTCGCCTGTTGACATGTCGACGAGGACTTCTTTGTTTTCCCATCTGGTGCGCCAATACTCCGTGTAGTTGAGCAACTTCTGCATGCCCCATTGTCTTGCATAAGGCATATAGGTGAACTTGTCGTCTCTTGAACCCCATGGCAGTGAATTAATCACATCCTCTTTGTCAGGAAGCAGCGATATAATCTCCGTTCTGGACAGGAATTTGCGTCGAGCAACAAAAGAGCAGTCGGACAAGTCTTTCTTCGTGAAGAACGGGTCGAGGATGACCGCGTTCCAATCGTCGCGATGGAATTTAATGTCACCGGATACTGGGTCGTTTCGATAGTCAATCCAAGGAGAAAGGAATGACAAGCCGGTCGTCAGTGCGCCTTTGAATGCGTCAGATATTGCCTCATACCCATCGGCCGATTGCATAACGTACTGCAGACAGTCCGAGAGCTGCTCGGCCGTTTCTTCTGAGGCGTTCTCAATGGGTCTAATTACGCTAGAAAGGCGGTTTTTACGCTGGTAGCCCTGAACGAGGTTAATTATGCGTCTGATCTTGTTGTACGTGAAGGAAGACCGCCTCTGATTGTTCAGGTAGGCCAGCTCTTCGAGGCTCCATTGGTTTCCCAGGTAGTAAGACAGGTCTTTATATGCCTCTGCGTAAAACGTGTTCCATAATTGATACGCTCTTTCATACGACTCGCCGAAATCTTTAATCACGTCTTGGTGAAATTCTAATCTGGGGTCGTTTTCTACAATTTTTTTTCTATAGTCCCCTAAGAAGTCTTGTGAATCTTGGGAGTTGGAATAATTTGACATTGGGCTAGCCATCGAAAACCTCTGTAATCTAAACTTTAGTATATAAGTTAAAGTTTAAATTTTACATACGAAATAGAGACAGAATGGCATACTTTCGTTGCCAAAAAATGAGAATAATTCTATATTCGAGGCTTAAAATGAGAGGAACAATCAAATGGACTTAGATTTAACGGTGATTAGTTGTTCGGTGGGTATCATAGGATTCATGTACTCAATCATGCGGAACTTCAAGAATGACATCAACGGCCGGATGGACCGACGTCTCGATGCGTTTGAGAAGAGAATGGACGTATTTGACGCTAAAATACTTTCGCTTGACGAACGCATGTTCTGGCTATCAACAGGAAAGAGCCTTGCAGATGCGATAAAAGAAGAGAGAATGAAAATCGAAGCCATCAAATGAGAGGAACAATGGAAAATGGACAGTTTTGGGCCATCATCAGTATGATGGGTGCAGGATTCGGCTGGTTGATATATCAAATGAAGGATTTGGACAGGAAAATCGTTTGTCTAGAGGCGCGAGTCGGCCTTGTAGAGACGCGAATAGCCGTGATGGAGACAATCTTGTCGATGATGGGAATGCCAGTGAGGGATAAGAAATAATGGAAAATTTCACGAACTTCCTTATGGGATTTAACATTCAAACCATTCTCGCCTTGGTTGCCGTATCGTGGTATTTTTCTGCTGGGATAAAGAGCGACATGAGGCATTTGGAATCCAAAATGGATGCTCAAGCGGCCCGAACGGATAGACTTTACGAGATGTTTATCGATTTGCTGAAGGAGAAAAGATGACAAAAGAGGGAAAACGTGATGCAACGAGTTAAGGCTTTTGATGACCCCTGTATTTACGGGTTGGCTACACAGATAAATGAATTCGCGCGCAAAGAGGCAGAAAAATATGTGTGCATGGGTCCTGTCACGATAATGGACATTAAATTCACGACTCGCGGGAGCTTTCCAGATGACCTCCATTATGCTCTCGTCCTCTATTCTAGACCGTAGTAAGGCAGCATAGACTTTACGAGATGTTTATCGATTTACTGAAGGAGAAAAGATGACAGGAGAACATCCGCAACTTGTTAAGGTGCAGAATTTGATAGTAAAAACTCTTCGCGACCACGGCGTTTCTAATGAAATGGGAAATGCAGCAATGATAAGAATGCTCGCATTGGGTGCCCGTTGTCATGAAGAACCAGATATGTGCCTTGAGGATATTGTTCTCTTGCTTAGAGCAGAATTTGAAAGAGGAAAAATATGACAGAGAATACTCAGCGAAAAGTGAAAATATTTTCTGTCCTTGAGGTTGACGCTTTAGAAAAACTAGACGACGAAATAAACATTTTCATTTGCGAAACCATAGAGGATTGTCAAGTAATAGACATCAAATATTCCACTTGCATGTGCATGGACAAAGGTGAATACGCTTTCTTGGCATCTGCTATGGTCATCTACATTTAACACCCATTCGAGTCCTCTGGGTGTTTTTCTTACATTAAGGCAGCAACGACGCCGGCACAGTCAAGCTAGGCTTCACATCATTCACTGGAGCCTGCTCCTCATCAACCACATCCGATGCGCTTCCTTGTGTGTGGACCATTGTCATGGAGATGGTGCAGCCGGTTAGCAATAAGCAAGCGAGACTGCTAATAAAGAAAAATTTCACGGTGGCACCGGTGTTACGTTTTGAACTGGAGGCACTGGCCCTGATGGATAAGGTATCCTTGGAAATGGCACATAAGGACTCTGAACGCCAATCGGGCTCATTGGCGAGCGCGGAACGGGTGACGGTGGACGCTGAATTGATACGGTGCCTTTAGCCATTGCTACCTTCTTTGTTGTCTTCTTCTAACGGAACCCATATCTCAGCAAACTCGTTGTCGCTTTCGTAGACGTCATATAGTCCGTAACAGGGCACCACATCGATGCGATACATTATCGAGCCAACGGGGGCTAAGTCTTCTTTTTTGCTCCGCTTGACTTCAATCATAATGTCACAAAAACCATTTTAACTTTACCATATCTACAAAGAGTTGGGTCTCCGTCAAATTCGGATGCTTGAATCTATAATACAAACTCAAGCCGACAATAAATCCTAAAAACACACAAACCAAATGCGTCCTCAAGCTGATCATAATCGCACCGGGTTTGTCGGCAGCCCACGATAATACTGATCAGGTACTGCGTATGGCCAATAGGGCTGATAAGGGGCTCCGAAAGGGGGTTTTTGGACCGAAACCTTGCCAAGGCCTCCAGCGCCCCCTACAGCGCCTTGAGTCGCTGAATAGGGTAATGGCCAAGGGTAAGGCCTGTTACGCGGCGGAAGGGCCGTTACAACGCGTCCGCTTCCACCAGAGGCTCCTCCGCATCCGCCACCACCAGCTCCACCAGAGGAAGTGTCATTGGGCTTCTTGAAAGGGCTTGTGGTCATGTTACCTGCACGGGTTGCGTTTACTTAATTATCATCCCATCAACATTTTCGTTCAACACGTCTTCGCCACGGGCTATCTCGCGTATGTTGTACAATAACTCAAGGACTGACTGCCGACCATATACATACTCATGAAGTATATCGTCGCGCTCGTCTTGATTGCGTTCGGCAAACCAATCAACAAAGTCCTTCGGCCTGACTAATTCCTTGTCAAACAGGTCGTGCTCGATGACGTTGTCAATTAATACTGCGACTCTTCCAAGGTCCTCAACACGACTTCGCATGATTTTTCTCCTATGCACAATTGCTACATTTTCTATAACCTAAAATAATCACGTATTTATTTTCGCGTATATTTTCTTGCCATCTCTGATGCACATGAGCGTCGGAGTTATTGGCGCCTCATCTCCGAAGTATTTGTGCCAATCTGGCAGTTCGGTGTCATCAATGCTAATTACTTCCAAGCCGTCTTCAATCTCGCGCACTGTCACGGGATGGTCCCACTTGAGATCGGCCACCTCTTCTGCATCCATTGACTTGCGCTGCGAGTTTGTCGCCTTAATAACGTCGGCGATATGCGCTTGCAAAACGTCTACCGTCTCACAATACTTCTTGGAACAGGACAGCGGGTAAAACGTGCGAACTTGGTAAATCATGCTAATTCTCCAACTTTACGAGATATTTTCTCTTTGCAATCAGGGCATTCATAATGGGTTGTTCGGTCCTGTTCCATGTCATACACGCCGATAAGACGAGAAAAGCACGTCGGCCTCTCCTTTGTCCAGCCATAAGACGAAGCGTAATCGAGCGCTTTCGCCTTATCTTGGTAATCGTCAAAGAAGCACTGATATATATCTTTGCCATCTAATAGCGATTTGCAATGCGGGCAATGGCTTACGTGTCTCATGGAAATTGTCTCCCGACTTCTTCATGTCTTAAGCGAAGCAAAAAGGGCCACTTTGGAAGCTTTTCACCAAAAGAAAAGGTATCCCAACAATTCATGTTTTCACGCATCGCCTCCTTCATATATCTCTTTCTTAAAAAATGAAAATGGCGCGATTTATGAATGTCGTTATATGAGAAACAAATATATTTATAATGTCTCACTCAAATACCGGGTTGAATTGTTTAAACCACTTTTCGCTTTGCGAGTCGTCAATCATACCAGACGCTTTGCCAGTATCGACATATTTTTTGACAGCCAATGCCAGATAACGGGCCGCATCAGCGCCATGTGAATACTTATCATGAAGGGGCCTGTTTTTGTATACTTCTAGTCGGTCGTCGAACTCTTTTCGGTAGTTCTCGAGACACTTAATGAGTCCTTTACATTTGTCAGCATCCAGCCAAAGGCGCGGGAATAGGCCTCTGAGAGCCTCAATGCCGTCATCAAGACGCAGCTTGAGTGTGGGAAGCGTAGTAAACCGAATCCCCAGCTCTGCGCCAACTTCTTGTGCCGAGAGTCCAGACGAAAAGGAGTGACTTTCGATATCATGAGGCGCGAAATGGCTTGCGTAGGTGTAGCCTTTGGCTTGCAAGACGCCAGCATAATGTGGCAGACCTTCTCCGTGGTTTTCGTAATAATCGATGATGTGTATCTCCTGCCCAGCAATCTGATAAAAAATAATCGCCGTTGAATCTCCGTACCCGATATCCCAAGCCGTGTAAACGCGAGATTGCTTATTCCACGAAACGTTGCCAATTCGTTCTTCATCTCTTGCCTCCTGCATATATTTGGCGTAATAAGCGCCTTCAACGCCCAGAGTAAAGGAACAGAAGAATTCTTGTTGAATAAAATCTTCACTCATCCCCGCGTCACGCTCGGCCTGGATGTCAGCATCGGACACAACACCAGTATCCTTAACGGTTAAAAGCTGGCAGTACCACTTGGGGTTGCCCTTGGCCATGTCAAACAAATCTTTTCCATGATTCGCGCCCCTTGGAGTAAAGTTAAAAACGGCCCACCCGCCATTCTCAACAAGAATCGGACGTATAAGAGGCCACGCCTTGGGATCTTGCAAGCTATACTCAGTAAACACGCAGCCAATAGGGTTGGTACCAACAATGGAGTCAACATTGTTCGTGCCGATAACTTGAATGAGTGAACCGTTTTTAAGCTTAACCTTCATTTCAGTGGAGTTGGGGTTGCCTTCGATAAGCTCCTTCGGGATATGATCAAGGAAACGAAACCCGCTCTTGTCAATACCATCCCACAGAATCTTGCGACCTTGGCTAAAGTGCGGGAAGAAGTAGTAATATATGCCAGGCTTTCTGATGGCCTGGACGATAAGATAATTCCAACACGTCTTCTCTTTGCCGGCACGTCGATGCCATACCAGAACAAAGCGCTTAAAGCCCTTTCTTGCCGCACGCCAAAAATCCATCTGGTATGGACGCCATTTATATTGGTGGGGTATTTCGATTGGGCCGTCCTTTGGTGGCTCTACAGACATGTAAATGCTTAATCCTCTTTCTTTTGCATGATGTCACGAAAATGGTGCCCATTGCAGGAATTGAACCCACACCTAAAGATTACAAATCTATCGTTCTACCGTTGAACTAAACGGGCTATCTATCAAGGCCCCATCGATGTAGTATTCGCTTGTCTAACTCCGTGCGGATATAGGAACTGCGGCCGAACTTGTTGACACACTTTCTTCCTAGGGTAAGTAGTATCAATGCCGCCTCTCTTTCAATGTAAGGCACTGTATATCTCTCGTCTGTCGCATAGTCGATGGGGCGCATGTTATCCTCGTGGGAATGCATTTATCTGTACTCGTGACATTGGCGGATGACACACAACGCGCCAATGGGTACATTCGGGGTATTCGGCTTTGACCCTTTGGTAGTCTTTGCCGATAGCCCATATGTACTTGTCTTCTGGCGCGAAGTAAACAATCTGCGCGTGTATGGGTGGGACTTCGTCAATCAACACCCAGTCGTGGTCTGTCATCCTTCACCTTCACAACAATCACAAGGACATTCGAGACCGTCTTCTAGGCACTCCAAACGATTGGAGATGTCGAACAAGACGTCAACCAACTTGTTATATGACTCTTGAGCGATGTATATCTCATAAAGGATGTTGATATCGCCTTTATATGTGTCGATCGCCGCTTTGAATGTCTTCTCGTCGAGCGTCTTTTGATTCGCTTCTTTGTAATCCTGCACAATCTTTACTAGACTCATTTTACACATCCAAATCCCTTAGGGAGTTTAACTTTAAGTTCCGGCTTCGTTTTACTTTGTTTAGGCGCTGTATTGCCAAACATCTTCTTAACTAAATCTGGCGGCTCATTGGCCGTTGTTTTCTTCTTTTCCACTCGTTTGCCCTCTTTACTTTGTTTCCATAACTCTTTCATCTTTGCCATCGACAGACAGACCGCGTTGTACTCATGCAACAACAACAAGTCGCCATGACGCTTGTTCCAGGCTTGCAACAGATCCATCGAGTCCTTCTCGTTGAACAAGAAGCCATCCCATACGTCTGACCCAAAGCACCAACATGCGAACTCGTATTCATCTGAATTGTGGTTGCTCATTGATCGGCGCTCCTTGATGCAAAGAACAGCTTCCCCTTTTTTTCTCGGAGCTGCCACGTCTTCGTTTTACTCAGCCTTTCTGTGAGCAGGCTCTTGTTAATAAAGATTGTTGCTCCCTTGCAGCCGCGAGGTTCCGCTTCTGGCTGGTTTTTGATAAAGAGATAAACATGCGAAGCAGAAAAGCTGAGGTCTTTGACAAACTCTTGGACGGTGACAAAGCCATTGAGTCTTGCGTTATCGACCGTATTGATATCTGGATGGCGCATGTGACATCTATAATATAAGGCAGTTGGGTCGCAAAGATCTTTTCTCCAAGGGAGGCCTTCGCCCGTTTTGTGAATTGGGAGCGGGCGTGAGGATGGAGGGGGCCCGAAGTTGTGCCAAATGGCCCGCCCCGTATACGCAGAGATTTTGGCCATTGTTATGTTGATGGTCATCAAATCCTTTCTCAACTCTTCAAGGGCAGCTCGTTGGCTATCGTCCATATACCTTACCTATTGTTGAAATGTTGCCACTTGCTCGGCTATCATCATGCAAACTATAAGCGCCCATATAGACACGAACAAAACTACGACTATTGCTATAAATATTCTCATGACGCCCACAACATCCCATGTACAAAGCCCGTTAAATAGACCGCAGTTATCCCGATAACTAGAAGCAGGGTAATGAGCACCTTTTCGTTTTTCACAGTGGCACCTCGTTGACAATTATATTGAAGTTGACTTGTTGGCTTTGCTCTGGAGATGATTCCTTGTGGCCCAAGTGCTGTTTGCTCAGCCATATCTGCATCTGTACGTTTTCCTTGTCCAAAGCATTCTTCCACATTGATTGCGAAAGGCTATTTTTGCGGTTAGCTCTGGCATCACGCAAAACTCCGCTATAATGGCGCCCTATGACATCAACTGAGCACCCTAATATGTCGGCTATATCTTCAACGGTAAGCATTGATTGCCCCAGTTTGTAGAGCATTGTTTCGTCTATAAGTTTGCGAGGCTTACCGCGGCCGCGCTTCTCTACGCTAGTACCATCTTTTGATACCACTTCGGTTGGTACAATTGCTTTAGTACGTTTTGCCATAACACCGCCGCTAAATTTTTACCTTACTTGCGACGAATTATTTTAACAACAGATATTTTTTCACGTAAAAAGACTGCTAGTAAGTCTGATAATAGTCCATATGTTGCATAAGGACGTAGATTGTGGTGCTAATATGGTTGGATGACGGACAGATTAAAGAAAAGGGCCCCAGTTGAGAAGGGCCCCAAAACGAGGAGTTATATGAACAGCGAAAGGGATTCAATCTCTCGCCAACTTCATTGTACCTCATGTGTCTCATTTACGCAAGTGAGTTGAAACATATTATTGTCACTCAACTAATTCTGGCTCGATGACTGGGATGTCTTCTTGTTTCTTCTCTTCAAGCTGCTCTCGTGTGATGCATTTCACTTTGTTCAAGTTGGCATAGACGCTCATCTTGCCAGAGGGAAATGCAATGAAGCCCTCTTTCATATCTTCTAGCAAGTCTTGGACGCGCAAGTCTTGTACATCATCATCAAAATCGGCCACTACGTTTCCTTCATCGAAATAAAATACCCATCTTATCGTCATTTTTTTCCTTTTGCTTTAATGTTAAGTGGATGCTTGCCGACTACCTTCATCTCTGGGTAACCCTGTTGAGCTGGATAGTGGGCTTGCAGATATTCATTTTGCCTGATGGCGAGCAGCACGTTTCCGAGTGTCTCGTCCACATTGGCATTTGTTTTGCTGACTTCTTCTATAAAGTCCCGCAGGTCTTTTGATTCTCTTTTCAAAAGCCACACCGCCTCCACCAATTCATTGGAGAGATGGCAAAACATCTTTAAGATTTCGTTAAGCGTCTTTAGTGATTGCTCGCCTTTGTCTTCCGGAGCAACAATTTTCTCTTCAGCCTTTGGTTCTATGGGGCTACTTTTTTTTGCCACGTTTAGCCTCGCTGTATGCGATAGCGACAGCTTGCTTTTGTGGTTTGCCTGCTTCCATTTCTTTCTTCACATTGGAAGAAAATCCTTTCTTTGTTTTGGCTTTAGCGCCTTTTACTAACGGCATAATTTCCTCTCTTTCTTTTCTTATAAATACGTTTAATTCTCTGCTTTCTGATAGCCCCTTGGGGAAGAAGTTCACCAATCCCTTTTGGCCTATTTTCTCTAGTTCTTCTTCTCGTAGGATGATTTCCAAGAAGTCCTCATTTTCTATGTCCTCTTCGAATATCACCCTCATATTATATCATCCACATCCCGAAGACCGAGCGGCTCAGCTTGTAAAATGGGACGTACACGAATGACCGTCTTTTCTTCTGGACCATAGAACTTGTAGATGTGCTCAGCACAGACGCGTTTATCGTCGTCGTAAACTAATTCTTTTAATGCGTTGCTGACAAGGTACGCTAGATTGTCTGCATCGGGCTTTTTATCGGGTAAAATGACACGGTTGAGCATCTGTGCCCTTAACAGGCGAGACGCGCTTTTTGGCACCTTAAAAAAGAAAATGATGGTTAATTCGACTGGCTGAGATAATGGAACAGCTGGAGCTGTTGGCCTAATCTGCCATTGGATGCGTTCTTTGTCTTTCTTGGAGGGGTCATATGCATGACCATCTTTGGTCCAGCGAGTCTGCTTCTGCGCTGCTAATGGGTAGAATATTTCGAATTGAAACATCGTTATTTGACCTGAGTATAAAACCCAGAAATAACGATGTCCTTAATTTAGGTAAAGGGGATTAGATTATTTAATCTGCTGCTTTTTCTGAGAAGCGTCTCATCATCAATTCCTCGGTTAACAAGAGAGCAAGGTCTTCTTTAGCGATGACCCAAGCGCTTCCCTTTTTCATTGCCTTAAGACGGCCATGTTGGATTAAGTAATAAATCCGCTGCGTTTTATAATTGTATCCCAATTCACGGCTCAATATCTTTGCGACGTGGAAAACCGAGAAAAATCCTTTTTCAACATCAAAGACGGGCTCTCCATCCACTTTTCTCTTGTCGCGATTATATTTATTTAAACGGTACTCTTCTAGGTCCTTCAGGAAGATGGTCCATTTGCGGCCTTTCTTTGTTGCCTTTAGTGCTCCTTTGCTAATAGCAAGATAAAGTGCTTGCCTGCCCACGTGAGCATAGGCCATCACTTCGCGTAAATCGTTAAATTCAACTGGATCCTTTTTATCCGTCACAATTCCTCCATTCTGCTGCTGTTACTTTTCCTTTCGTCATCTTTTCAAGAAACTTTGCTCTTTCTCGCGATGGGCAGCTTTCTCCCCTTAAGTATCTATACATCGTGCTGACGCCAACGTGAGATTTGACGGCAAATTCTACGACATTAACCCCTTCCGAAACAAAATATTTATTAGGCTGCATAAGTAATTTTCCATTCTTTTTCCCAGTTGATGATAAAAAGTGGGAATGTTAAAGTCAATCGAAACTCTCAATGGCGGTTTAAAATGTTCGAATATGAAGGTAAACTGTATGCAAGGGTGTCTGATATCATTCGGCCATTCTGTTGTTTTGGACATATTGACCCTGTTGTACTGGATAATAAGGCGCGCATAGGGACAGAGGTGCACAAGTTAATTGCTGATGACTTGGATGGGGAATTCGTTATCCCCTCAGATGAGACTCGGGGCTACTTCAACAGTTATCTTAGATGGAAAAAAGAAATAAAACCTAAATTTCTCCAATGGGAGAAGCGCTTCTTTTGCCAAGACAAGATGTTGACTGGGCAAATTGATGCCATTATAAAGATGCCAGACGAACTTGTACCAGTCCTAATGGACTTCAAAACATCTGTGCAAGAATCCCCCGTTTCATGGGGTATGCAAGGGCATCTTTATCGATATTTGCTTTTAAAAAACAAAGTTGATGTTGGTGACCGCTTCCTGTTTCTTCGTCTCAATAAAGACGGGCTAGACCCCAAGGTTCACGCCTATAAACTCGACTCTTATATTCATCAAAAATGCATGACTGCCATAGAAGATTTCTGGAAAACTGAGAAAAAGTGATTGCCACAAAATGGCAAAATGTGGCAAGATTCTGAGCAATCTCAAACGAGATTAAATCCCCGTGGATAAAGTCACGGGGAGACTAAGAAAACTTAGGAGAACTCAGTCAATCATGAATATAGAAAATCTAGACAATTACGTAAACCAATTCCTGCAATCCGATTCCAAGGCCGAAGCGCTTGTTTCGGAGTCATCAAAAATAAATGCCGAGCGGTTCTTCAGTGACCAGCTCATGAAATCGTTTAAACTTTTATCAAATCCTGCTAACTCTGGGGAAAAGACAACCTATGGCTATTAATATGTTGGATCATCAATTAGACCCCGCAGAGTTTCACGAGTTCCCAGAATGCGAATGCCCTGCTTGTGCAGAGATAATGGACCTTCACCCGCGCCAGATGGTGTGGGTATGCCCC
The DNA here is from genome assembly GCA_903848235.1 of Chlamydiia bacterium. GTDB lineage: Bacteria > Chlamydiota > Chlamydiia > Chlamydiales > FEN-1388 > CAINFV01. The sequence goes on along the minus strand of CAINFV010000232.1, from coordinate 2,498 downwards.
ATATGTGCGATGGTAATCACAACGCCCAAAGAGGTTTATCATGACGATGACGTGTGAAGAGCCCGCATTCACCATTTGTTTGAATGAGGAGGAAGAGAGCCCCGTTAAAAAAGTCGTCTCTGACCTGGTGTCTTATGCCTCGTCTCTCGTCGTCTCAACGGAATCCGAGTACAAGTCGATGACTTCTGTTTACCGCAAGGCGAAAGACTTGAAAAAGGTCGTAGAATCCCTAAGGAAGAAGTTAACGGAGCCCCTGCGGAATGAGCTGGCTCGCATCAACGACAAGGCTAAAGAAGTCACTGAGCCCCTTGACGAGGTGATTGAGCTGGCCAATGCCAAGACGGGCAAGTACATGTTGCTTTTGGAAGACCTCAAGAAGAAGCGCGAGGCTGATTTAAATGCTATCGCCTCTCTTTTTGGGTGTGATGAGCCCTTTGAAATTGAGCCTGTCAAAAACATTATCCGTGGAGAAGGCGCCATGATGATAAAGAAGTCCGAGAAGCGGTTTCGCTTGTTGGACATTGCAAAAGTGCCTATTAAATACTTGATGATTAACGAAGAAGCAATTAAAAGAGACTTAAAGCTGGGTGTTGAAACGATACCTGGTATAGAAGTCTATAACGAAACAACTACACAATTAAGAACAAGGTAAACATGAGCAGGTATAAATTGCCAGGATACAGACCAAAAAAGAAAAGCAAATATTTAAACATTGAGAAAGGGGAAAACGCGTTTCGGCTTGTTTCTCTTCCTATCATTGGATGGGAAGATTGGACATTAGACCATAAGCCAGTCCGATTTAGAGATAACGAATGCCCCAAGAAACCAATTGTTGCAACAAAACCCATAAAGAGCTTCTGGGCGTTTTGGGCATGGGATATAATCAACGAAGAGTTGGGAGTGCTGGAGATAAGGCAGGCTTCAGTTCTGAATGCCCTTAGAGACTTCATAGATGACCCCAAATACGGTGATTTGGATGAGTTTGACATAAAAATCTTCAGAAGTGGCGAAGGAAAGCTGACGCAATACATGGTTATCGCTGATAAAAAGAAGCCGATTTCAGACGAAATCAAAGCGAAAATGAAAGAATGCCCAGTAAACTTAGAGGCGCTTTTCGATGGTGGCAATCCCTGGGCCGATTCAGACGGCAGAGAAGAAGAAGATTCTCAGCCTCAATCGACACCCGTCGGCTCCCCTTTCGAAACATTAAAAGAGCATCTAGAGATAGACGGAATAGACACCTCCCATCTTCAAGAGTTTCTAGATGCCCTGAGCAAGAAGTCCGCTAAGAAGACAGGCAAAGAGACCCCTATTATCGATGTCATTGAAGCAGCTTTGCGCCCCGAACGCATAGCACAATTCAAGGAATCTTATTTGAGGTCACTGCTGGACTCTTCAACTTCCGTTGCTGTGTAATTATTAAAGAAAGAGGGGGCGCGGACTCTCACTTTCTTTATTTCAAGAGGCGGAGCATTAACTTGTTCGGCCTCTTTTTTTTGTGCTCTTAATTCTCGCCGTCTCTCGGCCTGCTTTTTCTTTGCTTCTTCTGATAAAGGGCGTCTAGCTTGTCTTTTTTTCTCTTCTATTACTTCTTTTATCGGCGACGCGATTTTACTTCTGAGGACATCCGCCTGAAGCGATAGTATGCACACCTTCAGCTCTTTGCCCCATTCCGTCAGACGATAGTCGCTATCCTTTTGAAATTCGCCAAATGCTTGCTTAAGATTAAATATATCCAAACATTGGCTGCTTACTAACATATTAATTCTTTCCACTTTTTTAATAATCATATAACAAAGAACTGCGCATAATAGCACAGATAATCCAATCCAAATCATAATTTCCTTTTAAATATGCGTTCGTGTTCCGTGGGTCCCTGTGCGATTTAGCAGTTCAACGGGCACATTGCTAGTTTGTTGTTTCTGTCTATCGCCCCATTCAAACAATGAGAATTGAAATGGTCCTTTAGCGACTGCTGGCGCTTGTTTGGGCATTCGGCAAGAGTGCCGTTTAATCTCCGCTTTGAGCCAATTCGTCTTATGCGCCCAATCCAGCCATCTAAGTTGGTACCGGTTCAGCAAATGAGAAAGATATTCCTCATCTTTTTCATCAGGAATTCCTGATTCAACACAGTCACGAAGCAACTTTAGTTGATTTTTGTGGGAGAAATTTGTCGTCTCAGAAAAGTTTTCCAGCGCCTTCAACTTCTTCTTAAAGACAAACAATCTCTTGAACATTTCTTTGAATTCATGCATCGTATCGAAAATATAATCCGTAATCATAGTTCCTCCAAATGGAGGGATGATGATACGAAACAAGTAAATTGGAAACAAGGGAATAAAAAAGGCCCAGCTGTTACACTGGGCCTAAGATTGAGTCGCCGCACCCGGCAAGGTGTAGGACAACAAGAAATGTTCGCCTAGAACGTTAGTGAGTTTACACAAGAGGTTCATTTCCTCAAAGTAAAATAAACTCTCTTATTCTTCAAGTCCTCTCTT